>NZ_JBLQGP010000005.1:0-225196 GCF_047806685.1 Thauera sp. WH-1
CGATGACCAGTCCCAGATCGGTTACCCGCCGTTCGCGTTGGAGGAAATTTCTCAGCCGCTATGTCTCCTGATGGCCGGGTTAAGCCAACGCGAGCTCCGAGTTGGTCGCAGTAAACCGGTCATCCAGGAGAGTCCGACGAGGAGAATCCTGCCGGCATCTCCGACCGCAGATCTTCGCGGGGTACTGACCTCGCCAAACGATGCGCCAATGCCCTGTCGCCCGACGAAGCCGCCAGCCGCGCGAGAAAATCGACATCACCAAGCGCAGGGCTGCTTGAGCCTGAGCGGTCTCGCTCAACGTCGGATCTGGAGCAGGGTCGCCGCCGGCCGGTCGCGGCCGATACCCGAAACCCGTCGCATCTTCTCGTCCATGCGTACCGCCTGGCACGCGAGCCCTTCCGCACGCGCGCGGCCCCACTTACTTGTCGGTGACGGCGCCTTCCGAGGCGCTGGAGACCAGCTTTGCGTACTTGGCCAGGACGCCGCGCGTGTAGAGCGGCTTCGGCTGCGTCCAGCGCGCTCGGCGCGCGGCAAGCACCGCATCCGACACATCTAGGCTGATCTCGCGGGTTTGCGCGTCGATGGTGATGGCATCGCCGTTCTCGACCAGCGCGATCGGGCCGCCGTCGAAGGCTTCCGGCGTGATGTGGCCGACCACGAAGCCATGAGAGCCGCCGGAGAAGCGGCCATCGGTGATGAGCGCGACGTCCTTGCCGAGGCCTTTGCCCATGACGGCCGAGGTCGGCGACAGCATTTCGCGCATGCCCGGACCGCCCTTCGGCCCCTCGTAGCGGATCACGATGACATCGCCGGCGACCACCTCGCCGTCGAGGATGCCGGCCAGCGCGGCCTCCTCGCCGTGATAGACGCGCGCGCGGCCCGCGAAGCGCAGGCCTTCCTTGCCGGTGATCTTGGCGACCGCGCCGGTTGGCGACAGGTTGCCGTGCAGGATGACCAGATGCGAGTCCGTTTTGATCGGGTTGGCGAAGGGGCGAATGATGTCCTGACCCGGCGGATAGTCGGCGACATCGGCGAGGTTCTCCGCCAGCGTCCTGCCGGTGACGGTCAGCGTGTCGCCGTGCAGCAGGCCGGCATCGAGCATGCGCTTCATCAGCGGCTGGATGCCGCCGATCGCGACCAGCTCGGACATCATGTACTTGCCGCTCGGGCGCAGGTCGGCGAGCACCGGCGTGGTCTTGCCGATCTCGACGAAGTCGTCCAGCGTCAGCTCCACGTCCACGGCGTGGGCCATGGCGAGCAGATGCAGCACGGCGTTGGTGGAACCGGCGAGCGCGATGGTCACGCGGATCGCGTTCTCGAAGGCCTTGCGGGTCATGATGTCGCGCGGCTTGATGTCGCGTGCGAGCAACTCCAGCACCTGCTGACCGGCACGGTAGCAGTCCGAGGCCTTGTCGACCGAGACCGCTTCCTGCGCCGACGAACCCGGCAGCGACATGCCCAGCGCTTCGATCGCCGAGGCCATGGTGTTGGCGGTGTACATGCCGCCGCAGGAGCCCGGCCCCGGGATGGCGGTGTCCTCGATCTGCTTGAACTGATGCAGGCTGAGCTCCCCCGCGGCGTGCCGGCCGACGGCCTCGAACACCGAGATGATGTCGGTATGGCCGGCGCCGGGCCGGATGGTGCCGCCGTAGACGAAGATCGAGGGGCGGTTCAGGCGGGCCATGCCGATGAGGCAACCGGGCATGTTCTTGTCGCAGCCGCCAATCGCGATGAGGCCGTCGAAGCCTTCGCAGCCGGCCACGGTCTCGATGGAGTCGGCGATGACCTCACGCGACACCAGCGAGTACTTCATGCCCTCGGTGCCGTTGGCGATGCCGTCGGAGATGGTGATGGTGTTGAAGATGACGGCCTTGCCGCCGGCCGCGTTCGCACCCTTCTCGGCCTCTTGCGCGAGTTTGTCGATGTGCATGTTGCAGGGCGTGACGTTGGCCCAGGTCGAGGCGATGCCGATCTGCGGCTTCCTGAAATCCTCGTCGTTGAAGCCGACGGCGCGCAGCATGGCACGCGCAGGGGCGGCCTCGATGCCGTCGACGACCTGGGAGGAGTGCTTGCGCATGTTGTCGGTGATGTCGCTCATCTCGAAGACCTCTGGAAGTGGCTTGTGCGAAGGTGCGGGGATGCAGCCCAGGGGCAAGGGATTGCCGGCGTTGTCCCGTTATAGGTCCTGCCGACGCCCGTGTCAGTGCCCAACCCGCCCTGCGCCATGATGAAACGCCCGCAACGGGCCTCCCCGTTGCGGGCGTCGTCATGCTGCGACCGCGTGCAGAGTGCGCGCCTGCGCGACGGCAGACGCGCAGGCCGGATCAGTAATCCATCTCCGGCATCGCCGGCGCAGCGGCCTTCTCCTCCTTCGGCGCCTCGGCCACGGTGGCGTCGGTGGTGAGGATCAGGCCGGCGACCGAGGCCGCATTCTGCAGCGCGCTGCGGGTAACCTTGGTCGGGTCGATGACGCCGATCGCGACCAGGTCACCGTACTCGCCGCTGGCGGCGTTGTAGCCAAAGTTGCCAGCGCCCTCCTCGACCTTGGCCACCACCACGCTCGGCTCGTCGCCGGCGTTGGCCGCGATCGCGCGCAGCGGCTCCTCGAGCGCGCGCAGCACGATCTTGATGCCGGCGTCCTGGTCGTGGTTGTCGCCCTTGAGCGCCTTCACCGCGGCGCGGGCGCGCAGCAGCGCGACCCCGCCGCCGGGCACGATGCCCTCTTCCACCGCTGCGCGGGTGGCGTGCAGGGCGTCGTCGACGCGGTCCTTCTTCTCCTTCATCTCGACCTCGGTCGCCGCACCGACCTTGATCACCGCCACGCCGCCGGCGAGTTTGGCGACGCGCTCCTGCAGCTTCTCGCGGTCGTAGTCGGAGGTGGCGTCCTCGATCTGACGCTGGATCGCCGCCACGCGGGCCTTGATGCTGGCGTCCTCGCCGGCGCCGTCGATGATCGTGGTGTTCTCCTTGTGCACCTCGACGCGCTTGGCGCGGCCGAGGTCGGCAAGCGTGGCCTTGTCGAGCTGCTTGCCTGTCTCCTCGGCAATCACCGTGCCGCCGGTGAGGATGGCGATGTCCTCGAGCATGGCCTTGCGGCGGTCGCCGAAGCCGGGCGCCTTCACCGCCGCGACCTTGAGCACGCCGCGCATGCTGTTGACCACCAGGGTGGCGAGCGCCTCGCCCTCGATGTCCTCGGCGATGATCAGGAGCGGCTTGCCGGCCTTGGCGACCTCCTCGAGCACCGGCAGCAGCTCGCGGATGCTGGAGATCTTCTTGTCGTAGATCAGCACCAGCGGATCGTCGAGCACGGCGACCTGCTTGTCCGGGTTGTTGATGAAGTAGGGCGACAGGTAGCCGCGGTCGAACTGCATGCCCTCGACGACGTCGAGCTCGTTCTGCAGGCTCTTGCCGTCCTCGACGGTGATCACGCCTTCCTTGCCGACCTTGTCCATGGCACGGGCGATGATGTCGCCGATGTCGGCGTCGGAGTTGGCCGAGATCGACGCCACCTGGGCGATCTCCTTGCCGGTCGAGCACGGCTTCGACAGCTTCTTCAGCTCGTCGACGGTGGCGGCGACCGCCTTGTCGATGCCGCGCTTGAGGTCCATCGGGTTCATGCCGGCGGCGACGTACTTCATGCCTTCGACGACGATGGCCTGGGCGAGCACAGTGGCGGTGGTGGTGCCGTCACCAGCGACGTCCGCGGTCTTGGAGGCGACCTGCTTGACCATCTGCGCGCCCATGTTCTCGAGCTTGTCCTTGAGCTCGATCTCCTTGGCCACCGAGACGCCGTCCTTGGTGATCACCGGCGCGCCGAAGCTGCGGTCGAGCACGACGTTGCGGCCCTTCGGGCCCAGGGTCACCTTGACCGCATTGGCCAGGGTATTGACGCCGCGGACGATGCGTTCGCGGGCGGAATCGTGGAACTGGACGATCTTTGCTGCCATGTCTGTTTGTCTCCTTGATTCGGGTTGCCGGGGAATCAGGCGGCCTTCTTCAAGGCCGCGGCATCGCGCTCGACGACGCCCATGACGTCGTCCTCGCGCATCACCAGCAGTTCTTCGCCGTCGATTTTCACCGTCTGCCCGGCGTACTTGCCGAACAGCACCAGATCGCCGGCCTTCACCTCCATCGGGATCAGCGCGCCGGCGTCGTCGCGGCGGCCGGGGCCGACGGCGACGACCTCGCCCTGCTCGGGCTTCTCGGCGGCAGTATCGGGAATCACGATGCCGGACGCGGTCGTGCGCTGGGCTTCGACGCGCTTGACGATGATCCGGTCGCGTAGGGGACGAATGTGCATCTCTCGATCTCCTTTACGAGTTCATATCACCAGAGTAGCGATCGCGAAGCCGCGCCTGGCGCGGGCCACGAACCCAGGCGCGGCGCGGCATTCACGGTCGGGAGTGTGCCGACGGAGGGCGAGATGGGGACAGCGAAAACGGATTTCAAGAGGGGGAAATCAGGGCAGCAGGAGGCGCCTGATGCGGCCGAGTCGATACACCACCGGCGCCCGTTGCGGCTCGCCCAGCGCGCGCGGCGCCACCGGGCAGGGGGGGGTACGCCCGCCCTCGGCGTCGAGCGTGTCGTCATCGGCGACGGCGCGCCACAGCCCGGAGCGCACCGGGCGGAACAGCCAGCGCACGTAGCCGCGGCGGGCGGCGAGTTGCATCAGTTCGTCGCGATCGGGCGCCTCGGCAACCAGGTGGGCGTCACTGCCCGGGGCGAGCGGGTTGTCGCCGAAGGCCTGGCGGCACTCATGGGCCTCGCGTGCCGACGCGCCCGCGTCGTTGCAGCCGCGGCGCACGCTGCGCTCCATGTCCCAGGCGCCGAGCTGCCAGGCGGCGTCGAGCATCGCGCCGTCGATCTCCTCGAGCGCCTGCCAGCGCGGATTGAGCTGCAGGGCCGAGCCGGGCACCGCGCGCCGTCGCGCGGGCTCCGGTCCGGCCGCTTCGTCCCTGCGAAAGCCGTGCCAGTGCAGCATCAGCAGCAGGGGGGTGTCGGGCCGGCGCACGGCGCTGACGGTGACCGCATACAGCGGCAGCCGCACAGCGTCGATCTGGGCCCGGATGCTGGTCAGGATGTCCATGGCGTTCTTCCTCCACTTCAAGGCCGACGCCATGGAAAACTACCAGAAAGCTCAGGCGATCTGCACCTCGATGCGCTTGGGCTGGGCGTGCTCCGCCTTGGGGATGCGCAGCCTCAGCACGCCGTGCTCGAACTTCGCCTCGACCTTGTTCGGGTCGAGCTCGCGCGACAGCGTAAACATGCGGCGGTAGCGCGGCAGCTTGACCTCGGCGTGGCTCGCCTCCATGCCTTCCGGCACGGACAGCGCCAGCTCGCCCTCGATGCTGAGCGTGTCGCCCTCGACCTGCAGGGCGAGGCGCTCCTTCGGCACCCCGGGCAGGTCGGCGTAGAGCGTGATGCCGCCGGCGTCCTCGATCACGTCGACGGGCGGCAGCAGGCTCGCTTCCTCGCGCGGCGCCTCGGCGGAGCCCTGGGCGGCAGCCTTGGTGGCGGCGCTCGCGATATCGGTCTTGTTGCTCATGGTCTGTCCTCCGTAATCCTTACTGGATGGCGATGCGGCGCGGCTGGGCTTCTTCCTTGCGGCGGACGCTGACGTGCAGCACGCCGTCGCGGTACCTGGCCTCGATCGCATTGGGGTCGACGTCGTCGGGCAGGCTGACGACGCGGCGGAAGCGGCCCGAGAAGCGCTCGCCGATATGCACGGTCGCCTTTTCCGGGACCTCCGGCGCCTTGCGCTCGCCGGCGAGGGTGAGCATGCCCTTCTCGAGCTGGACGTCGAGCGTGGCGGGGTCGAGACCGGGTGCGAAAGCGTAGATTTCCACCGACGTCGGCGTACCGCCGACGTTGAGCGCGGGGTAGCCGCGTGTCAGGCCGCGGATGCTGGGGCCGGTGTCGAAAGCCTGCTGCATCTCGCGCTGCAGGCGGTCCAGTTCCGCGAACACGTCGCGGGGGAACAATGAACGGGCGTACATGCGAACCTCCGGTTGTGGTGTGGAACGAGCGCCCTGGTGGGCCTCCCGCTTCCCTAACTAGGTTTCAACCGGCTCGATTTCAAGTCCCCGCGCGCGTGATCCTCGCGTGATCGATACGCCGTCCCGCCGCGTCCCGGCGCCGCAGCTCAGTCCGGCCCCGGCGTCGCCTCCAGCCACACGATGCGGCCCTGGCCGGCCTCGCTCAGGCGGGTCTGCAGGGCGGCGGCGGCATCCTCGGGCAGGCTGAAGCACAGCTCGACCGCGTCGCCATGGGTCACCCTCTGCAGCTTCGCCCCTGCGCCATCGAGTTCGCGCCGCAGCAGGCCCTCGAGGGCATAGGGCACGGCGCAGCGCAAGGTCGCGAGGCGCACGATCGGTACCTTCTCGGCCTGCAGCAGGGCCTGGGCCACGGCGTCGGTGTAGGCGCGCACCAGGCCGCCGGCGCCGAGCTTGACGCCGCCGAAGTAGCGCACCACGGTGGCAAGCACGCCTTCCAGGTCCTGGTGGCGCAGCACCTCGAGCATCGGCCGGCCCGCGGTGCCGCTGGGCTCGCCGTCGTCCACCGCCGCCGACTGGCCGCCCGCAAGCAGCGCCCAGCACACATGGCGTGCGCCGGGGTGCTGCGCCCACAGTTCGGCCACCACCTTCTGCGCGCCGGCGCGGTCGGCCATCGGCTGCACGCAGCCGATGAAGCGGCTCTTCTTGATGATCAGCTCGCTATGGACGGGGGCGGCGAGGGTGAGCGGCATGGCGTGAGCTTCCTCGTGACTCAGGCCGGCGGCGCCAGGCCGTCGGCGCCCGCTTGCTGCAGGTGCTCACGCAAGGGGCCGAAGACCTGCTGCGCGAGCGCGAAGAAGCGCGCATCCAGCGGCTGTTCGACGCCGCGCAGCGCCAGGCGGTAGGCGGGGTCGCGGCCTTCGCCGAACTGCGCGCGCTGGCCGCCCGTCCATTTGTCGTGCGCCTTGCGCGCATTGCCGTCGTTGGAAACGCAGGCCCAGGCCGACTTGGGGAAGAAGTGCAGCGGCTGCATCAGGCCCTCGCGGTAGAGCGCCAGCAGGCCGGCGAGGAGCTCGTGCGCCTGTGCCGGGTCGAGCGCGGCGAAGGCGACATCGGCGTCGCGCAGCAGTACCCGGGTGCGGCGCTCGACGCCGGCCGGGCCACCGGCGCACAGCATCAGGTGGGCGATCCAGGCCTCGAGATAGTGGCTGGCGCCGGCATCGGCATAGCGCCAGCGCAGCATGCCTTCGGGGCGCAGCTCGCCGAGCACGGCGCCCAGCGTCCACGGCTCGCCGGCGAGCGCGAACGCACACTGGCAACTCGCGGCCTCGATCGCCGGCGCGCATCGCGCCACGGCCAGGCGGGCGGCAAAGTCGCGCATCGCCGCCAGCTCGGCGGCCAGGCCCGCTTCGCCCATGGCGCCGCGCGGGAACTCGCCGCCGGCGCGCGCCAGCTGCGCGAGCGCCGCGTCGTCGCGACCAGCGCCCTCGCCCGCGGCCCTCAGCGCGGGGTCGCGCCCATCAGCCTGGGCGCCGAGCAGTACCGGCATCAGGCGCTCGGCCAGCGCCCAGCGTGCGGGCCGGTCGGGCACGAAGCGCTCGGTGTCCTCGAGCTCGGCATCGGCTTCGGGCAGGTCCAGGCCGAGGCGCTCACGCAGCAGCTCGCGGCAGGGGTTGCGGTAGAAGCGCACCAGGCGCTCGAGCGTGAGCGAGCGCCACTCCGGCCCGGGCGGCGGCAGGGGACGCTCGAAGAAGGGGGCGACATCGACGGCAAACGGGCCCT
This sequence comes from Thauera sp. WH-1, assembly GCF_047806685.1. Classification (NCBI taxonomy): domain Bacteria; kingdom Pseudomonadati; phylum Pseudomonadota; class Betaproteobacteria; order Rhodocyclales; family Zoogloeaceae; genus Thauera; species Thauera sp. WH-1. Next base: position 7,776 of record NZ_JBLQGP010000005.1, read on the forward strand.
CGCCTTCGTCGTCCGACGCGCCCTCCGACTCGCCGTCCGTCACGGCCTCGATCGCGCCCCCACTCGCGCCCCCACTCGTGCCCTCCGAAGCCTCTGCCAGCGCGGCCTGAGCATTGGCCGCAGCGGGCTCGGCGCCGTGCTCCGCGTCCGCGACCGGACCATTGGGCGATGCCGCCGCCGCGCGTGCCGCGGCCCCGAGGCGAGCGGCGAGGGCCTCGGCGTAGCCTTCGTTGAAACTCACCAGACGCGCATCACCACGCTCGGCGGGCAGGAAGTAGTCGGGGGCGAAGGCCTGCAGCGGATGCGCCACGCACAGGCGCTGGCGCGCCGCGGCAAGCGCGTCGGGGTCGGTGGCGCTGCTCGCGGTGGCCTCGGCGAGCACGTCGAGCAACTCATCGACCAGCACCGAGGGCCGCAATTCGCTGCCGTCGCGCACGCTGCGCCCGACGTAGGACAGGTGCAGCACCTCGCGCGCCGACAGCAGCACGTCGAGGAAGAGGTTGCGCTCGTCCAGCCGGCGCTGGCGGTCACCGGCCTGGGGGCGGGCCGCCATGAGGTCGAACTCGGCCGCGCGGTCGCTGCCGGGGAACAGCCCGTGGTCGAGCCCGATCACGCACACCACGCGATAGGGCAGCCCGCGCAGCGAGGACAGCGCGGAGAAGCTGAGCGTGCCGCCGGGTACGCCGCCGCGCGCCGGGTCGTCGAGCAGGGCCGCGAGCGCGGGGCGGATCACCGCCAGCCCCTGCGCGGCCGCGCAGCCGCCCGCCGTCATGTCGTCGGCGAGCTGGGCGATGGCGGCGCGCAGCTCGCGCAGTTCGTCCGCCCAGGTTGCGGCGTCGCCGACCAGGCGGTCGAGCACCTCGTTGAGCAGCGCGCGCCAGCCCGCGGCGTCATGGTCCTGCAGCAGGCGCGTGCGCAGGCTACGCAGGCTCTCGGCATAGCGCCAGAAGCGGCCAAGCGCGAGCGCCGCCTGGCCCTCGGGCGCGGCGGCGCCGATGCGCCCGGCAAAGGACGCGTGCTGGGCGGCGTCGCCCGCGGCCCAGGCGAGGAACAGGCGGTGCAGGCCCTCCTCCAGCGTATGCGGCAGGCCGGTCGGCTCGCCCCCCGGCTGCCCCAGCACCGCATGCACCGCGCCGGCATCCAGGCCCCAGCGCACGCCGGCGGCGCGCAGCCAGTCATGGATGGTCTCCAGCGCCGTGTCGTCCAGGCCGTGGTGGGCGGCGACCGGGGCCTGCTGCAGCAGATCGAACACCTGGGTGGCGGGAAAACGGCTGGCGGCCAGGCCGAGCATGCGGTCGAGCACCTGGGCGATGGGGTTGTCATGGGTGCCGCCCAGGCCGGTGATGCGCCAGGGGATGCGGCGCGCCGGCGGCGCGGTGCCGAACACCGCCTCGATCAGCGGCGCGCTCGCCTCCAGGTCGGGGGTGAGCACCACCACGTCGGCCGGGCTGAGCGCGTCCGGCGTGCCCTCGTGCGCCTTGAACAGCCCGAGCAGGCGGTCGTGCAGCACCTCGAGCTCGCGCGTGCGCGAATGGCAGACATGCACCTCGATGCTGCGGTCGGCGGCGGCCAGCTTGACCCCGGCGGGCGGGAGTTCCTGCAGGTCGAGGATGGCGTTGTGCACGCGGGCAAGCAGATGGCGGCCGGGATGCGGTGCGAACAAGGCTTCGTCCTCGAGCACGTGCTCGCCCTCGAACAGCAGGCCGATGTGGGCGCGGGTCTGCTTGCCCCAGGCGGCGAGCAGGCGGTTGCCGGTCTCGAAGAACAGGTCCTGCTGGCGGGTGGCGAGCCAGGACAGGCGGCGCGCATCGACGATGTCGAACCAGAACTCGCGGCAGGGGTTGAGCACGTACAGGCGCACATCCACCACCCGCGCCAGCTCGCGCAGCATGTCGAGGTAGAGCGGCGGCAGCGCCGGCAGGCCGAACACATGCACGCTGCGCGGCAGGCCGGTGGCGGCGAGCGCGTCGTGATCCATCGCCGTCACCGCGCGCAGGAAGGCGGTCGCCGGATGCTCACTGCGCAGGCCCATGGCCTCGCGGATGCGGCGCCACAGCGCGGCCTGCCAGGCCTCGTCGGCGCGCGCGGCGGCGCTCGCGTCCGCCTCCAGCACGCTGCCGCGGCCCTCGCTCCAGCGCGCCAGCCACTGCGGCCGATAGGTGAGGTAGTGGTCGAACACGCGCGCGATGCGCTCGGCAAGCTCGAAGCGCATGCGCGCGTCGGCGCCGGCGAGGTAATGCGCTAGGCGCGGGTGCTCGCTCAGCCAGGCGCCTTCGGCCGCGTCCGCATCGAGCAGGCCGTGGATGCGCCAGGCCAGCAGCGCCGGCGAGAAGGGCGAGCGCGCCGGCACCTCGGGCACGACGCGGCCGATCTGCTGCCACAGCCACTGGGCGAGGAAGTCGCAGCGCAGGTTGGCGCACACGCCCTCGTGGTCGGCCACCGCCAGCTCGAGCCGACGGCGCAGCGCGGCGCTCGGCACCACCACCTCGCGCTCGCCGAAGGGGCCGGGCTGCTCCTCGGCCAGGCGCTCGAGGAGCTCGTCGAGGAGGATTTCGAAGCGGTTGGAAAAGCTCAGGGACAGCATGCACGGTTTCCGCAGGGGCGCCGGCCGGGCAACGCGGCGAGCGCCGCAGGATAGCGCATCGCGCCGCCGCGGGTGCCGGCGCGCGAATGTGTAAACTGCCCGCTGTTCATCGCCCACCCACCGCCATGGCCAAGACCCACCCCGAAGGCTGGCGCCTGCTGCCCGCCAGCGGCGCCCGCGCCCGCGAGCTGCAGACGCTCGCGCTGCTCGCCGGTGCGCTGCCCGCCGACACGACGATCTACCACGGCCTGCACTGGACGCGGGCCGAAGGCAGCGTGGCGGTGTTCGGCGACATCGGCTTCGTCGTCCTCGGGCCGGGCGGGCGGATCCTGCTCGTCGAACAGCAGGCCGGCTTCCTCGACGAGGGCGAGCATGGGCTGCTGCGACCGGGCCGGCGGCGCGAGCGCAACATCAGCGTGGATCTGGCGCGCCAGGCCGACGCCTTGCGTGCCCGCCTGCGCCCGGCGCTGAGCGGCGCCGAGCCGATGCTCGACGTGCTGCTCTACTGCCCCGACTACAGCGTGCGCCAGCCCGGCACCGCCGGCCTCGACCCGGCGCGCATCGTCGATGCGCCGCGGCGCGAGCAGCTGGTGGCCACGATCCTCGCCCTCACCCGCGACGCCGACGGTGCACCGCCCGCCGACCCTGCCCGCCAGCAGGCCCTGCACCGCTTCTTCGCCGACCTGCTCGAGCTGGTGCCCGACGTGCAATCCCACATCGGCCAGGTGGACGACCTGAGCACACGGCTGTCGGGCGGGCTCACCGAATGGGCGCGCCGCATCGACATGAGCCCGCACCGCCTGCGCGTGACCGCCACCGCCGGCAGCGGCAAGACCCAGCTCGCGCTCGCCGCCTACACCGATGCGCTCGCTGCCGGCCGGCGCCCGCTCTACGTCTGCTACAACCGCCCGCTGGCCGACCACTTCGCCCGTATCGCCCCCGCCGGCGGCGAGATCGCCACCTACCACCAGCTCTGCGACCGTCGCCTGCGCGACGCCGGCCGTCCGCCGCGCTTCGGCGCCCCCGGCGCCTTTCGCCGCATGGAGGCGGACTTCGCCGCCCTGGTGGCCGCCCCCGCCAGCGGGCAGCCCGACCCCCGGTGGCAGTTCGACGAGCTGATCATCGACGAAGGCCAGGACTTCATGGAGCCCTGGCGCGACGCCCTGCTCGCACTGCTCAAGCCGGGCGGGCGCGCCTGGTGGCTGGAAGACCCGCTGCAGAACCTCTACGACCGCCCCGCGGTGGCCCTGCCGGGCTGGGTCGGGCTCAGCGCCGACACCAACTACCGCACCCCGGCCGACGTGCTCGCGCTGCTCAACGCCTGCCTGCCCCTGCCCACCCCGATCCGCGCCGGCAGCCCGGTGGCCGACAGCGAACCCGAGCTGCTCGCCTGGCACGACGAGGCCGGCATGCTGGAAGCCACCAAGCGCGCGATCACGCGCGCGCTCGGGCTGGGCTTTCGCCGCGACATGATCGTGCTGCTCACCTTCCGCGGCCGCGAGCATTCGCGCTTCACCCCGCTAGAGCACCTCGGCCCCCACCGCCTGCGCGCCTTCACCGGCCGCTACGACCTGCTCGGCGAGCCCGAGCACTCGCAGGGCGAGCTGCTGATCGATTCCGTGTACCGCTTCAAGGGCCAGTCCGCGCCCTGCATCATCTTCACCGAGATCGACTTCGAACCGAGGGCAGACGGGATGGACGAGCTCACCATGCGCAAGCTCTTCGTGGGTGCGACGCGGGCGACGATGAAGCTGATCCTGGTGGCGTCGGAGCGCGCGGCCGCCATGCTGACGGCCGACCCGGCAAAGGCCGGACAGGCCGCGCTCGGCATCGGGGCGGGGCAAGCGCAAGGCTGAAAGCTGGAGCCGGGCGGACTACCATGGAAGTGTCGCTTCCCCGCACGAGGCTGCAGCATGAGCAACAAGCACCGCAACGTCCTACAGGCGATCTTCCGCGACCCGCCCCCGAGCAACCTGCAGTGGCGCGAGGTGGAATCGCTGTTGAACCATCTCGGCGCGCTCGTCGAGAGCGGACACGGCGCGCGCTTTCGCGTCGTGCTCAACCGCCACGAGTTCTTCCTCCACCACCCGCACCACAGCAACGAATTCGGCAAGCAGGCGATCAAGCAACTGCGCGAATTCCTCGCCAGCGCCGGGGTCACGCCCTCGCTCTACGACGAGTCGGGGCAATGAGCACGCCAGGCCCAAGCCCGCGCGCCCGCTAGACGGCAGGCGCGCAATGCGATGAAGACGATGCGATGAAGGACGATCCGGAACGGCTGACCGTGTATTACGACGGCGCCTGCCCACGCTGCGTGCGCGACCGCCAGCAGTACGAGTCGCTGGCGGGCGACGCGGCGGACACCGTGTGCTGGATCGACATCACCGGACGCGACGAGGACTTGCGCGCGCAGGGGATCGACCCCGGCCTCGCCCTGCGCGAACTCCACGTCGCCGACGCCCGCGGTCGCATCCATCGCGAGCTCGACGCCTACATCCTGCTGATGTCGCGCGTGCCCTTGCTGCGTCCGCTCGCCTGGCTGATCGGGCTGCCCGGCCTGCGCCGCCTGCTGTCGGCCCTCTATCGCGCTAGCGTGCTGCGGCGTCTGCGCGCCAGCGGGCGCGACTAGCCGGCATGCCCCGTGTGCCAGCCCCTCAGTAGCTCGCTCCGTCACCGCAGCCCGAACGACCTTCCATCGCGAGGGCGTTACCGCCATTACCGTCTGCGCAGGCGGTCTGCTTCTCATGCTCCAACACCGACCGGCCGCCGGCCACGCCACGCCTCAACACCTCATCCCTCGAAACATCTCGCTCGACCAATGGCAATGGTCCGCCCCAGTCTTCCCTCTCGGGCTTCGGCGCGACGGCGGGACTGCTGGCCGCCTCCGTCGGTGCAGACGACGAATTCGGAGGCCGCCCTGTGGCCGGGAGGGTTTCAGCACCCTCACGAACCGCCCTTCCCGACTGAACCAACTCACGCGACGCCGCAGCGTCGCCGAAGAACTTGATGATCAGGCTGCCGATGGCACCAATCGCCGATGCCTGAGTGTTACTGGACATTGTGACGAGCACCAGCGCAAGCAGGCCGATCCGCCTCATGGCGAGATTCCGGAAAGCAGGTCTCCACCTCACAGGGGAAATTCGCGAAGCGCTTGTCGTATCAGCACCTCGATCTCGTCGCGGGAAACCGGCGGAACACGAGCGCTCAACGCATCTGCAATGAGCCCGAGACGGCGGCACACATTCCTGTTCGGCTCACCTCTTACGCCTCGGTCGAAATCTCCGCTTCTGGCGATGCGCTCGGCGCAGTAACTACGGTGGGTCGCGGCCGAGACCGACGACCGATGATGCAGTCGCTTGAACGTCTGACCGTCAAGGACGTCATTTGCGTCGAGAAAGTCGATATGCATGATCGTCTGCTGCGCATACCCGTTCGTGGGCGAATCAGAAGCGGTCGCGCCGCCACGGCGGTTGGCCTTGCGATTCCGATCCGCGGTGGCGCGAACCTGCCCGACGACCGCCATCGGCGGGGTATCTGCCGACCCGTCACCCTCTTCCGGTACCACGAGGTGCTCAATGCCGGAGTCGCGCAGTGCTTCAAGTGCCATTGCCCTCGCGTCGGACGCGCTCACCCCATTCATCCACTCGTTGAGTCGACCTGTCGTCCCCCTGATCCGGAACGGGCGAAAGCATTCGAAAACGACCGACTCTGCACGATCCCGATCGGACTTTCCGCCGGGGATATAGGCAAGCACAGAAAAATTGACGTGATCTCGGCCAAAGTTCCGTACGTAGTTGCCATGGCGTTTTGTCAGGTGCTCAGACTTACCCACTTTGATATCGCCGCGTCGAACCTGGATGGCTCGTTGCGCGACCCGGTGATCTCCCGCATTGACCGAGATAGGCGTCTCATTATTGAGGGTGACGAGATACAGGCCGCCGTGGGTTCGCTGATTGGACATACGTCGTTCTCTCCCGCCGTGCTTGATTGGAGTTGCCAGAAGCGTTACCGCAGCCTATCATTAAAGACTGACAATTACAAGTGTAATGGTTAACATTATGACTGAGGATACACCACTTGGCGGCACCTCACCGACCGACGAAGCGGGATGGAAAATCGACAAGCTAGCCGAATTGAGCGGCCTCACCATCAGAACGATCCGCTACTACCAGACGGAAGGCTTACTACCTCCGCCTGCCCTGCAAGGCAGGTTCGCCGTTTACTCGAGAGCCCACCTCGATGTGTTGAATCAAATCAAGAAGGACAGAGCTGTTGATGGCCTCGCGGCGCTCTACGAAGCCGCCAGGGCATCATCGACGGGTCGTCCTTCGCTTGTTGCCCACCCTCACCGAGGCGATCGCGTCGAGAAACTGCTCCGTTGCGTCGTGGGCGAAGGCGTCGAGGTGCTGATCGCCACCGAGCGCGCGGGCCTGTCGCCCAACGCTATGCAGACGATGCTCTCGGAGATCGCAGCCTTGGTCCAGGGCAGAGTGCACGGTGAGGCAAGCATGACGCCGTCACTTGAGCCGGCAACGCCCGAGGGCACAAAGCGCATCCTGGACGAATTGGTGCAATCGGGCCTGACCGATGAGCAGTTCAGGCGGCTCCATCCGAAGCCGGGCGAGACCATCAAACGCCACCTCTCCTACGTGGGCGCGCGCGACGCCTTCCACGCCGGCTCCATGAATGCCCTGGTCAATCACCGCCTGCAGTTGTGCCGAAGGTACTTGCGCGAGCGGGACCTGACGTCGTCAACCGAAGCCGCGCAGCCATCGCTCTTGGATAGCTGTGTCGACGACGCCGCGCGCGCAATTCCAATTCCGTAAGGACGCCCACCGCACCACCGGTGGCCGCAGCGCGATCGGGCGAACAATTCAGACAGGGAGGATCGAATGGCAAATCATGAACTTGAACTCACGGTTGACCTGGGACGGTCGCGACACGGCGATTTCCCTTTTCGCGTCCGCTTGGTAACGAGCCCGCTATCGCAACTCATCCAGGCCTCGGAACGTGCGTGTCGCGTCTATGAATTGCTCCTGATCGATCGTCCAGGGGACATCTGGGACTATGTCATGGTCGTGCCCGAGGCCTTGCCTCCTGAAGTGACGGAAGCGCTCACGCGTGCCGATAGCGACGAGCGCACGGCGCGCGATCGCGACTCGGCGCCCTCGCCTCCGGTTCCTTTTCCGGCGTTCGATCGCCTATTCGCGTGGTCGGGGGAGGATACGACGGAGGGCGCTGAGCAATGGCTACGCCACCGTAACTCGGCCCAGATGCGGTCTTTTGCGCGTCAGGCCATATTGACTGTGCGCGCAGCCCAAGGGCGCCTGCGCTCGAACGACCCGCTGCTGGCCCGCATCAGCGCGCGGGTCAGCGCCAGCGAGCATGCATTCTGCTTTCTCGGACGAGACGCTGCGCGCGAGGCCAGTCGTCGAGCAGATTCCTGGGTGAGCCGCCGGCCGGACACGCATACGCCAGCGTTTTATGCAAGTCTGGCCAAGGCCCTGCGCGATCCCGACGTGGCTTCAGTCGCGTACCTCGGCGAGGGCGACTTTCGTGCGCTGCGCATGATCGCCACGGAGCAGGCGCGCCGCGCCGCGCGAACCGGTCACGAGCCCAGGCACGCCCTGCACGCGGTGATCATGGTGAATCGTGGCATCAGCAACGAGGAATGGGAGTCGATGATCTGGCAATCGGGCGACGCGGCCCCGCAAGGCAATCAGTACAGCCTGTGCATCGAGGGTTACGGCCAACTGACGAACTACTCCTCGCCGGAACTGGTATCGAGCGACGGTTCGGTGTGCAAGGCGTTCTTGGCCACACGTGACCATGGCGAGATCGAGGGCTTCTCATCAGACGCTGGCGATGGCTGGGTGCTCTATGAGCGGCGGGACTCTGACGCTGCCATTCGTCGCAGGGGCATGGACCGCCGCCGCTACATGCGAACCATTCCGATACTGTTCTTCCCGGATAGCGAACTGGCCCTCTTCAGCCACGAGAAGGTGGTGGTCGTGATCGGTGCCAATGCACCGACCGCTACGCGCGTCGCGCTGGCGAGGGTGCTGGCCGACTGGCAGCGAAGCGGCGGTGATCCGCTGCTTGTGATCGTTGGCGACAGAACGCCCTTCGATGCCGCGGACTTCAAAGCGGCGCTCACCCCACCAACGGGTGACGCCGACGAGTGCTCGCTGGGGGATTGGTTCTTCACCGAACTGCGCCGGTCGCGGCCGTGGATCGATGTCGTCATCGCCATCAAGGCGCCGGGTTGGGCCACGCGGGCCTTGAGTCGCACCCTCCAGAGCGACGAGTTTGACTCCCGACCCTGGTTGCCGTGGATTGTGGCAAGCGAAGGCGAGTCGGTGCTCAAGGTGGATCAAGTTCTGGCTGGAGATGCCGCGCAGGCTATTTTCGACGCTCAGCAGCGGGCCCAAGCCATGCAACCGCGCCGCATGCGATCTTGAGCAGCACTCGCTGTCAGGCTATCGGCGAAGCCTCATGCACCCAAAGCGCTCAGGTTTTCAGCGGGGGCCCTTCAACCTAAGTCCAATGCAGGTCAGCTTCTCAAGACGCGGCCGAGCAGTCGCGGACCTGGAACACCGCCTCGTCGTCCCAATGGTCCAGCAGGATGCGCGCCACCCGCTGCTGCCACAGCTCACCGAAGCGGCGCCGCGTATCTGCATCCGCCTGGCCGCGCAGGCACAGGCCGAGCAGTGCCGAGGCCTCGGGGTGTGGCGGCACACGCGCGAGCTCGGCCGACGCATCGACGGACTTGCCGCTGTCCAGGCGCGTGAAGCGCAGCGACAAGGGCAGCTCCACCCCGAAGTGCTGCAGGTCGCGGCGCACGAAGTGGCCACCGATGCCCTTGAAGCCGCCCTGCTGCGCTGCGCCCGTGAGCAGGGTGAGGACGCTGGCGATGACGCCGGTCACGCCGCTGTCCACAGGCTCGGCGAAGTCGATGCGCACGCCGCCGCGCTCGGGCAGTTCGCCCGGGTAGAGGGCGGCAAGGGCGTGGCAGCCGAGCGCATAGGCCGAGGCCACGGTCGGGCAGGAGTGGCCGGCGAGCTTGACCGCGTCCTCGTAGCCGTAGTCCAGCACGCCGCCCTCGGCGGCGGCGAGGAAGTCGGCGAGCGGATCGCGCACACGCAGGCGCGGAACATCACGGTAGAAATCGGGCAAGCTCAAGACGGCACCTCGGTATCGGGGCTGGAGGGATCGGACTGGGGGAGGAATCCGATTGTCCATGGCCCCGCGCGGTGCTGCCTTGATCCAACTCAGGGGGCGACGGGCGTCGTGCCGCGCAGCGACGCGGATGGCGTGCCGACGGCCGCCGCAGCCCGCTCAGACGCGCAGGTCGACCTGGCTCAGCGTGCCCACCCGACCGTCCTCGCGCAGGTAGATGCTGCTCGCGCGCAGCAGGCCCTGGGTGTCGTTGGCGGCGTCCTTGAGGCTGAACGGGGTGTCGACCCGGCCGAGATAGAAGGCGCCGATGCCGGCCTCGTTCAGGGTCTGCAGCCTGCCCTTGCCCTCGGCAGCGGGCGACCACAGCCGCAGCAGCGACCAGGTCGCGTCGGCCTCGTCGATCCAGCCGTTGCCGTCGTCGTCGAGCGCGGCGAACTCGAAGCGGATCTCGGCGCCTGCACGCGGCCAGGCTGTGGCGACGAATCGGGCCGCTGAGAAGGGGCGGCTGAACTATAAAGACTCATGATCGTTCTCCGTGCGTGGGACCTCGTTCAGCGGCCCTCTCAGGGACAACGCTCGAACGCGGGCTGTATTCCACGCCCTGGCGTGCCACCCCAAGCGGCACGCATGAGCGAGCGCGGCTCGCGACCCTGAATCGATTTTTTTCATGGATGAATTCCATGACAAATGTCAAATGCTGCACCGCAAGGTCTCCGTATGGTGAGGACTCGCCATTCGACGTGCACCGCCTCGCCGGCGCACGATGACAGGAGCACCCGCATGAAGCCGATGATCACCATCGACGGCAACGAGGCCGCCGCCTCCGTTGCCTTCCGCGCATCCGAAGTGATCGCGATCTACCCCATCACGCCCTCCTCCAACATGGGCGAGTTGGCCGACGAATGGGCCGCCGCGGGCAAGTGCAACCTGTGGGGCAGCGTGCCGCGGGTGATCGAGATGCAGTCCGAAGGCGGCGCCGCTGGCGCGGTCCATGGCGCGCTGCAGGCGGGCGCGCTGGCGACCACCTTCACCGCCTCGCAGGGCCTGCTGCTGATGATCCCGAACATGTACAAGATCGCCGGCGAGCTCACGCCGACGGTCTTCCATGTCGCCGCGCGCGCGCTCGCCACCCATGCGCTGTCGATCTTCGGCGACCACTCGGACGTGATGTCGACCCGCGCCACCGGCTTCGCGCTGCTGGCCTCGAACTCGGTGCAGGAGGCGCACGACTTTGCCGCCATCGCCAGCGCGGCCACGCTCGCCGGGCGGGTGCCGGTGCTGCACTTCTTCGATGGCTTTCGCACCTCGCACGAGGTGTCGAAGATCGACTTCATCCCGGACGAGGTCCTGCACGCGCTGCTGCCGGACGACCGTGTCAGCGCCCAGCGCACGCGCGCGCTGTCGCCCGAGCACCCGGTGATCCGCGGCACCTCGCAGAACCCGGACGTGTTCTTCCAGGCCCGCGAGGCGCAGAACCCGTGGTTCGACGCCTTCCCCGCCGTGGTGCAGCAGGCGATGGATGAATTCGCCGCGCTCACCGGCCGCCGCTACCAGCTCTTCGACTACGTCGGCGCGCCGGATGCCGAGCGTGTGATCCTGATCATGGGTTCGGGCGCGGACACGGTGGAAGAAACCGTCGCCCATCTCACCGCCCGCGGCGACAAGGTCGGGCTGCTCAAGGTGCGCCTGTTCCGCCCGTTCGCACCCGCTGCCCTGCTCGCCGCGCTGCCGCAAAGCGTGCGCAGCCTGGCGGTGCTCGACCGCTGCAAGGAACCGGGCGCCGACGGCGAGCCGCTGTTCAAGGACGTGATGGTGGCGCTCGCCGAGGACCAGGCGGGCGAGTCGCCGCGCTTTGCCGCGATGCCCCGGGTGATCGGCGGGCGCTACGGCCTGGGCTCCAAGGAGTTCAACCCGGCCATGGTGTGCGCGATCTTTGCCGAGCTGCAGCAGGCCCGGCCGCGCCGCCGCTTCACGATCGGCATCGAGGACGACGTCAGCGGCCTGTCGCTGCCCTGGGACGCCGCCTTCCGCACCGACGCCGCCGCTAGCGCCTTCGCCGCGGTGTTCTACGGCCTGGGTTCGGACGGCACGGTGTCGGCCAACAAGAATTCGATCAAGATCATCGGCGACGAGACCGCGCTCTTCGCCCAGGGCTATTTCGTCTATGACTCGAAGAAGTCCGGCGCGATGACGGTGTCGCACCTGCGCTTCGGCCCGCAGCCGATCCGCTCGGCCTACCTCACCGGCGCGGGCGACGCCAAGTTCGTCGCCTGTCACCAGCCGCTCTTCATCGAGCAGCACGACGTGCTCGCCCACGCTGCGCCAAGCGCGGTATTCCTGCTCAATGCCAGCGAGCCGGCCGACAAGGTGTGGGCGACGCTGCCGGCGGCGATGCAGCGCACCATGGTCGCCAAGAAGATCAGCTTCTGGGTCATCGACGCCTACCGGGTCGCGCTCGAGGCCGGCATGGGGCGGCGCATCAACACCGTGATGCAGACCTGCTTCTTCGCCATCTCGGGCATCCTGCCGCAGGGCCAGGCAATCGCCGCAATCAAGCGCGCGGTCGAGAAGACCTACGGCCGCAAGGGCCGGCGCATCGCCGAGCAGAACTACCGCGCCATCGACGCCACCGTGGCCGCGCTGCAGCGGGTGGCGGTGCCCGAGACGCTGGCCGCGCTCGACGCCGCGACCGGCGCAGCGCCGATCGCCGACACCGGCCTCGACGCCTTCACCCGCCGCGTCACCATCCCGCTCATTCAGGGCAAGGGCGACGCCCTGCCGGTGTCGCTGCTGCCGGTCGACGGCACCTGGCCCACCGGCACCGCGCGCCACGAGAAGCGCAACCTCGCGCTCGAGATCCCGGTGTGGGACGAGAAACTGTGCACCCAGTGCGGCAAGTGCGTGTTCGTGTGCCCGCACTCGGCGATCCGCGCCAAGGTCTTCCCTGCCGAGCGCGTCGCCGATGCGCCGGCCGCGTTCAAGCACGTTCCCGCGCGCAGCAAGGACTACGCCCCCGGCACCCACATGAGCTACCAGGTGGCGCCCGAGGATTGCACCGGGTGCACGCTGTGCGTGGATGTGTGCCCGATCCGCGACAAGTCCAACGTGTCGCACAAGGCGCTCAACATGGCACCGCAGCCGCCGCTGCGCGCGCAGGAAGCCGAGAACTGGGACTATTTCCTGAAGCTGCCCGATCTCGCCCGTCGCGACGCCAAGCGCAGCACGATCCCCGGCTCGATGCTGCTGCAGCCGCTGTTCGAGTTCTCCGGCGCCTGCGTGGGCTGCGGCGAGACGCCCTACATCCGCCTGGCCACCCAGCTCTTCGGCGACCGCATGCTGGTGGCCAACGCCACCGGCTGCTCGTCGATCTATGGCGGCAACCTGCCGACCACGCCCTACTGCACCGACGCCGACGGCCGCGGCCCGGCGTGGAACAACTCGCTGTTCGAGGACAACGCCGAATTCGGCCTCGGCATGCGCCTCGCCACCGACCAGCTCGCCGCTGCCGCGCGCACGCAGCTGCAGGCGCTGGCGACCATGCACGGCGCGCAGCTCGGTGAAGAGCTCGTCGCGACGCTGCTCGCTGCCGACCAGCATTCGGAGGCCGGAATCCACGAGCAACGCGAACGCGTCGCCCTGCTCAAGCAGAAGCTCGCCGCGATCGACACCGCCGCCGCGCGCCAGCTCGACGCGCTCGCCGAATACCTGATCCGGCGCAGCGTCTGGATCATCGGTGGCGACGGCTGGGCCTACGACATCGGCTTCGGCGGCCTGGACCATGTGCTGGCCTCGGGCGAGGACGTGAACATCCTGGTGCTCGACACAGAGGTGTATTCCAATACCGGCGGGCAGAACTCCAAGGCCACGCCGATGGGTGCGGTGGCCAAGTTCGCCGCTGGCGGCAAGCCCTCGCACAAGAAGGACCTGGCGAAGATCGCGATGGACTACGAGAACGTCTTCGTCGCCAAGGTGGCCTACGGCGCCAAGGACGTGCATACGCTGAAGGCCTTCCTCGACGCCGAGAGCTACCCGGGGGTGTCGATCATCATCGCCTACAGCCCCTGCATCGCCCACGGCGTGGACATGTCCTTCAACCTTCGCCAGCAGGATCTGGCGGTGAAGTCCGGCCACTGGCCGCTGCTGCGCTACGACCCGCGGCTGCGCGCGCAGGGCCGCAACCCGCTGTCAGTCGACAGCGCGGCGCCGAGCGTGCCCTATCGCGACTTCGCCCGTAACGAGGCCCGCTTCACCGTGCTGGAGCGGCAGAACCCCGAGGCCTCGACCCGCTTCCTCGACGAGGCCGAGCGCCACGCCCGCCATCGCCACCATGAGTACACGGAGCTGGCCGCGCTGCCCGGCGTGGATGAAGCCGCGCCCGCGGACGGCGCCGCGAAGGAGGACGCAGCCCCGCAAGCCGCCGCCCGCACCGGAGACACGCAAAATGGCTGACCTGAACGCCCCCGACCTGCGCACCACCTACCTCGGCCTGGCGCTGAAGAACCCGATCGTGCCCTCGTCCACCCCGCTCAGCCGTACGCTCGACCCGGTGCTGCGCCTGGAAGATGCCGGCGCGGCGGCGATCGTCATGCACTCGCTGTTCGAGGAGGATGTGGTCAACGACGAGCGCATGCTGGACCGCTTCCTGATCCATCCCGACACCTTCGGCGAGGCCGCCGGCCACCTTCCCGCGAAGGCCGGCTACCAGAGCAAGCTCGACGCCTACCTCGAGCAGATCGAAACGCTGAAGGCGCGGCTGTCGATCCCGGTGATCGCCAGCCTCAACGGCAGCTCGCTGTCGGGTTGGGTCGAGCTCGGCCGCGAGATGCAGGCCGCCGGCGCCGATGCGCTCGAGCTCAATGCCTGGTACATGGCGGGCGACCCGAGCTTCTGCGGCGACGAGCTGGAGGAGCGCTACCTCGCGCTGCTGCGCGAACTGAAGACGGTGGTGAGCATTCCGGTGACGATGAAGCTGTCGCCTTTCTTCTCGGCGCTGCCCAACTTCGTTGCCCGCATCGAAGGCGCGGGCGGCGCCGGCGTGTCGCTGTTCAACCGCTTCTTCCAGCCCGACATCGACCTCGACAGCCTGAAGGTGGTCGACCGTGTGCAGTTGTCCACCTCCGCCGACGGCCTGCTGACCATGCGCTGGATCGCGCTGCTGCACGGCCACACCGGCCTGAGCCTGGCCGCCACCGGGGGCGTGCATCGGGCGGAGGACGCGCTCAAGATGCTGCTCGCCGGCGCCGACGTGGTGCACATGGCGAGCGCGGTGCTGAAGAACGGCCCGCAGGCCATCACCGAGGTGCTGGCGGGGATGACGCGCTGGATGAGCGAGCGCGAGTACGCGTCGGTGGCGCAGCTGAAGGGCTCGATGAGCTCGCGCAAGTTCGCCGATCCGAGCGCCTTCGCGCGTGCGGCCTACCTCAACGCCATCGACTCGTTCACACCGCCGCCGGCGGTGCGGTACTGAGGACGCGGTACTGAGGGCGCTTAGCGGCTCAGCAACTCGACATATGCCCGATAGCTGTAGACCCGGTTCTTCTTCTGGCCGGTCAGTTCGCTGAGGATCCCCAGCGCCTCCAGTACCTGTATGGCGGCGCTGGCGGTCGGGAAGGTGGTCTCGAGACGCTGGCGCGCATGCTCCACCGTGAAGCGCGGCATCATCGGCAGCATCTCGAAAAGCCGATAGCTGGCCGGACCGGCCTTGGGCGACTGCAACAAGCACCGTCGGTCGGCCGTAATCAGGCTGGCTACGGCGATGATGTTGCGCTCGGCCTCGGCGGCTGCGGCGACCACCGCCTCCAGAAAGAAGGATACCCAGCCCTCCCAGTCGCCCTCGCCGCGGATGAGCGAAAGGCGCCGGTAATACTCGGCCTGGTGCTGCTTGAGGTAGCCACTGAGATACATCAGCGGTTCTTGCAGCAGCCCC
Organism: Thauera sp. WH-1; assembly: GCF_047806685.1. Classification (NCBI taxonomy): domain Bacteria; kingdom Pseudomonadati; phylum Pseudomonadota; class Betaproteobacteria; order Rhodocyclales; family Zoogloeaceae; genus Thauera; species Thauera sp. WH-1. The sequence continues at coordinate 23,465 of NZ_JBLQGP010000005.1, forward strand.
CAGTGCTCGAACAGGGCCGCGATCAGCAAGCGGCCGATACGTCCGTTGCCGTCGAGAAAGGGGTGGATGGTCTCGAACTGGGCGTGGATCAGCGCCACCTTCACCAGCGCTGGCAAGCCGGGGGCCGGGTCATGGATGAAGCGCTCCAGCGCTGCAAGCAGATCGGCCACCCGCTCGGGCGGGGGCGGCACGAAGACGGCGTTGCCCGGCCGCGTCCCGCCGATCCAGTTCTGTGACCGGCGCAACTCACCCGGCTGCTTGCCGGAACCCCGTGCGCCGTCAAGCAGATGGCGGTGGGCCGCGCACAGCAGCCGGACGCTGACCGGCAGCCCCTGGGGGTCGCGCAGTTGCGCCTGCACCCAGCGAAAGGCGCGGAGGTAGTTCGTCACCTCCTCCACGTCTTCGGTGTTGCTCACCTTCAAGCCCGCCTCATCGTCGAACAGGTCGGTCAGTGTGGCTTGAGTGCCCTCGATCTGTGAGGTCAGCAGCGCCTCCTTCCGGATCGCGCTGTAGAGCAACCAGTCCACCGATGGCACGAGCCCGGCAACCCCCGCCAGTCGCGCCAGCGCCAACTCGGCCTGACGGTTGAGATCGACGAAGCGCTCCGCTGCGAGCGGAGGATCGGCGGGTGGGAGCGGGTAAGGGACGAACGCCCGGACCGCTTCCCCGAGTGTGCTCGTGATGGCGTAAGCGCCTGTGCTGCGGCTCATTGAAAGCGTACTTTAGTTTCCAGAGTCGTATTAAAGCATTCTTTACTGTAAATGAGACCAATGAAAGAAGGCTTTAACGTGGCACGCCCCGGCATTTCACTGTCACCGCGGCTGCGCAGTTCCTGGTCGGCCCGCGGAGCACCGCGACCTGAAGGGCGAAACGCCCCCTTTCAGCCGAGTGCTCCAGCGAGCTCGGCGACCGCTGCATCCTTGTCGTCGTCGCCCTCATCCCGCGCCCACTCCGGATGGGCGCGCGCACGCGCCAGCGCGGCAGGCAGCGCCCCGCTGCGCCACTGACGGGTTGCAGGGTCTGCCATCTCGGGCATGGGCAGGCGGCTGTCTCCCACGCCAGCGCCTCCGGCGCCTCCTGCGCTGCCGCCACCCACTTCGATCGGCGTCATCGCGGCATGGCCGCGGCCTTCCAGCGCCGCCAGCAGTTCGCGCTGGCGCAGGGCGACGATGCGCAGGATGGCGTCGTCCACGGTGAGCTCGCGATGCCCGCGCAGCTTGGCGGCGATGCGTTCGCCGTAGTGGCCGAAGGTCTGCCACAGCCCGCCGGCAATGGCGCCGAGCGCGGCCGCCGCGCCCAGCGTCAGGCCGCCAACCATCAGGTCCACGCCCAGGCCAGCGGCCGCGCCCGCGGCGGCGCCGGTGCCCAGGCGCACGCCCATCTGGCGCAGGGTCTCGGGGTTGAAGAGGTCGTCGTCCCAGCGCCCGTCGGTGAGCGGCAGCGCGTCCATGCGCGCGTCGTCGGGGCGGAAGCGGTACAGGCGCAGCAGCGCATCGACGCAGGCCTGCTCGCGCCGGCGCACGTCCTCGCGCAGGCGGGCAACGGCGGCCTGCAACACCGCGTCGCTGTCGGCGTCGGCAGCTTCGTCGAGACGGTCGCGCAGCGCCGCCAGCTCGACCAGCAGCTCGGCGACCAGCCGGCGGGCAGCCTCGCGGCGGGCGTCGGACTCGCGCGCGCGGGCATCGATCAGCGCCTGCAGGCGGGCGCGGTGAGCGTGGATCAGGGTGGCCAGGGTGTCGAACAGCTCGCGCTCGCCATCGAGCGGCGGCGTCACGGTGTCGAAGCTCACCACCGCGTGCAGGCCGAGGCGGGCGAGCGCGGCGCGCCAGTCATCCACCCGGGCCGTGGGCGCGGCGACAAAGTTGAGCACCGGCAGCAGCGGGCGGGCGCAGGCGGCGAGCAGTTCGAGCTCGTCGCGGTGCTTGGGCAGCACCGGGTCGCGCGCATCGATCACGTACAGCGCCGCATCGCTCGCCAGCATCTGGCGCAACACCTTGGCCTCCTGCTCGAAGCGACCGGCGGCCTCGTCGCGGGCGAGGAAGCGCGCCACGCGCTCGGGACCGTCGATGCGCTCGGCGGGCGTGACCAGGCCGTCGATGAACTCGAGCAGCGCGATCGCGTCCTCCATGCCCGGGGTGTCGAACAGCTCCACCGCCGGCACGCCGTCGGCCATCAGGCGCAGCCCCTCGACATGACGGGTGGTGCCGGCCGAATCGGAAACCTCGCCAAAGCCGACATCGCGCGCCAGCGTGCGCAGCAGCGAGGTCTTGCCGGTGTTGGTATGGCCGACCACGGCCAACCGCAGGATGTCGTCCGTCACGCTTCGTCTCCGTGTTCCAGCCAGGCGCGCGCGGCCGCGGCATCCACCACCACGGCCGCCTCCGCTGCGCCGGCGGGGGCGGCGCCCTGGCCGGCGCTATCTGCACTTGCTGCGCTGAGACCCATCCCGGCCAGACCCTCACGCCACTGGCGCAGCCGCGCCGCCGGTGCCGGCGCGGCGCGCCCCTCGGCCTTGCCCGCCGCGGCGCCAACCTCGCTTGCGTCGACACCGGCCAACCACACGCGGATCGATTGCGCGTGATCGGCCAATTCGGCGATCAAGCCGAGGCTGCCGCGATCGGGCGTCTGGCGTGCATCGACCGCCACCAGCAGGCGCGGCGGCGGCTGGCGGGCGAAGCGTTCGCGCGCGGCGCGACGCTCTTCGCGGCTGTCGAGCCGGCCACCATCCTGCCAGGAGGGAGGCGCCGCCAGATCGGCCGCGGCCTGCCCATTGGGAGCCGGCGCACAGAGGACCCCCGGCCACGGCAGATCGTCGCCGAGTTCGAGCGCCACCGCCACCGCGCCCCCCTCGCCGCGCACCACATTGGCCTGGCGTCGCGGCCCTTGCAGCGTTGCCCGCTCGGGGTCATGCACGCCGATGCGTTCGCTGTCGGGCATCAGCAGCGGGCGCAGGCGCGCGTACCCCGGGCGCGACAGCTCGAGCGCCAGGCCGCGCGTGCCGCGCCGCCACAGCAGCCAGCATGTCAGCACCAGCACGAGCCGTGGCAGCACGCCATAGACCACCACTGCCCCCACCAGCCAGCCTGCCCAGGCGCGCCGACCGGCTTCGGCCTCCATCGGCGCGTCGCCGCTCGCCGCCACGGTCGCCGCGTCCGGCACCGGAAAGCCGAGCATGCCGGGCAGCGCACCGAGCGCCGTGCTGAGCGAAACGAAGCTGTCCGCTGGCAGGATGGTGGTCTCCCAGATGAAGCCGTAGCGCCGGGTGGCGAGCAGGGCGAGCACGCCCAGCGTGGCGCCGAGCAGGGCAGCGAACCACAGCGCATGGTTGACCGCCCCCACGCCCCAGGCCGCCAGCCGCCCGCGCCCGAGCAGGCCAGCGAGTGCCGCCGGCAGGTCGGCCGCGGCCGCGCCGCGATCGAGCACGCCGACCACACGCAGCCAGACGCGGCCCAGCACGCCGCCCTGTTGCAGGCCGCCCCGCATTCGCCCCTGCACGCCGATGCTGGCGAGCCACAGCAGCAGGCTCAATCCATGCACCCCGAGCAGGCCGCCAAGCGTCCACACCACGTTCACCGGCCGCGTGCCGTCACCGAGCACCCCGGCGGCGGCGCCGAAACCGAGCACCAGGGCGAGACCGAAGGCAAGGAAGAACAGCAGGCGGGCACGTCCATGCCAGCGCAGCACCGCCTCACACCAGCCCTCGCGCGCACCCAGCGCCGCAGCCCGGTGCAACACGCGGGCCTCGAGATCGCCACCGAGCGCGCGCGCCTCGGCATGGATGCGCGCGTCGTCGAGCACGCCACGGTGTTCCTCATGGCGTCGCACCAGTTCGGCGACCCAGCGGGTTTCGAGCGCGGACAGCCGCGGAGTCGGGGCAGCGGGTGAGGTCAAGGGGTCGGCGCGGTGGTTGGGCACGGCCTCAAGCATAGCAACGACACCCGCCGCTGCGCAGCGCATGAGCGCAGACAAGCGCCTGCAGATTGATCCCCGTCAATCCCATTGCGCCAGAACCGTTTAGCCTTGAGCCTTCGATCACATCCTCACATCATCATGACGACTGACCTCTTTCACTGGTCCGATGAGTTCAGTGTCGGCCTGCAGGAGATCGACGAGCAGCACAAGGAGCTGGTCGATCTGCTCAACCAGCTCCACGTCGCCATCCAGGAGCACCACGGCTCGGCCACCTCGCGCGAGATCCTCGACAAGCTCGCCGACTACACCCGCACCCACTTCGCGGTCGAGGAAAGCCTGATGCGGGTGTCGAACTACCCCGACTTCGAGGCCCACAAGCAGAACCACGAAGACCTGATCGGCCAGGTCCAGGCCCTGCAGGCAAAGCTCGACTCCGGCCAGGCCACGATCACCTTCGAGCTGCTGCACTTCCTCAAGGTCTGGCTCACGCGCCACATCAACGAGGCCGACAAGCGCTTCGGCGCCTACTTCCTCGAGGCCGGCGGTGCCAGCAAGTGGTCCGATCACGTCGAGGACGCGATGAAGAAGCGCAAGTGGTGGTGGAAGTTCTGGTAGCCCACCGCCCTCCTTCATTTGATCGCGCTCCACGCGCCCTGCCGCACACCTCCAGACTCCGAGAGCACACGATGTCGACAATCACCCTGCCCCTGCCCGCCGTCATTCGATCCTTTCTTGTCGTCGGCCTGCTTGCCAGCCTGTTCGCCGCGCCGGCACAGGCCGACAGCCACACCTGCCCCGCCCTCACGGCCGCGGTGCAGGTGGCCGCCTGTCCGACCGATCAGGAGCTCAAGTACACCTACATGGGCTTCTGCGGCGACAACGCCCGCCTGTATGGACGGGACGTGCTCACCTGCGCGAACTTCGAGAACTACAAGGAAGCCAAGAACACCGCCCTGTGGGAGTCGGCTGACGGCGCCTTCAGCGGCTACCTGTCATGCAACGTGACGCCGGAACAGATTCGCGCGGCGAAGGCGCTGCGCATGGGCGTCGAGAGCAGGAACGGGCTCACGCGCCTGATCTGCGACTACGAGGGCGACCACCGCCTGGTCTACCGCAGCCGGGAGAAATGCACGGTGAGCGTGGCGGACTGCAGCAGCGGCGAGTGCAAGGCAAGCTGCGACTGAAGCCCGCCAGGCGGGGCGCGCACCAAGCCGGCGTCCCGCACCAGGCCGGCGTCCTCCACTAGGACGACACGTGTGCCGGCTGGCCGATCAGGCTGCTCAGCAGGGTGATGACGTCCTCGGCCGGCAAGGCCCGCACGATGAACACCAGCCGGCTGCGGCGGTCGTCGTAGGGCGGCTCGGTCGGCCATGCCGGCAGGCTGGTGCTCGAGTACACGCTGTGCTGGACACATTGCAGCACGCGCGGCAAGGGATCGCCCTCGACATTCAACAGCCCCTTGATGCGCAGCACGCGCGCGCCATGGAGCTGCAGCAGCAGCGCGAGCGCATCCGAGAACTCGTACCAGGGCAGGGGCGCGTCAAACGTCAGCACGAAGCTGTGCACCTCGGCATCATGGCGCGCACGCTCGGTCGTGGTCGGCTGCGAAGCCTCCGCCCCTGCCCCCGCCACGATCGGGTTGCCCGCGCCTGCCTTGCGCCCACCGCTGCTGCCGGGCTTGCGCCAGGCCGATGCCGCGGCCGCCCGCTGGCGCGCCGCGCGCAAGGCTTCCTCGCCCAGCCAGGCCGCCACATCGGGCTGCTTGCCGGCCGCATCGTACAGCCCGCAGCCGAAGATCTCGTCCGGGGCGAGCTGCCCTGCGCACACCTCCACCTGACGCGCGCCCGGGTTGAGCTGGGCGATGCGCGCCGACACCGCCGCGCGCGCTGCCGGCTCGGCGAGGTCGCACTTGGTCAGCAGCAGGCGGTCGGCCATGGCGACCTGGCGGACCGCCTCGTGCTGGCGCGCGAGCTGGTCGAGCGCGTGGGTGGCATCGACCGCGGTGACGACGCCATCGATGCGGAAACGCTCGCAGAGGAAGGGCTCGGCCATCAGCGTGTGGATGACCGGCGCGGGGTCGGCCAGGCCGGTGGTCTCGATCAACACCCGGCGCAGGCCCTTGAGCTCGCGTCGCAAGGCCCGCATGAAGAGCCCCTTCAGCGCGCGCACGAGGTCGCCCTGCACGCTGCAGCAGATGCAGCCGGAATCGAGCACCACCAGGCTCTCATCGACCTTTTCCACCAGGTGATGATCGACGCCGACTTCGCCGAACTCGTTGATCAGCACGGCACAGTGCGCCAGCTGGGGCTGGCGCAGCAGGTGGTTGAGCAGCGTGGTCTTGCCCGCGCCGAGGAAACCGGTGAGCAGGGTCACCGGGATGCGGCGATCGGCGGCGGGCAAGGGTGAGGCGTCAGGATTCATGAGGGCGAAGTGTAGCGCGCCGCACCCACCCGACGGGCGACGCGGACCACGCGCCGGCCCATCGCCCGCGTCGCCTGTCGGCTTACTGCCAGCCGCCGCCGAGCGCCTTGTACAACGCCACGCGGTTATTGGCGTCGCTCTGGCGCGTGCCGATCAGCTCCATCTGGGCGCCATACAGGCTGCGCTGCGCATCGAGCAGGGTCAGATAGCTATCCACCCCGCCGCGGTAACGCGCCTCGGAGAGCTCGAAGCTCTTCTCGGTCGCCTGCAGCAGCGCGCGGCGGGCGTCGAGCTGCTCGGTGAGCGTGGACCGTTCCGCGAGGGCGTCGGCCACCTCGCGGAAGGCCGCCTGGACGGCCTTTTCGTATTGCGCGACGTTGATATCCCGCTGGATCTCGGCGAGGTCCAGGCTGGCCTGCAGACGCCCGGCCTCGAAGATCGGCAGGCGCAGCTGCGGTACGAAGCTCCAGGCCCCCGAGCCGCCATCGAACAGGCCATCGAGGGTGCTGCTCGCCGTGCCGGCCGTCGCGGTAAGCGTGATGCGCGGGAAGAAGGCCGCGCGCGCCGCACCGATGCTGGCATTGGCCGCCATCAGCGCACGCTCGGCCTGCAGGATGTCGGGCCGGCGGGTGAGCACCTCGGACGGCAGGCCGGCGGGCAGCTCGGGCACCGCGGCCACGACCTCGTTGAGCGACTGCGGCAGCCACGCCGCCGGCACGGCCGCGCCCACCACCAGGGCCAGCGCGTTCTCGGCCTGCGCCACCAGCGCGGTGTAGCGTGCCACGTCGGCGCGCGCGGTCTGCCGCAGGGTCTCGGCCTGATTGAGATCGAGCGCCGACACCGCGCCGAGCTCCAGGCTGCGGCGAACCAGTTCGACCGACTGCTGGCGCGTTTCCAGCGTGCTGCGCGCCAGCGCCAGGCGCTCGCGGTCCGCGGCCAGGCGCAGCCAGGCATTGGCAACCTCGGCGACCAGGCTGATCTGCGCGCTGCGGCGGGCCTCCTGGGTACCGAGGTAGCTCTGCAGCGCCTGCTCCTCCAGGCTGCGCACGCGGCCGAAGAAGTCGAGCTCGTAGGCGGCGAAGCCGAGGTTGGCCGAGTACTGGCGGCTGACGGTCGAGTCGCCGCTCATGCTCAGATCGCCCGGCACGCGCTGCGCGCTCTGCCCGCCGCTGACCGCGATCGAGGGCAGCAGGTCGGCACGCTGGATGCCGTACTGGGCGCGCGCACGCTCGATGTTGAGGGCGGCAATGCGCAGGTCGCGGTTGTTGTCGAGCGCGAGCGCGATCACTTCGCGCAGGCGTTCGTCGGCGAAGTAATCGCGCCAGGCGATGGTGTCGGCCAGCGGCGCCACGGCCGAGGCTTCGCTCGGCTGGGCCAGCGGAAAGCTCGCCGGCACCGGCGCCGCGGGGCGCTCGAAAGCCGGGATCAGCGTCGTGCACGCGCCCAGCGTGGTGGCGGCCAGCGCCACCACCAGGCTGCGCAGCGGCATGCGGGCGCGGCCGGCCGCCGCCATGGCGCCGGATGCCGCTGCCGGCGCAGCGGAGTTTGCGGGGTAGGTACTCATGTCAACGTCCCTCCTGGACAGCCGGCGCGACGGCCTCGTCCCTGGCCTTGTCCGGGAAAACGCGCTTGATCACGACGTAGAACAGCGGCACGAAGAACAGGCCGAGCACGGTCGCGGCGATGGTGCCGCCGAGCACGCCGGTGCCGATCGCGTTCTGGCTGCCGGCGCCGGCGCCGGTGGCGATCGCCAGCGGCAGCACGCCGAAGCCGAAGGCGAGCGAGGTCATGATGATCGGGCGCAGACGCATGCGCACCGCCTCGAGCGTCGCCGCCACCAGGTCCTTGCCCTGCTCTTCCATCTGCGCCTTGGCGAACTCCACGATCAGGATCGCGTTCTTCGACGACAGGCCGATGGTGGCGAGCAGGCCGACCTGGAAGTACACGTCGTTCGACAGCCCGCGCCCGGTGGCGGCGAGCAGCGCGCCGAGCACGCCGAGCGGCACCACCAGCATCACCGCGAAGGGCACCGACCAGCTCTCGTACAAGGCCGCCAGGCACAGGAACACCACCAGCAGCGACAGCGCGTACAGCGCCGGCGCCTGCGAGCCCGAGCGACGCTCCTCGTAGGAGGTGCCGGACCAGTCGTAGCCGATACCCGGCGGCAGCTTGGCCATGATCTCCTCCACCGCCTGCATCGCCTCGCCCGACGACAGCCCGGGGGCCGCCTGGCCGAGGATCTCCATCGAGGGCTGGCCGTTGAAGCGCTCCAGGCGCGGCGAGCCATAAGTCCAGTGCGAGGTGGCGAAGGCCGAGAACGGCACCATCTCGCCGCCGCGGTTGCGCACGAACCACTTGTCGAGATCCTCGGGGGTCATGCGCGCATGCGCGTCCCCCTGCAGGTACACCTTCTTGATGCGGCCGCGGTCGAGGAAGTCGTTGATGTAGCTGCCGCCCCAGGCCGTCGCCAGGGTGTCGTTGATGTCGGCGACCGACAGCCCGAGGGCGCCCGCCTTGGCGTAGTCGATGTCGAGCTTGAGCTCGGGCATGTCCTCCTGGCCGTTCGGACGCACGCCGACGAGGCGCGGATCCTGCGCTGCCATGCCGAGGAACTGGTTGCGCGCGGCCACCAGCGCGTCGTGGCCGAGGCCGGAGCGGTCCTGCATCTGCACGGTGAAGCCGCCCGAGGTGCCGAGCTCGATCACCGCCGGCGGCACGAAGGCGAACACCATCGCCTCGCGGATCTGCGAGAACGCGCCCATCGCGCGCCCGGCCACCGACTTCACGTCCATGCCCGGCGCCTTGCGCTCGTCCCAGTGCTTGAGGTTCACGAAGCCGATGCCCATGTGCTGGCCGCTGCCGCCGAAGGAAAAGCCCGCCACGGTGAAGATGGCGCGCACGGTGTCCTTCTCGTTGTCGAGGAAGTGATCCTCGACCTTCTTCAGCACCTCGAGCGTGCGCTCCTGGGTCGCCCCGGCCGGCAGCATGACCTGGTTGAACATCACGCCCTGGTCTTCCTCGGGCAGGAAGGAGGTCGGCATGCGCACGAAGAGCAGGCCGAGCACCGCGACGATGGCGAGGTAGATGGCGAGGAAGCGCACGCTGCGCTTGAGGATGCCGCCCACGCTGCGCTCGTAGCGCTGGGTGCCGTTGTGGAACTTGGTGTTGAACCAGTGGAAGAAGCGGCCGAACAGGCCGCCTTCGCCGTGCTCGTGGCCCTTTTCCACCGGTTTGAGCATGGTGGCGCACAGCGCCGGGGTGAACACGATCGCCACCAGTACCGACAGCCCCATCGCCGACACGATGGTGATCGAGAACTGGCGATAGATGACGCCGGTCGAGCCGCCGAAGAAGGCCATCGGCACGAACACCGCCGACAGCACCAGGCCGATGCCGATCAGCGCGCTGGTGATCTGGTCCATCGAGCGCTTGGTGGCCTCCTTGGGCGGCAGGCCCTCCTCGGTCATCACGCGCTCGACGTTCTCGACCACCACGATGGCGTCATCCACCAGCAGGCCGATCGCCAGCACCATGCCGAACATGGTCAGGGTGTTGATCGAGAAGCCGAAGGCCGCCATCAGGCCGAAGGTGCCGAGCAGCACGACCGGGATCGCCATGGTGGGGATCAGCGTGGCGCGGAAGTTCTGCAGGAACAGGTACATCACCAGGAAGACCAGCACCACCGCCTCGATCAGGGTCATGACCACCGACTGGATCGAGATCTTGACGAAGGGCGTGGTGTCGTAGGGCACGACGTACTCGACGCCTTCCGGGAAGTAGCGCTGCATCTCGTCGAGCCGGGCGCGCACCGCGGTCGCGGTGTCGAGCGCGTTGGCGCCGGCGGCCAGGCGGACGCCGACGCCGGCGGCAGGCTGGCCGTTGAAGCGGGCGACGGTGCCGTAGTTCTCGGCGCCGATCTCGATGCGGGCGACGTCCTTCAGCCGCACCTCGCCACCCTGCACGCCGCTGCGCAGCAGGATGGTTTCGAACTGCTCGGCCGTCTGCAGCCGGCTCTGCGCGGTGATGGTGGCGGTGAAGCCCTGGCCGGGCAGCGCCGGGGTGCCGCCGAGCTGGCCGGCCGAGACCTCGGTGTTCTGCGCCTGCAGGGCCTGGCGCACATCACCCGGGGTGAGCCGATAGTTGGTCAGCTTCGCCGGGTCCAGCCACACGCGCATGGCGTACTGCGCGCCGAACACCTGCACCTCGCCGACGCCATCGACGCGCGACAGCGGATCCTGCACCGAGGACACCAGGAAGTCCGACAGATCGGTGCCGTCCATCGAGCCATCGGCGGACACGAAGCCGACCACCATCAGGAAGTTCATCGCCGACTTGGCGACCGTCACCCCCTGCTGCTGCACCGGCTGGGGCAGCAGCGGCAGCGCCGTCTGCATCTTGTTCTGTACCTGCACCTGGGCGATGTCGGGGTCGGTGTCGGCGGAGAAGGTCAGCGTGGTCGAGGCGTTGCCGTAGGCATCGCTGGTCGACTTCATGTACAGCAGACCGTCGAGGCCGGTCATCTTCTGCTCGATGATCTGCGTCACCGAGTCTTCCACCGCCTTGGCCGAGGCGCCGGGGTAGCGGGCATTGATGACGATCGCGGGCGGCGCGATCGACGGATACTGGGACACCGGCAACTGCTGGATGGACAGCGCGCCGGCCAGCATGATGACGATGGCGATGACCCAGGCGAAGATGGGTCGGTCGATGAAGAAACGGGCCATGGTCGCCTACCTCACTGTGCCGTGGCGGCCGGCGCCACACCGGCTTGCGCGCCCACGCCGGCAGCGGCCTCCTCGGCCTGGACGGGCGCGCCCGGGCGCACCCGCTGCAGGCCCTCGACGATGATGCGCTCGCCGGCCTGCAGGCCGCCGGTCAGCACCCAGTTCTCGCCCAGCGACTGCGCCACCTGCACCGCGCGCGACTCCACCACGTTGTCGGCATTGACCACCATGACCAGCGCGTCGCCGCGCGGATCGCGCGACAGCGCCTTGTGCGGCACCAGGATCGCCTCGCTGCGCGTGCCTTGCGGCAGGCGGGCGCGTACGTACATGCCGGGCAGCAGCACACCGTCGCCATTGGCGAACTGGGCGCGCAGGGTCACGCTGCCGGTGCCTTCATCCACCGTCACCTCGGACAGGGCGAGGCGGCCTTCGGCGGCGTACTCGCTGCCATCCTCGAGGATCAGCTTCACCGGCACCTCGCCCTTGGCGCTCGCCTGCAGGCGGCCTGCGGCCATGTCGCTGCGCAGGCGCAGCATGTCGACGCTCGATTGCGTGAGATCGACATAGATCGGATCGAGCTGCTGCACGGTAGCGAGCGCCTGCGCCTGATTGGCGGTGACCAGCGCGCCCGCGGTCACCGTCGAGCGGCCGATGCGGCCGGCGATCGGCGACTTCAGCCGGGTGTAGTCGAGGTCGATCCGTGCCCTGTCGAGCGCCGCCTTGGCTGCCGCCACCTCGGCCTGGGCCTGCTTGAGCGCGGCCTGGGCATCGTCGTTGGCCTGCTTGCTGACGGCTTCGATCTTCACCAGGCCGGCGTGGCGCTCGGCCTTGATGCGGGCCACCTGGGCGTTGGCCTCGGCACGGGCGAGCGCCGCCTTCGCGCTGTCGTAGGCCGCCTGGTAGGCCGCCGGGTCGATGCGGTACAGCACCTGGCCGGCCTTGACCTCGCTGCCCTCGTTGAAGGCACGCTCGGTGACGATGCCGGTGACCTGCGGGCGCAGCTCGGCGATCAGGTAGGGCGTGGTGCGGCCGGGCAGTTCAGCCACCATCGGCACCGACTCGCTCTTCACCGTCATCACCGTCACTGCCGGCGCCGGCTGCGCGCCGGCGCCGGACGCGGCGCCCTGTTCCTTGTCGCCACTGCAGGCGGCAAGGAACAGGGCGCTGAGCGCCACCGCAGCCGCAGACCTGAAAAGAGGGTGAGATCTTGTCTTCATTGGAGCCTCGTGAACGCGAGAAGCGGCGATATCGGCATGCGACTGTTGGCCACTGTGCGACATCCCGCTCATTGGAATGGTTATTCTAGATCGAACGCTCATTCTATGTTATCGTTTGCTGCATCGCAAGATTTTTCGAGACAACAGGGCACGGCGACCGTTCATCGAGAACGGCAGCGAACGCCCGAACACAACAGCATGCAGACTGCCGATCAAACTCAACACACCACCGAGGCTTCGCGGGCGACCGCGCGCCGACAACAGATCCTGAGCGCTGCAGCGCAATGCTTTCGCGAGCACGGCTTTCATGGCGCCAGCATCGCGCAGATCTCGAAGATTGCCGGCATGAGCGCCGGCCACATCTACCACTATTTCGAGAACAAGGAAGCGATCATCGCCGCGATCGTGGCGCAGGACCTCGAGACCCTGCTGACCATGACCGCCGAATTCCGGGCGGCCTGCAACGTGCGCGCCGCGCTGATCGAGCGCGCCGCCGACGCCGTCGCCGATCAGCTCGACCCGGCTGCCGCCGCGCTGAAGCTGGAGATCGTCGCCGAGGCGGCGCGCAACCCGCGGGTCGCGCAGATCGTGCGCGAGGCGGACGAAGCCTGTCGTCGCGAGCTGATGATCACCGTCCGCGTCATCCGCAGCGCGGCCGGCCACGACGACCCCCCGGAGGCGATCGGCGACATGGTCGAGGTGCTCGCCAGCCTGTTCGAAGGCCTGCTGCTCCGCACGATCCGCAACCCCGCGCTCGACCGCCGTCGCGTGGCACAGCGCATCCAGATCGCGATCAACGACCTGCTGAACCAGCCCGGCTGAGGCGCTGACCGCCTTACAGGTAGCCGAGCTTGCCCGGCAACCAGAGCGCGAGCTGCGGGAACACGATCATCAGCGCCAGGCCGGCGCCCATCGCCAGCACCAGCCACACCACCCAGCGGAAGGTCTCTTCCATGCCGATGCCGGCGATGCGCGAGGTGATCATCAGCGAGATCGCCATCGGCGGCGTGAACTGGCCGATGGCGAGGTTGATCGTCATCATCACGCCGAACCACACCAGGTCCCAGCCCATCGCCACCGCAATCGGCACCAGCAGCGGCAGCAGGATCAGGAAGATCGAGATCGCGTCGAGGAACATGCCTGCCGCCAGCAGCAGCAGGTTGATCGACAGCAGCATCAGCCATTCGCTCGAGTGCAGGCCGACCAGGGCCTTGGCTGCAGCGTCGAAGATGCCCAGGGTGTTGCCCGCCCAGGCGAACACCGAGGCGATGCCGATGATCATCAGCACCACGGCCGAGAGCTCGCCGGCATCGACCAGGATGCGGAACAGCCCCTTCGGCGTGATGCTGCGATAGACCACCATGCCGACGAAGATGCCGTAGGCGACCGCCACCACCGCCGCCTCGGTCGGCGTGAAGATGCCGGTGCGCAGGCCGCCGAGGATGATCACCGGCGCCAGCAGGCCCCAGATCGCTTCAATGAAGCTCTTGCCCAGCGGCGGCCGCGCGGCCTTGAAGTCGCGCCCGAAGCCGTGCCGCCGGCTGATGATGATGGCCGGCACGAGCAGGCACAGGGCGGCGATCATGCCGGGGAAGAGGCCCGCGGCGAACAGCGCGGGCACGGTCGCGGCCGGCACCATCACGCTGTAGACGATGAAGGCCACCGAGGGCGGGATGACGATCGCGGTCGAGCCGGCTGCGGCGATCAGGCCCGCCGAGAAGCCCTTCGGATAGCCGCGCGCGACCATCGACGGCAGCATCACCGCCGCCACCGCCGCCGCATCGGCCGGGCCCGAGCCGGAGATGCCGCCCAGCAGCATCGACACCAGCACGGCGACGACCGCCAGCGAGCCGGTCCATTCGCCCACCATCGCGGTGACGAAGCGCACCAGGCGGATCGCCACCCCCGAACGCTCGAAGATCATGCCGGCGAGGATGAACATCGGGATCGCCAGCAGCGGGTACTTGGCGATGCCGGCGTAGATGTTGGTCGGCACGGCGAGCTGGTCGAAGCCCGCCATCGCCAGCACGGCGACGCTGGCCACGCCCAGCGCCACCGCCAGCGGCAGGCCGGCGATCAGCGCCAGCATGAACAGCCCGAGCAAGGTGGCGCCGATCATGCGCGCCCCCGCAGGCGGTTGACGATCAGGCGCAGCACCAGTGTCACCGCCAGCACCGGCATCCACACCGTGTACCACCACTGCGGCACGCCGAGCGCGGGCGAAGTCTCCTCGAAGCGGTACTGGTCCCAGGTCAGCCGCGCGGCGTAATAGGCGATGAAGGCGAACAGGCTCGCGGTGACGGCGAAGGACAGCCAGTCCATCGCGGCGCGCCAGGCCGGCGGCAGGCGGTCGACGAAGAAGCCGACGCGGATGTGGCGGTTGAAGGCGAACGCCACCGACGAGCCGAGAAAGGACAGCACGATCAGCAGCGCGATCGAGAACTCCTCGGTGGCGGCGAAGGAGCGCGAAGTCAGGTAGCGCACCAGCACGTTGCCGAAGGTGATCAGCATGATCGCGCCCATGGCAATGCCGGTCAGGATCTGCTCGATCGTGTAGGGGCGGTCGGCCTGGTCTTCGGCCGACGGGACTTCAAGGCTCATCGTGACGTCCAGCGAGGCAGGCCAGAGATGCCTGCGACAGGGGTGCGCGTGGCGCGGAAAAAGGAGGGACCGGGGAAGACCGGGCTTGGGAGGCCGACGCCCCGGCGCTGCGGCCTGTGCCCAGCCGCGGCGTCGGGAAAGCTCTCAGGCCGCCGGTCCGGCGCCCGCGCACGGGAGCCGGACCGGCATGCCCGACATCAGCGCTTGGCGATGTCTTCCTCGGCCTGCTTGACGAGGTCGGCGCCGATGCGCTCGGCCCATTCCTTGTACACACCGGCGGTGGCGGCGCGGAAGGCGTCGCGCTCGGCGTCGGACAGGCGCACGACCTCGACGCCGTTGGCCTCGATCTCCTTCAGCAGGGCGTCGTCCTCGGCCGAGATGCCGGCGCGGGCACGGGCCAGCTCCTCGGCGGCGGCCTGCACGGCGGCTTCCTGCACCGCCTTGCGGTCGGCCTCGGTCCACGAGTTCCACACGTTCTTGTTGACCACGAAGATCAGCGGGTCGGCCACATAGCCCCACAGCGTCAGGTTCTTCTGGCCGACGGTGTGCAGCTTGGCGGCGTTGAACACGGCGAGCGGGTTCTCCTGGCCATCGACCGCGCCGGTCGCCATTGCCGGCTGGGCGTCGGCCCAGCTCATCTGCGTCGGGTTGGCGCCAAGGGCGGTGAAGGTAGCGAGGAACAGCGGCGAGCCCACCACGCGCATCTTCATGCCCTTGAGGTCTTCCGGCGTGCGGATCGGCTTCTTCGAGTTCGACACCTCGCGGAAGCCGTTCTCGCCCCAGGCCAGCGGCACGACGTCGCGCTCGGCGAGGATCTCGAACATCTTCTGGCCGACCCGGCCCTGGGTCAGGGCGTCGATCGCCTTGTGGTCGGGCATCAGGAAGGGCAGCGCGAACAGGTTGAGTTCCTTGACCTGCGGCGACCAGTTGATCGTCGAGCCCACCGCCATGTCGATGATGCCCTGGCGCAGCGCGGTGAATTCCTTGGTCTGGTCGCCGGAGACCAGCGAGGTGCCCGGATAGACCTTGATGTTGATGCGGCCTTCGGTCTTCTCCGCGACCAGGTCGGCCCAGCGCTTGGCGCCCCAGCCCCAGGGGAAGGCTTCGCCGAGCACGGTGGACAGCTTGTATTCATCCTTGTACTGCTGGGCCGAGGCCGGCATGGCCAGGCCGAGCGCGGCGGACGCGAACAGGCCGGCGACGAGGGCATTGAAGCGGCGTTTTTGCATGAGAGGGGTCTCCGAGGGACTTGTTTTGAGCCGGACGCGCAGGCAAAGCCGGCGCGAGGAAGGCGGATTCTACAAACCGGGGCGCGCCACGACCAGCCGAGATTACCCGCAGCCAGGACTGACGCCACTCGGCTGCGCCCCGGCGCCGTGGCGCCGCCCGCCCGCGCTCAGCCCTCGGCGGGCGGCGCGAGCGTGCGCCGCAGGAAGTCCATCAGGCGGCCGACATGGTGCTCGAGATCGGCAAAGGATTCATGATCGCCCGCCAGCGTCAGCAGCTCGACCGGCGTGTCGCCGCGTGCGGCGAAGATCTGCCGCGCCTCGTCGACCGGCACCACGGCGTCGTCCTCGCCATGCACCAGCAGCACCGGGCGATGAATGCGCGAAATGGTGGCGAGCGGCGCGATGTCGTCGAAGCGGTAGCCGATCGTCTTCTGCACATACTCGAGGATGTAGCGGCCGACCGGCTTCTCCGGGATGCGCCTGGCCGCCAGCCAGCGCCGCATCATCGCCGCGGGATGCGAAAAGGCCGCCACGCTGACCACCACCGCCACCTGCGGCGTACGCGAGGCGGCGAACAACACCGCGCCGGCGCCCACCGAATGGCCGAGCAGCGCGATGCGCTGCGGGTCGACACCGGCGCGTGCGGCCAGCCAGGCGAAGGCATGCTCGACATCCTCGGCAAAGCGCGGCAGCGAAGCGAAGCTGTCGTCGTCGCTGGCACCGTGACAGCGCGCATCGACGAACAGCATGGCAAAGCCGGCCTCGTGCAGCGGGCGCGCAAGCGGCAGCATCAGCGCCGCATTGCCGCCCCAGCCATGCAGCACCACCACTGCGGGCGCCAGTCTGTGCGCCTCGTCCGCGGCCGCCGGCGCCGGGATGAACCAGGCGTGCAAGGTCTTGCCGTTGGCGGTCGCGATGCGCAGCGTGTCGAAACCGAGCCCGAGCGCGCCCGGGTCGGTGTGATGCGGCAGCCGCGGCGCGGCCAGCCCCTTGCGGATGCCCCAATGCACCAGTGCCCGCCCGCCGGCGAGGGTGGCGGCACCGGCGGTGAAGGCGGCGATCAGTGCGGGCGCGCCCATTGCCGCTCTCCTCAGGCTGCCTGCAGCAGAAACTCGACCTTCACCGCATCGAACGGAAACTCGATTCGTCCGTCGTCGGTACGCGACAGCACACCGGCGTCGAGCAGCGCAGTCACGTCGCCGTGCACCGCCTTGACGTCACGCCCCACCCGCCTGGCCGCCTCGCGTATCGAGACCGGCCCCGCCGCACAGAGCGCCTTCAACAGCTCCCAGCGCTTCGCGCTCAGTACCTTCCAGAGCAACTCGGGCGTCGCGAAGGCAATCCGCGACTGAGTATCACCACGCCCGGTTTTCATCGCGCGCGCCGCATCGGCCAGCGTCTCGGCCAGGCTGCGCACTTCAAGAACGACCGTGTTCATGGTTCCACCTCGCAATGTCCGCAGCAAAGTCGCGGGTAAGTTGATCCGGATCGGAAAAGGCGTAGTCCGACTCTTGGTCGCCGTAATGACGGTGATCGCCCTTGCCGCGCTCGTTGTCGTAACGCAGCACACACTCACCGCCGATCACATAAGCCAGCCGGTACTTGAACGGATGCTCAGAAGGCGGCACCGGCTCCGGGACCCGCCATACGGCAACGTCGGCAAATGCATCCGGCGCAATGACGACCCGGCGGCGGATCAACGGAAGGGCTTTCATGTTGGAGATATTGACAACAACTCGTGCTGTTGTCAAAGGCAACAACACCTGCCAAGCGTCCTCAACGCCAGACGCCCGCCCACCACAGCCGCGCGCGCAGCCCCCAGCCGGTCGTGTAGCCGAGCGCCACCGAGCGGATGTCGCCCGCGGCATCGACCACCACGAAGGCGGGCACGCCGCGCAGGCCGTAGCGCTGGGCGATGCGGCCGTCGGCGTCGATCGCGGTGGTCCAGTCGAGACCACGGTCGGCGAGGACCGTGGCGACCGCCGCCGCATCGCCCGACTGCATGGCGACGGTGAGCACCGGGTGGTCGGCGGCGATGCCGTCGATGCTGCCTTCCTGCGCGGTGCAGATCGGGCACCAGTCGGCCCAGAAATACACCCCGATCGCCTTGCCCGGGTGCGGCGCGCGCCACGCGGCCAGGCTCAGCGCGCTGCCGTCGGCGCCGAGCGCGTCAAAGTCGGGCGCCGGGCCAGCCGGGACATCGCGCGCCATCCACGCCTGGATGGCGAAGAAGATCGCCACGAAGATACCAATCTCGACCGCCCAGCGCCGCCAGCGCGGGACCTTGCGCGTCGGCGCGGCACACGGGACCGCGCCGCCAGCCTCGGCCGGGGACGGGTCCGGCGCAGCCGGATCGAGACGGGAGGAATCACAGCGCGGCTTCGTCATCGGACATCGATCCAGCGCCGCCCCTCGCCCTCGCGTTCGAACAGGCGCCAGTCACCGCCGCTGCCGCACAGGCCGTACACGAAGGGTTCGCGCCCGCGGCCCGGCGTCGCGAAGCGCAGATCGCGGAAGGCCGCGCAGACCTGGCCGGCGGTGTCGTGCTCGACGTGGTCGAGCACCGGGAACATCGCGAACCAGCGGAAGAAGGCGAAATCCTCGGCCTGCCACACCTTCTGCGCCAGCTCGCGCCCGTCACCGTTGCCGAAACGGTCGGCCACCTCCCACTGCGCCATCGACACCGGCAGGTAGGGCGCCGAGAAGTGGCGGATGAAAGTGTCGCCCTCGCCGGCCACCAGCGGCTGGCTGCGCCGGGTGTTGATGTGGGCGTAGTGGTAGCGCTCGCCGTCGAACACGATCGCCGTCCAGTTGAAGGGCGAAGCCGGCCTTGGCGCGGCATCGACCTCGACCGCCGCGATGCCGTTTGCGGTCGCGTAGGCGCGCGCGACATCGATCGCCTCGCTGCGTCCGAGCGCCCCAACGCCGACCCAGCCGGCGAGCAGCACCAGCGCCAGTGCTGACGGCACCCGGCTCGTGCGCCACAGCGCGCTCGCCAGCAGGCCGGCGACGATGATGCCGGTAAAGGGCAGATCGATGATGAAGGTCGTGCCCCAGCCGAAGCGGTGGTCGGAGAACGGCGCCAGGATCATGGTGCCGAACTGGGTGATGAGATCGCCGAGGATGTGCACGAAGAGCGCCGCACACACCACCAGGTAGAAACGGCGCCAGCCCGCGCCTGGCCTGCCGTCACGGGCCCAGAAACGCGCCAGCAGCCAGGCGATCAAGAGCCCCCACAGGGGCAGCAACACGAGCGAATGGGTGACGCCGCGGTGCCCGCGCAGATAGGTGAGCTCGGACACCCAGCCGAGCACGAAGTCGAGATCGGGGAAGGTCGCCGCGATCGTGCCGGCCACCACCATCTGCCACACGGGCGGCTGCACGCCCGCTGCTGCCCGGGAGGCGGCGCCTGCTGCGACGGCCGAAGGCGCACGGCGGCCGGCGAGCACGCGACCGACCAGCGCGCCCGAGAGGGCATGGGTCAAGGTATCCATCAGGTCCCGGGAAATGCTTCCTGTCTAGTGATCAGCCGCCTGCGCCCCCGGCCACAGGCGCGAGAGCGCCGGCAGCAGCGCGCGCCAGTCTGGCGCCGAGCGGGTATCGACGACGAGGGCGCGCTCGAGTTCCCCCTTTTCGAGCGCCTCGCGCGCCACAAGTTGCGCCGCGAGCACCGCCAGGTCCGCCTCGGAGGCGTCCTTGCCGGCCTCGGCGCGGCGACGCACCCGCTCGCGCAGCACCGCCGGCGGCGCATCGAAGGCGAGGATCACGAAGGGCACGCCGAGCGTGTCGGCCAGCTCGGCAAAGCCGAAGCGTTGTACCCGCTTCAGGAAGGTCGCATCGACCAGCATCGGATAACCGGCCTCCACGCCTGCCAGCGCGAGTTCGCCCAGGCGCGCATAGGTGCACACGGTGGACTCCGCGGAATACAGCCCGCCATGCAGTGCCGACCCGCTCGCTGCCTCGGCGTCGAGGCCGAACAGGCGCTTGCGCTCGACGTCGGCGCGCACGCGGATCACGCCGCAGGCCTCGAGCAGCGGCTGCGACTGGCTGCTCTTGCCGGCCCCCGAGACGCCGCAGGCGATCAGCAGCGCAGGCGTCGCCCGCGCCGCCTGCGCGCCGGCGAGCGCCAGGTAGCGGCGACATTCGGCCAGACTCTCGTCGCGCGCCGCCGCATCGAGCTGGGCAGCGCGGATGGCCGCGACCTTGGCCCGCACCATGGCGCGGTAGCTCAGGTAGTAGGGCAGCACGCGCAGGCCTTCGTAGTCGCCGCTGCGCTCGAGCCAGGCATTGAGGAAGCGCCAGCCGAGGTCGGCACGGCCGCGGGCCTGCAAGTCCATGACGAGGAAGGCGATGTCGGCGATGACATCGGTCCAGCGCAATTCGGCGCTGAACTCGATCGCGTCGAACAGGCGCGGCTCGCCATCGAGCACGATCAGGTTGCCCAGGTGCAGGTCGCCATGGCATTCGCGCACCTGGCCGGCCGCCAGGCGTGCCTCGAAGACGGGACGCAGGACCGCGAACTGCGCCTCGGCCCAGGCCTGCGCGCGGGCCAGCTCGGCCAGCAGGGCCGGATCCTTGCTGCGCGCGCGAACCTGCTCGAAGTTCTGCCGCACCGGCGCATGCACCGCGTCGGCATGGCCGAAAGCCCCGTCCGCGCCGGCCACCTCGGCCGCCGCATGGAAGTCGGCGACGTGACGGGCAAGGCGGTCGCACAGTGCGGGACTGAGCTGGCCCTGCTCGAGCAAATGCGACAGCAGCGCCGACTGCTCGAAGCGGCGCATGCGCACCAGGTAGTCGATCGGCGCCGCGGCCGGCGCCGGCTCATCGGTCGCGCCCGGCACCAGCGCGCTGCCCAGCCGCGGCGCCTGCGGCGCGCCCAGCACCGGCACCACCGCCTCGTACAGCTCGGGTAGGGTGCGCCGGTTGAGTCGCAACTCGTCCTCGCACGCCGCGCGCCGGCGCGCCGGCGTGCTGAAGTCCAGGAAGCCGAGGTCGAGCGGTTTCTTCAGTTTCCAGGCATGGTCGCCGGCGAGCAGGATCCACGAGATGTGGGTCTCGATCAGCTCGACCCCGCGCGCGGAGTCCGGCAGCACGCCGGGCTGCATGAGTTGCCGTACCAGTCCGTCGTCGCCGTGCATCTGCGCTCTCCTCCGCATTCCCGCCGCCATGGTAGCGGACATGACGCACGCCCGATCAGGCAGGGCCCACCACCCCCGGGCAACACCGACCTCGCACCGACCTCAGGCCGGCCGCGCCGAATACTCGAGCAGGAAGGCGTTGGCCGGCTGCGCGTCGAGCAGATAGCGCGCCATGTCGTCGACCCGGTCCTTGACCGCGTCCGACTCCAGCAGGCCTTCGAGGTCGGCCTGGGTGATCTCGGTGTCGATCAGGTCGACGCACACCACCCCGAACGAGGCGCTCATGTCGCGGTGCAGGAGCGGAAAGCCCGCCACCGCCGAGAGCCGGCGCGGCATCACGCTCAGCTTGGCGCTCGAGATGCCGAAGGCGCGGTGCTCGACAAAGGCCTTGTCGTCCAGGAACACCTTGCCCGCCACGCCTTCGCCGGGCGCGAAGCGCAGGCCGAGCTCGCGGCGGGTGAAGCCGCCGGCGGGCACGGCCGCATAGAAATAGAGCTGTCCCGGGAATTCACCCTTGTCGCGGAACTCGTCATCGGGCAGCAACAGGTTGGCGCGGATCCCCTCCAGCCGGCACGCGCGCCCCTGCTCCGTCATGTAGGCCAGCACATCGGTGCGCAGTTGCTCCAGCTGCCCGATCACCGCCTGCAGCACCTCGGGCTCCGCATGCAGCGGCACCCGCCGCCGCCAGACCCGCTGCCGGCTCGCCGGCATGCGCTGCAGCTCGGCCCCCACCCGGTCCAGAAACAGCTTGACCTGGCCGGACAGCACCTGCGGGTCGGGGCGAAGCTGGGGGTGAGGCGCGCACAACTGGGTCAGCAGCTTCTCGACCGCATCGGCCGTCGCCGCGCAGTTCTGGAACTGGGCGAACGGGCTGGTGCCGACATCGCCGATGCCGAGCAGCAGGCCGAAGACCGGCCGCTGATGGCGCATGCCACGCGCCATGCCGGCCTCGAACAGGATCCACGGCCGTTCGAGGCTGCGCGGCGTGAGCAGGCAGACCACGTCGCTCGCCGCATCGAGCGCATCGACCACCTTGCCGTACCACTCATCGCCGAATGCGATCCCCTCGGTGCCCTGCGAGTCCGAGGAGCGGAAGCAGTGGATCATGTTCGCCGTCACCGCGCGCACGAGATCACTGAACAAGGCCGCCAGCTCCGCATCGCGGCTGTCGTGGCTGATGAACACATAGGGTGCCGCCACAGTCCGGGCATCGGCGGCAGTCGTGGATTTTCTGGGCATGGTCGGGTCTCGGCGGGGAGAGCAGAAGATCAGCGCGAGAAGGCCGCCGGCAGCAGCATGCCGACGGTGAAGCGCTGGCTTGCCTCGCGCGACAGGCACAGCACCTCGGCCTCGGGCGGCATGAACTCGGCCATTACCTGGCGGCAGGCGCCGCAGGGAGTATGAAGCTCGCGCGTCGGCGTCAGCAGATAGAGCCGAAGGATGTCGCGCTCGCCGGCCGCAACGGCCTGGAAGATCGCGTTGCGCTCGGCGCAAACGGTGAGCCCGAAGGAGGCGTTCTCGATGTTGGGCGCCGCAAACACGCGCCCCGAGCCGGTCACCACCGCAGCCGCCACCGCAAAGCCGCTGTAGGGGCTGTACGAGCGCCCGAGCGCTTCTTCGAGACGCGCCGCCACCTCAGGCGAAAGCCGAACGTCCGTCATGCTGCGTCTCCCGGTTGTGATCGGGCAAGCATCGGCCAAATGCGCAGGCAAGGCAATCGGGGCGAGGGGGAGCGAGTGGGGGCAGGGCCTGCGCCATGGACAGCAGCCACGAAGCGGGCAATGATGCGGGCGATTCACAAGGAGGCCAGCATGAGCACCGGAAACCGTTTGTCCGACAACCCGCCCCGCGTCGAGAAGCTGGCGCAGATGCTGCACTTCCAGGACAAGGCCGTCGTCAGCCGCATGCTGGTGAAGAACGCCGGCGGCAGCGTCACGCTGTTCGCCTTCGACGCCGGCGAGGGCCTGAGCGAGCACACCGCGCCCTTCGATGCGCTGGTCATCGGCGTCGAGGGCCGCGCCGACATCGTGCTCGGCGGCGCGCACCACGCCCTGGGCGCCGGCGACACCTTGCTGATGCCGGCCAACGTGCCGCACGCCGTCAACCCGCTCGAACCCTTCAAGATGGTGCTGGTGATGCTGCGCAGCCCGGCCGACGCCGCCAAGTGAGCGTCTCGCCCTTCACGGCGCTTGCCTGCCCGCTTGACGGCGCACCGCTGCAGCGTAGCGGCGCGAGTTGGCGCTGCGCGGACGGCCACTGTTTCGACATCGCCGCCCAGGGCTACGTGAACCTGTTGCCGGTGCAGAACAAGCGCTCGCGCGACCCCGGCGACAGCAAGGAGATGGTCGCCGCGCGCCGGCGCTTCCTCGAGGCGGGGCATTACAAGCCGATCGCCGACGCGGTGGCGCAGGCGGTGCTCGCCGGCGCCGTGCCGGGCCGCACCCTCACCTGTCTCGACGCCGGCTGCGGCGAGGGCTACTACCTGCGCCAGCTCGCCGCCGCGGCGGCGGCCGAAGCGCGCCCGCTCGCACTCGCCGGCCTAGACATCTCGAAGTGGGCGGTGCAGGCGGCGGCGAAGCGGGACCTTCAGGACGCCCGCAGCCAGGCCGGCGCCAGCGCAAGCCCGAGCACCACCTGGATCGTCGGCAGCAACGCCGGTCTGCCGGTGCTGCCGGCCACGCTCGACCGCGTGCTGTGCATGTTCGGCTTTCCGGTCTACCCCGAGTTCGCCCGCGTGCTGCGCCCCGGCGGCGTGCTGCTGCAGGTCGACGCCGGCCCCGATCACCTGCGCGAGCTGCGCGAGGTCATCTACCCGACCCTGAAACCCGAGCGCCCCGCCGCACGCCAGGCGCCGCCCGGCTTCGAGCCCCTCGGCACCGACACCCTGCGCTTCCAGATCCACGTCGACGGCGCTGCGCCGATCGCCGACCTGCTGGCGATGACGCCCCACCTCTACCGCGCCACCGCCGAGGGCCGCGCCCGCGCGGCGGCACTCACCGCGCTGACGATGAGGGTGGACGTGCGCCGGGCGCGCTACCGGCGCCTGACGGACTGAAGCCGCGGCGGCGGCCACCGCCCCCACACCCACGCCTGCAACTGCAACTGCAATCGCAACAATCCACCCGTTCGCCGTCACTGCGAAGATGAACGCCCGATGAACGGCGCCTTCAGCATCGATTCAGGCAGCTGGGCGCAGCATGGCATCACGGTCAAGACAGGACCGCCCCCAACCAAGGAGATGCCATCATGCGTGCCACCACCCTCATCGCCACCCTGGCCCTTACCGGCGGACTCATCGGCGCCGGCGCCGCCATCGCCCCCGCGTTCGCCCAGAGCGCCACCCCCGCGGCCACCCCGGCTGCCGCGACCACCCCCGCCGCCCAGTCCAACTGGCTGAGCATCAAGGACGTGCTGGGTAAGCTCGAAGCCGCCGGCTACCGCGACTTCCGCGAGGTCGAGCGCGACAAGGACAAGTACGAGGTCAAGGCCACCGACCCGCAAGGGCAGCGCGTTGAACTGGATGTCGATCCGGTCACCGGCGACGTCCTCAAGACCGAGGTCAAGCGCAGCAAGTAAGCACCGCCCAAGGGGGCCGGCACGACCGCCGGCCCCTCTTCGCTATCTGGCCGCCACGTGCGCGCCTGCCGCCTTGCGTCGCCCCTTTTTGACCTGCCGCCTGCCGCCCTCGCCTTCCACTCTCCATCGCCGGGAGCCCGTGCCATGATCCCCGCCCTCTCCACCCTCCCCGCCCTCGCCGCCTTCATCGCCGTGATCGCCGCGGCCTGGGGCCTCAACGTCGCCGCCCTCGACGGCGGCACCGCCTCCCTGCCCTGGCTCGTCCGCGAACAAGGCCTCTACCTCAGCGGCCTGCTCGCCATTGGCCTGATGTCGCTGGCGATGGTGCTCGCCACCCGCCCCACCGTGCTCGAGCGCCCGCTTGGCGGCATGGACCGCATCTTCCGCCTGCACAAGTGGGCCGGCATCCTCGCCGCGGTGTTCGCCGCGCTGCACTGGCTGATCGAGATGTCGGACGACGTCATCAAGTCGCTGTACGGCAAGGCCGGGAAGCCAGCGCACGATGAATTCGGCGGCCTGTACGAGGCCCTGCGCGATGCCGGCGAGGAGCTCGGCGAGTTCGCCATCTACCTGGTGCTGGCCATGGTCGTGCTCAGCCTGTGGAAGCGCTTCCCCTACAAGTTCTGGCGCCACCTCCACCGCGCGATGCCGGTGTTCTACCTGGTGCTCGCCTTCCACGCCGCCGTGCTGGCGCCGCCCGACTACTGGACGCAGCCCGTCGGCGTGCTGCTCGCGCTGCTGCTGGCCGCCGGTACGGTGGCCTCGGTGGTCGCGCTCACCGGCCGCATCGGCCGTGACCGCAAGGTCCAGGGCGTGGTCACCGCCGTGTCCTCGCCTGCCCCCGACGTCACCGAGATCGTGTGCCGGCTCGACGGCGCCTGGCGCGGACACCAGGCCGGGCAGTTCGCCTTCGTCGGCTTCGAGCGCTTCGAGGGCTCGCACCCCTTCACCATCGCCAGCGCCGACCACGGTGACCGCAGCCTGACCTTCCAGATCAAGGCCCTGGGCGACTACACCCGCCAGCTCGCCAGCCGGGTCGCGGTCGGCCAGGCCGTCACCGTCGAAGGCCCATACGGCCGCTTCGTGCTCGGTCGTCAGGACCACAAGGCGCGCCAGATCTGGATCGCCGGCGGCATCGGCGTGACGCCCTTCCTGGCCTGGCTCGACGCGCTGCGCGCCGAGCCCGCTGCGGCCCCGGCGGTGGAGCTGCACTACAGCACCCGCGGTGCGGCGCACGACCCCTTCGTCGAACGCCTGCGCAGCCTGTGCGCCGAGCTGCCGAGCGTGAGCCTGCACATCCACGACCGCGCCACCGGCGACGACCTGACGCCCGAGCGCCTCGCCGCCACGGGCACCGACGGGCAGCGCGCGGAAGTGTGGTTCTGCGGCCCGCGCGGCTTCGGCGACCAGCTCAAGGCCGGCCTGGCGCGGCTGTGGGGACGGCGGCTGAGCTTCCGGCGCGAGGCGTTCGAGATGCGCTGAGGCCCTGCCGGGCGCGGCAGGGTTGCCGAACTGCTAAGGTGCAATGACTCGGTACCGCCTCGGTGGCGGGTACCGAGTCAGCCCTTCAACCGCGAGGAGGCCACCATGCTGGTCAGGAAAAGCAGCGAACGCGAATGGGCGCCGTCCGGTTTCCCGGGCATCGAGCGCAGCCTGTTCCGCAACAATGACGCCGGCGGACGCTCGTCGGTGGTCCGGCTCGCGGCCGGCAGCCGCTTCCCGCGCCATCGCCACCAGGGCACCGAGGAGGTGCTGGTGCTCGCCGGCAGCGTGCGGATCGCGGAGCAGGACCTGCTGGCCGGGGACTACCTGTTCACCGAGGCCGGCGAGGAGCACGACGTACTGGCGCTGACGGACGCGATCATCTTCGTGTCGTCGCAGAAGGCGACGCCGATCGTCGAGTGAACGATGGCGAGGCGCGGCGGCCGGGGTCGTCGAGCACTTCGCGATGCACCAACATTTTCGCGCCCTGTTCGAGACGTAGTTCGCGAACGTCATTGCTTCGGGCATGCCACTCGGATTCACGGCAAGCATAATCGGGGCATGTCCCGCCGTTACCGCAAGTCCCGCCGCGATCCGGGCCTGTTCGAGATCGCCACCACGTCCGACTGGAAGGTCTCTGCCGCCATGGCGGCGGTGTGCATCCTCGCAGCAACCGTGATCATCCCCGCGATGTTCGGTAGCAGCCGCATGCTCAGCGGTCTGGTGCTGGCATTCGTGCCGCTGGCCTGGCTGATGGCGGTCCTCTTCGGCAGCATTTCGGTGATCCGCTTCTTCCAGCAGCGACCGCCGGCATCTCCACCCCCGCCCCGCCCGCCCGCAGCGCGTCAAGCGCAGCCGGTGGTTCGCGCCACCAACGCCCCGTTGTCCGAGCTCGACAAGGCGCTGCTTGCGAGATCGTCTGCCCCCGAGCCAGCGCCAGTGGCGCAGGAAGCTCACCCGACCGTCTGGTCGCGCGCCCTCATCGACCGCATCGAGTGGAAGCGCTTCGAGGATCTGTGCTGCGAGTTCTATCGCGTGAAGGGCATCCGGGCCGAGACCACCGCGCTCGGCCCCGACGGCGGCGTCGACATCCGCCTGTTCCAGGACGACACCGACCCGCAACGCTGCACAGCGGTCGTGCAGTGCAAGGCCTGGAACCAGGCGGTCGGCGTCAAGCCGGTACGGGAACTGCGAGGCGTGATGGCGCACGAGCGCGCTGAAAAGGCCTTCTTCATGGCCCCGAACGGCTTCACCGACGAGGCCCGCGCCTTTGCCGCCGAGAACCGGATCACCCTGCTCGACGGCAAACTGTTCCTCGCCATGCTCGAGCGGCTGCCCGAGGCCCTGCGCCAGCAACTGCTCGACTTTGCGACCGCGGGCGACTGGACGACCCCCACCTGCCCGTCCTGCGGCGTGAAGATGGCCGCGCGCGACAGCAAGCGGGGCCGCTTCTGGGGCTGCATCCGCTTCCCGAAATGCCGCGCAACGCTGCAGATGCGCGCCGCCACGCCCTGATCGACTCCGGGAGTCCGCCTTGCGAACCAACCACGTCCTGATCGATTTCGAGAACGTTCACGTGAAGTCGCTCGAGCTGCTCAAGGGCGAGCACTTCCGCGTCATGGTGTTTCTCGGCCCCAAGAACACCAAGCTGCCGGTCGATCTGGTGCTGGCCATGCAGGCGTTCGGCACTCGGGGCGAGTACGTGATGCTCGAATCGCCAGGGACCAACGCGCTGGACTTCCATGTGGCGTTTCATCTCGGCCGGCTGGCCGCCGAGGACCCGGGCGGCTTCTTTCACATCATCTCGAAGGACACGGGATTCGACCCCCTGGTCCAGCACCTGAAGGCGCGCAAGGTGTTCTCGGCGCGATCACCGTCGATCGAGGAGATGCCCTGTTTTCGCACAGCGAGTCACGTTGCCCCGGCCGCCAGTCCCGCACACGCACCACCGCGCGAGCAGCGCGTCGCGGATACGGGCCGGTTCGACGAGCTTTGCAAGATGGCCATCGCGCAACTGGTCGCCATGAAGCGGGCGAGACCAGGCAAGTTGAGCACACTGCACAGCACCATCCAGGCCAAGCTCGGCAAGGACGTGCCGGGTTCGACCGTCGACATGGTGTGCTCGGAGTTGGTGAAGCGCGGCCTAGTGAAAGTGGCGGGGCAGCGTCTTGCATACGCGATTCCGGATTAGCACCGGCAACGCCCGCGCACTGCGGTGACACTCCGGGCGGGTCAGGTGCAAGTCGATCCAGTCAATCGTTTGGCCGCACCTCGGCCTAAACGGACGTTCGACCGGTGCGGTGTTAAGGGCTGCAATGCTCCGGTCACTTGCCGATCAGCCGGACGGCCCGCAGGCTGGCAGCATCCCGAATTGACGAACGCGTACTCCCGCCAGAAATCGGCGGCTCAACGGTTCGGCGATGGCTAGATGACAGTTGATCGGCAAGTATGTAGAGCGCGCGGAACCTCGCTCTCTCGTACTGACGACCGCATGTTGGAATTAATGACGCGCTACTTACAAACTCCCTACTGAGCCCATCCACGTTTCGTCATTCCAATCCCCATAGTCGGTTTCACGCGTCCGAACGTGCGCTCTCCAAAACTGGTGGATTCGCATGCCGTCGACGTTAATCAGTCGCTGGACAGCATCGCCATCGAGTGCAAGAGCCACTCCCCCGCCGCCGCCCATTTTTTTCGAGTGCATCGGCCTCCAATTCCAGTTCCAATAGCGCAGTTCGCCGACCGTATCGCCTGAAAGCAGCAGGTCTGCTCCTCCGCGTCGAGGTATGGCGATTAGCGGTGCATCCGAGCTGTGATTTGCAGGCAAGCATGGCATGCGACCAACCAGATCAGAGTGCAGGTATCCGACAAAATAATCGAACAGGGATAGCAGCAAGGGCCGAACATTTCCACCTGTCGCTGTTGGAAAGGCCCCCGCGTCTTCAAATCGATCGACTCGGAGAGCCAGATCCGTAGCTCTAGGGACGATTACGCGCCCAGGGAGCCAATCATGCAGATGAAAGACACTTTGACAGTCAACGGCGTCTTCGGAGGCGAGGATGGAGACAATTTCGAGCTCTCCCTGGTACCGAGAGTCACTCTGCGCCGGTAGGTTGAGGTGAAGCAGAACTCTATTCTCGTTCCGATTCACTTCTTCTAAAGCCAAGGCGGCCAAGGCGCCAGCTTCAGTAGCATTGCTCGGTCTCGCGTTGTGCAGACTCCTCGCCCAAATAGGTGTTTTACCCGGGAGCATTGGAAGCAGACTCACGTCGGCCGGCGATGCGTGTCTTGCCTCAGCCTGTGCCACGGGTACAGGCATTTCCCACTGGTCACACGCGAGAGCAAGCGTCCTTAGAAATGCAGACCTGGCGAAGTGGCCACGTCGAGCGATGAAGTGTCCGGCCTCCCCCCGACCGTGGCTGTCACCGAAGTAGCTGAAGTCACCGTCATAGCCACCACCGTTTCGTTCGATCTGCCGCTCGAACTCGTATGTCCAATGCCTAAGAAATGGCTTGCGCGAGCGCCTCTCCAGATGCTCCATGCGGCTCTTTAGAATGGGCGGAACGATCGTCCCAGCACAAAGTTCATCCGTGAGCTCGGGGCTTCGATACATCGCCGGCGCCTCGCCTGAGTGAGACTTGAGCCACGAATGCACCAAGACGGGCGTTCCAAGTGCTCGTCCGATGAATACATCGGACAGCACGGAAGGAGCATCGATTGCGGCTCGCAGTTCGGCCGCTGAAAGTATGGAGGACCCACGCGCGAGGACTACGATTGCGAGGCCCTCCAGCACCTCGGATTCAAGTTTGAGAGAGCGCAGCCACCGCAACAGAGCCCACCAGGTTACCTGCGCCGACGATTCGGTTGCCAGCGCATTGGCCACTTGGTGAATCACTTGAAGCTTCGCCATCGGTACGGGCAGGCGCAGCCGGGACATCGCGACATCGGAAAGCGTCACGCCGGTCATAATGTCGCTCTTCCTAGCCAATCAGGACTTGTCAGCGGCTGATCGGAAAAGTCCTCTATGGTCGCGTTGACCATTACTTCGACCACCGTCTTCGCCGTAGGCACCTCATCTACCGCCAGCAGAAAGTGGACCAGTCGATGATGCGGGATCAAGAGGGAGCCCCTTCGCCCAGCTTCCATGGGTTTGGTGGTTTCTGCAATGAACTGCCTCCACCTCGCCTTGTAGTGGCACGCGAAGGTGGAAAAGCGCTGTAGGGCATCGGCCTGATCGTAGTACTCATCCCAGCCCCGCCGATGTATTTGTGCAGCGACGAGCCACCTGTAAGCCCGCCCTTTACCCTCGAGCTGTAGGCTGACGTCGAAGGCCAGATCGAGGACGTCGGCTATGCCGCTCGGGATGTTTCCCTCCGAGAGGAATGGCTCGAGACTCCGCAGTAGTTCCATCCCGCATTTTTGCTCGAGCCAGTAATGGAACCATGCCCGCACGATCTTGCGTTCGGCGACATAGGCGTTCCGCGTGCGAAGCTCCTCGATCAGGCTCCGAATGGTCGTAGGGGGATAGTCGGATACCTCGATATTGGGACCGTCCTCGGAGGGAGAATTTCGCTCTGGCCGAGCCTGTCCAAAATCCTCAAGGGGCAAACCAAAACGTTCTGCGTTGGAAACGATGATGGCTGCGGCCAACGCGTCTCCCGCATCGGCACGCTTTCGAAGTGATCCGATGCCGTGACTATCCCAAACGGCAGATGTTACGAGCGGCATGGCGGGGTCGTCGAGTGACTCCGTCGCCAGCAACTCCGAGAAGACAAGATCTGCCATGTACCACTCGGATGTCATAAGCCAGTGGTTGTAGAAGGCCGCGAACGTCTCGGGAATCAGCGCGATTATTAGCCTTGCAAGGTCTGAGGGGCGCGCGCCCGCGTCCTCGGTCATGTCTTCTATGCATACGACAATGGGAATCAAGCGCCGCAACATGTCCGTGGCAAATGTGCGGTCTCTCGAAGAGATCGCTTCGACCGCGTCGATCACGGACCCGATGGTTGGATCCTTGCGCCAGCCATAACCGATCACGCACGACAGCGATTTCCGCAGCAATACATTCGCTTGCTCATCAAGTCGGAATGTGGTCGCAAGTTGGCAGAGTTCTAGGTAGCCAGCCGTTCTATCGTTGAAGGGACTGATAGAGGTCTCGATCTTCCTTCTCCGGAAGTCGATCTCTTCGCCAATCAGATCGCGGTCCAGGAGGTCGAAGCCAGCACCTGCATAGTGGTTGCACCAGTCTGAAGGTACAAAGTGATGCGACAGCTTGGCGCGAGCCCATTCTGAAGATGGAACCTTGGTCAGTCCAGATCGCAAGGAAGTCAACAAGAAGAGGTCGCCGGATATCTCGGTAAGCGCGTTTCGGAATGGAATGTAGTCTGTCGCCGCCTCATAGCCTTCTGGGGCTTGAATAGCATCCAAAAAACGAAATGGAAACGCAAACGCCGGAATCTCGCGGCGCGCAAGCTGAGAACCTACGGAGTTAGCTAGTACTATCACCTGCTGCGCGGCGGTCGATAGCCAGGCGCGATTCTTGTAGTGCGGCGTCGGGTCTGTAACGGGCGCCCCGCGCTGAGACATGCATCGAGCTACTATCGAGAAAAAGAGACGGTGTAGATACCTTTGGACAGCCTCTCGCGGGATCTCGGCGTGACGATCCACATCAAGTGACGCGTCGTAGTCGTTGCAATCGCGCTGCTCGAGGGAACCGCCTTGGTAGAACAAACGCCAACACCATGACATCGGGTGCTTGGAGAATCTCACGAACTCGGGCCAGTCGTGAAGCTTGGCGCAAAGAGCGCCTGCCAAGCGCAAGCATGCCAGTTCAAGTGCGCATCGCTGAGCTAGCGACATCGGCTTGCACACGAATTTCATCAGCAACGCCAAGTCCGCGCCCTTGGAAAGCTCGCGAAGGAACAGATTGAGCAACTCCGTGGCGTCCGTCCCGCCCAGGTCCCTTGTGATCGCCAGAATCCTGTCCGGCTCGTATTGTCTAGCTCCAGCAGCGAGTTCCAAGAAACTCTCTGCGGCTAATCTGAGTGCGGTGCGGTCGTAGGCGCCGACACGAATTCGATCGTTGATTCGCCGACGCATCAGTTCCATGCATTCTTCCGCGTCGGCCCTCCGTTCTGCGAGCAAGTACTGCCTGCCCAGCAAGTGAAGTCGGCCGACACTGGCGTTTTGCGAACCCGCGGCCAGAGCCTTCAGTGGATACTCGTCTTCAGTCAACTGAAGGGCGCATTCATGCAACGAGTCGTAATCGTCGAGTTGGAACTCTGGGCCGTTGTGCAGACGGGTCTTGAGCCAACGAACCTGAATTGCCTTGGCGAAGATCCCGTTCTCGAATGCGACCTCCTCTGCAGCCGTGAGAATCTCCTCCGTCTGATCTCGGGGATATGCGGATGCCAAACTCTCGATAACCCAGTTCTTGTCGGGCGCATCCAGGAGGTTTCGAGTGTCCCCTGTCCGTGCCTCATACAACCACAGCCACCCCCACCGATGGAATGCTGGTGCTTGCGCTCGAAGCCACTCGACCACGTTCGGCAGCAGGAGGCGTATTCGCTCGTCGTGCTCGGGGTCGTCGCGGACAAACGCGTAAACGCTTCCGTGGAATGCAACTTGTCCCGCTTCGGTATTGTGAAGTAAGTGTCCGATTGCAGAGCTCAAGTCGCCAGCGCCGGTTTTTAGACACCTTTCGAGACCCAGCGCTGGCCATATAAAGCCGGCGTCGGCTAGCAAGTGCAGGGCATCCCTCGCGGTATGCGGCAACCGCTGCCAAAGCATGGCGTAGTACTTCTTGATGTCCCCGTCTGGCGCCCACGTGTTCGAGTCAATCACTGATGGCTCGAGGACGCGATGCTGCCGGATGAGTGCTTCGAAGCAGTAGGTCAACACTAGCGGATGGCTTCCAGTGACCCGTTGAAAGGCGGTTGCCAGCGTTACCAAGGCGTCTGTTTCCGACTCATCCCGGTTTGGCGTCTCGAATCTCTCGGCCTCGTACTGAGCTCGCAACCAGCTCTTAATGGCCACCAGCGACATTCTGGGAAGCTCGATCCAAGCGGCCGAGTCAATGAAGCGATTGAAGTGGGACGGAAGTTGCTGCTCCGAGACTTTCTGGGTTCCGATGATGAGCGCGACGTTGTCCGGAACCGGAAGCAGGGCCGTGAAGAGGCTGTCCAGAGGACGTTTGTCTCGATCGTTCTCTCGCCAGACATGATCCAACCCATCAATGACGACGACGAATCGCTTCCCTTCGGTAGCATAGCCGCGGGCACAGGCTTCGATCCAGGTGCGCAAGTGCTCAGCGCGATCCGGAAGGCCGCCGACGTGAGAGAAGTGTTGAACTTCCATCTGTGCGATGAGCGAATTCGCGACGCTGGCTAGCGTGAAGCGATCGGATCTATCGCCTAGATCCAGGAAGTAGTGGTGACGAATGAAGGGAACTTTGCTGTGTTCAAGCTCCCTGCAAACGTAGCTGAGAAAGGTGCTCTTTCCCTGCCCTGGAGATCCCCAAAGTACGACCGCACTTGAGCTTCCGAGGGAGTGGAGGAACTCAGTGGCAAACTCGGCATCAGGAGGCTGATACCCATCGGGAACCCGAAATGATTGTTCGAGGGGTCTTGGTCGCCGAATGTTGAGAGTACCCCGAACGAGGTCGAGCGAAAGTTGCCCCCGAGGAGGGGGGAAGTTGCGTCGCACAGCCCAGTCGATTGCCTCTCTGAACAATGACAGCCAACCTGAGCGATCTGTGTGGCGCGGAACAAAGCGGTCGACAAGGGTCCTTTCAAGTGCTAGCGCCCCTTGGTAACTGTGACGAAACTCGAACTGTTCAAAAAACGCTTCAGCTCTGTCTGCGCTACCGAGCTGATAGAGAAGTTCGGTTCGAACGGTTGGATCGACGCAGCTCAGCTTCACCCGGCGGGTAGCCGCATCCATTGAGGCTTCGAAGTCGCGACTCGGAATTCGGTTTGTTATGACGGCAGCCGTATGGATGCGCTCAAGGCCCACGCCGAACAGGGAATCGCACCACTTCTGAAGAAGGGATCGACCCGCGGGCTTGTGGGCAAGAAGCCAGTTCCACGTCAATGCGTTGCTGCTGTCGTCCGCGTCAACAGTGAACTTCACCTGAAAGAGGACAAAGGTATTGTCCCGGCGCAGGGCCACGACATCGTCGAGTCCCTGAGGAACCTCGTCGTGATCTGATTCAAACTGGACCCATTCGAACAGGTCTGGATCCTCGAGCCAGTCACATAGAAGGTTCAGTCCCACGAGGTTCTGGTACACGTATCCGCTTAGCGGGATGGCAGAGCGCTTGATGCGGTTGTAGAGTTCCGTCATTGCTGTGCGAAATTGGCGTTAGTTCGGCAGTTAGCGCGGTCATGGCCGTGTCAAGTGAGGTCATTAGAACATGACGGGCGGAACGAGTATGCGCTGCAAATTCGTCACTCGCATTGACCGCCGAGGGCGGCGACCGTGATGTGCGTTATGGCCAAAGTCGTGACCAGGCATTTGCCGCGCGAGACAACAGCCAACACAGGCGACAGGCGGTCTTGTTGTCTACGTTAAGCTGCGACGGCTCACGTGTAACTCGTCGACCCGCTGCTTCCCTCGCAGCCGCCGTCATCCGAGCTTCGCCAGCGTCGGAGATAGGGCGGGGGTTTGCCTTCGTCGGATAGAGAAGCGGCCGTTCGTGGCCTCCCAAGGCTGAACGTCGGGTAAGGGACATATCGCGGTCCGATTCCGGGTGATGGGTCAACAGCCGCTTCGGCCGACCTCCCGCCACTCATCCCTCACGCCCACCCCGCATCACTCACGCGAGCCTGACCTGTTTCACCTCCGCAACAATCGACCTGCAGGTCGCCTCGCAGGCACCATTGCATGGCGGAGGTCGCTTGGAACCCCGAGAGAGATCGCAATGCCCGCCGTGCTGTCCTCCACCGTCTCGCTGCCGCCCGCCTACCGACCCGGCGACGTTCTCGCGTTCCACCGCCGAGATCCACAGGAAGTCGCCGAGTCGGCAACGGACACGTCCCTGCGCAAGGGTCTGGCCTGGAACGGCCGTCCTGCGCACCTCGAGTTGCGCTTCGAGCCGGATCGGGCG
This sequence comes from Thauera sp. WH-1, assembly GCF_047806685.1. Lineage (NCBI taxonomy): Bacteria > Pseudomonadati > Pseudomonadota > Betaproteobacteria > Rhodocyclales > Zoogloeaceae > Thauera > Thauera sp. WH-1. Next base: position 58,871 of record NZ_JBLQGP010000005.1, read on the forward strand.
GAAGCCACGCTGACGATCGACGACGCGGGCAGCGCCGAGTGCGCGGCGCGGTTCGAAGCCATGGTGCGCCGCATGCTCGGCCTGACCCAGGACATCGACGCGTTCGAGGCCCGGCATCGCCACCACCCGCAGGTCGGCGGGCTGATCGCCCGCCAGGCGGGCTTGCGCGTGGCGGTGGCGGCAACGCCGTTCGAAGCCCTCACCTGGGCGGTGACCGGGCAGCAGATCAGCCTGGTCGCGGCGGTGTCGCTGCGACGCAAGCTGATCCTGGCGGCGGGCGTGCGCCACGCGACCGGCCTCATGTGCTATCCGGACGCGAAGCGGATCGCCGCGCTGACCGTGGACGATCTGCGCGCGGCGGGCTTTTCCGCTGCCAAGGCGAACACCCTGCTCAGCCTCGCCCGCCTGGTCGCGGACGGCGCGCTGCCGCTCGATGGGTGGCTGCAGACGCTGCCGATCGAGGAGATCCGCGAGCGGCTATTGAGCGTGCGCGGCATCGGTCCGTGGACGGTCGATTACACGCTGCTGCGCGGCTTTGGCTGGATGGACGGCTCGCTGCACGGCGATGCGGCGGTGCGCCGCAGCCTGCAGGGCCTGCTTGGCAGGGAGGAGAAGATCAGCGAGCACGATGCGCGCGCCTGGCTCGCCGCGTTTTCGCCGTGGCGTGCGCTGATGGCTGCCCACCTGTGGGCCGCGCAGAAGGCGACCGCGCCGTGACGGGCGGTGAGGCCGTCCGCCGCCGTGGCGCGCTCAGGGCTGGGTGTGGCCGTCCTTCTGGTAGTTCGGCGAGCGCGGTCCGTACAGGATGCCGTTGGGCCTGCCCGCCGCCAGCAGCCGGTTGCTGGTGATGCCGGCGATGGGATGCGAGCGGTTGGTGACGCTCTCGACGATCTGGCTCACGATGGCCTGCACCAGCAGGCCGACCAGGCCGCCGTTCGAGCTGCGGTCTTCGGCACTGGAGGCGGTAGCCTCGCCCTGCCACAGCAGCTGTTCGGAGCGCAGGTCGATCAGCCGGGCGGCGGCGGTGACGCGACTTTCGCTCAACAGCACCGCGTAGCTGGTGCCGTACTGCTTGATGTCGATGTACAGCGCGGCATCGGCGCCAAAGATCTCGCGCAGCTTGTGCAGCGCGACTTCGTGCATTTCCGCCGGGTTGTGCAGCCCGTTCTGGCGGAAGGTCTCGTCCACCAGGCTGACCGGCAGCACGTAGTAGCCCGACTCCGCCAGCGGCAGGGTGACCTGGGACAGCATGCTGTAGGTGGCGGCCACGTCCATCGAGCTGTTGAGGGGCGGCAGGACCAGGATGGAGCTCGGGCGGCTCTGCTTGAAGGCGCTGTAGTCGTAGGCGACGGGGGTGGCGCAGCCGGTGGCGAGCGCGGCGGCGGTGGCCGCGGCGGCGAGGATTCGGAGTCGCATCGTCGGTCGCCTCATGGGGCTCGCTTGAACCTGCTCAGCAGGAAGTCCATGTAGGGCGCGCTTTCCGGATAGAGGGCCTTCTCGGCCTCGAAGTACTTCAGCATCTCGTCCGTCTGCTCGCTTTCGGCGTAGAGCAGCCCGAGGTGGGCATTGTAGCCGGGCGGCACCGGCTTGCCGATGGCGCGCGCCTTCTCCAGGCCCGCCTCGAGGCTGGCGATCTGTTGCTGCGGCCCCATCTCCTTGGTGAAGTGGCCGTACAGCGCAGGCTGGTATTCGCCCCAGTAGTAGAGCGGCTGGGGGCCGCTGGCGCAGCCGGCGAGCAGCAAGGCGCCTGCGACCGGCAGCGCGGCCGCGAGGCGGGCAAGGCGAGCACGTGTCATCGGTCGATGTTCCGCGTCGGGCGGATCAACGGCCGGGCTGCCAGGCGCCGGATTCGATGCCCTCGACCAGGCGATTGACCGCCTCGCGCATGGCGAGGTCGAGCACCTTGCCGTTGAGCGTGGAGTCGTAGCTCGCGGTGCCGCCAAAGCCGATCACCTCGCGGTTGTCCAGGCTGTATTCGCCTGCGCCCTGCGTCGAAAAGACCACCTCGGAGGTCTCGACGTTGACCACGTTGAGATTGACCTTGGCATAGGCCACCTGCGACTTGCCGCGGCCGAGGATGCCGAACAGCTGGCGGTCGCCGGTTTCCTTGCGGCCGAACTCGGTGACGTCGCCGGTGATGACGTAGCTCGCGCCCTTGATGTTCTGCGTCGACCTGGCCAGCGCCGCCTCCTGCTTGATCTCCGGCATGTTGTCGCGGTCGAGCACGTTGAAGCGCCCGGTCTGCTGCAGGTGGGTGATCAGGATGGTCTTGGCCTGGCTGCCGAGGCGGTCGACGCCGTCGGTGAAGATGCCGCGCATGAAGCTCGAGCGGTTGTCGAACTTGCCCACCGCGATCAGGCTGCGCGGGCCGTTGTAAGTGGTGCCGGCAGCGGCGACCTTGGCCACTTCCAGCGTGCGCGACTGCTCGGTGGCACAGCCGGCCAGCAGGGCGACGCCCCCGACCAGAAAGACACCGGCGACGAGGTTTCGGACAGCGGATAGGTGGCGCATCGGGGCGGGCTCCGGTTCATGCCAAGGGGGCGAAGGCGGGCATTCTGCCGCAAGGACGCGGGGGGCGCCATGGGCCTGCTTGCTCAGGGCGATCTTGAATCAGCGCCGCCATCGGCTATGGTCAGGGCATCACGGGGATTTGGCTCCTCGACAAGGATGGCTTCGACTCCCACCCGGCCCGGCGTTGCAACTGATTCACGGTGATTCCTATGAATACCCTGGGCAAGACCATGCGAGGTCTGTTGATCTCGGCACTGATGCTGGCGATGACGCTGCCGGCCTTTGCGCAGCAGGCAACCCGCAGGGCATCGGCGGAAACGGTCGTGATCCTCGGTTATGCGATTCCAACGCCGGTGCAGGTCGACGAACCGGTGGAATGGGCGACGGTGCAGCCGTATGTGCCTGCCGCCCTGTACGACAAGCCGGCGGCGCCGATGACATCGCGGGAGATCTACAACGAGATCAACCGGCTCATGAGCGCGAAGATGGACGAATATGAACGGGCGCTCAGCGCATTGGCCATTGCCCGGGCGGGTGAGTATCCCGACGTGCCTCGGGAGGAAGTCGAGATGATGCTGGCCGACCAGTTCGTGACTGGCGAGGGGGAAGGCATCTCGCCGGATGTGCAAAGGCTCGCCCATGAATACGCCGCGTTGCTGTATCTGCACGGGGCCTTCGAGACCGAACTCCGCGCCCAGGGCTACGAGCCCACACGATATGCACCCGGACCGGTGCCGGAACGATAGCGATTCACCGCGTCGGGCTGCGGGCGGATGTCAGCTGCCCGATGGTCGCCTCGATCGGCGTCAGGCCGGTGCGTGCAGCGAGACATGGTCGTCACCGACACGCGGCTGCTTCAGTTCAAGCTCCCGCTGCAGCACCCGCGCGTCGACGGTCGTCTCGACCCATGACTGGAGGAGCGCTACGACCGACTCGGAAAGGCCGGCATGGCCGAGCGCCTCGATATGCGCCTGCGTGTTCTTTTGCAATGCCTCGTCGATGATCTGGCTGGCCTGCCGCTTGCCAAGTGCAGGCCGTCGGCCTGCGGCTCGCCGACAGGAGCCGTTGTCGGTCTGGTGAATAGCTGCATGTTGAACCTCCTACCCGGCCGGTGATCCGGCCGCCAGTAAAGGCAGCCTCGCAGCCGTCGGCAGAATGGTCCAACTTGGCTAATTAGCCTTATTTCAGCGCAGATGGGCGGCGGCCGGACAGGGCACCCTCCGCGAGGGCACCCTGTCCGGCGCCGGCAGGTCCGCGGCATCAGGTGCCGACGACGCCGCCGTCCTTGCGGCGAATGGCGATGGTCGCCGAGCGCGGGCGCCCGCCGGCCTCGCCATCGGGCCAGGTGCTGATGGCCTTGGGCTTGTGCGGATCGTTACGGCCGGGGTGCGCCAGCGGGGCCTCGCCCGGGTGCTGGATATTGACGAACAGGGTGCGCATGTCCGGCGTGAACTGCACGGCGGTGACCTCGCAGCCGACCGGGCCGGTGAGGAAACGCCGGATCTCGCCGGTCGCGGGGTCGGCGGCGAGCATCTGGTTGTTGCCGATGTTCTTCCAGTCCGCCTTGACGACCAGGTCGGTATCGCGCATGTTCGCGGCCGACGAATCGGTCTGGATCCACAGCACGCCGCGCGGGTCGCAGTAGAGACCGTCGGGCTGCGCAAAGGCGAGCGCGCTGTTGCTGCGCTTCACGGGGTCGGCGTGCTCGGGGTCGCCGCCCAGCAGGAACACGTCCCATTCGAAGCGCGTGGCGGTGGGATCGGCGCCCGCCTCGCGCCAACGCACGATATGGCCCATCAGGTTGGGCGCGCGCGGGTTGGCCGCGTCGGCGCCGAGCGGCTCGTCGCGGTGCAGCGGCTTGCCCGCGCCACGGGAGGTGTTGTTGGTCAGCGTCACATACACTTCGCGCGTCGTCGGATGGACCGCGATCCACTCCGGCCGGTCCATGTAGGTGGCGCCGGCCACGTCCGCGGCCGTGCGCGCATCGATGACCACTTCTGCCTGCGAGCTGAAGCCGTTCTCGGCGCTCAGTCCGTTCTTGCCGTGGGTGAGCTCGATCCACTCGCCGCTGCCGTCCTCATGGAAGCGGGCGGCGTACAGGGTGCCCTCGTCGAGGATGTGCTTGTTGGCCTCGTAGCCGCCGTCCTTGACGTAGGGCCGGGCGCTGACGAACTTGTAGATATGCTCGAAGCGCGAGCGGAAATCGTCATCGCCCATGTAGTAAACCACGCGGCCGTCGGGCGCCTCGGACAGCATCGCCCCCTCGTGCGCCATGCGCCCCATGGCGGTGTGCTTGACCGGCACGCTGGCCGGGTCGTAGGGGTCGAATTCGACCACCCAGCCGAAGCGATTGGGCTCGTTGGGGTGCTTCACGGCGTCGAAGCGTTCGTCGAACTCGTGCCAGCGAAAGCCCCAGCTCTTGTCCGTCGGTGGCACGCCATAGCGGTCCTGCAGGCGCGAGATCGAACCGGAGTCGTTGACGAAGTAGGGGGTGAAGTTCTCCTCGCAGGACAGATAGGTACCCCACGGCGTGTAGCCATTGGCACAGTTCTGGAAGGTGCCGAGTGCGGTCCTGCCCGCCGGATCGGCCGCGGTCTGCATCCAGGGGTGGCCCGCCGCCGGGCCGGCGATGACGAACGGGGTGTCGGCGGTGATGCGACGCCCGTATTGCGAGTCCTTCACCGTGTGCCAGCGCTCGCCGTCGAAGCGGACCTCGAACACGCCCAGCCCGTGGGCGTTCTTGGACTTCTGCACCTTCTCCGCGGTCCAGGTTTCCATGCCGTCCGGGCTGAGCAGGTTGTCGTCGGTGTACTCGTAGTTGATGGCGATGAGCCCATGCGTCGACGAGTCCGAGCCCCTGGGCATCGGGAAGTAATGCATGCCGTCGTGGAACATGCCCGACTGCATTGCCTGCATCGCCGCGGACTGGCTGGCATCGTGCGCAAAGTCCGCTGCGCCCGGCATGATCGGATCGCCCCAGGCATTGACCACCTGCCAGGTGTACTCCGGTGGCACCTCCACGGTGTCGGCCAGCGAGATGCCGATCGAGGTGAAGCCCAACAACGGTCGGGACCCGGCCGCCGCGGCCGCCTTCAGCAGCGCGGGCGTGCCGAACAACGAGACCGCCGCCAGCCCCAGGGAGCCTTGCAGGACGGCACGCCGTGACAAGCGTGCCGCGACCAGATCGTCCAGGAGCCTGCCCGATGTGACCGCGCCGGGAAGGTCATTTGCTGTGTTCATGAATCCTCTCCTCCAGTTCGGTTTGGGTCCCGGGCCCGCAAACCATCCTGGGCCGCATCGGGACCGAACAGGCAAAGGACTGATCAGCATCGGCAGAGCAGCCCTCGTGCCGCGTTGCCGTACGGGAAGCATAGGCGAGGTTCACCCCAATTGCTGCGATACGCGCCCGCCCGGCGAGCGCCCCGTCCATCGGTGGCCGATGCCCCGCCGCGGTCGTCGGTGCGGTCGCCCATGCGGTCAAGACAGGCAAACTCACGACTGGCAGCACCGAATCGGTGCATAATCGCGCACTGATCCTGCCACGCCGACGCTGGCGCATTCACGCCAGGCGATGTGAACCGCCGCCGCCCTTGCGCCCTCCAGTGCTCGGTCTGGCCCGTGCGCCGAGCCACCCCCGCAACGATGCCCCCTGCCACCCTCACCACCCCGCCCGCCAACCCGGCAGATGGCGCCCCCTCGCTGTGGCTGCGCTTGATCCTGCCGCTGGTGCTGATCTCCCTGCTGATGAGCGCCACCGGCATGGTCGGCTACCGCTACCTGAGCGAGGAGATCCGCCGCGAGACCCACCGCACCCTGGCGGTAATCGCCGAGCAGAAGCGCGAGCAGATCGAGAACTCGCTGCGCGAGACCCGCATCGACGCCGAGTCCTATTTCTCCACCGACTCGCGCTTCGAGAGCCTGTTCGCCGCCTGGCTCGCCAGCGGCCGCGAGGATGGCGAACGGCTCGAGCGCATGCGCAGCCACCTCGTCGAAGTCGCCCAGCGCCGTGGCTGGGGCGGGCTTGCGCTGCTCGACGCCGCCCTGCAGCCGGTGCTGCACATCGGCGGCGCCGACATCGCCCCGCACGCGGCGCTGGCTGCCGACCTCCTCATCCGACCGCGCATCGAGCTCGTCGACCTGCACCGCGACGCCGCCGGCGTGATGCAGTACGGCGTGCTGGCGCCGATCGGCGACCACGACGCGCCCACCGGGGTGGTGTACCTGAGCTGGAAGGCCGAAGAGTCGCTCTACCCGCTGGTCGAGTCGTGGCCGGTGCCGACGCGCACGGCCGAGACCTATCTCGTGCGTCGCGATGCGGAGGGCGTGCGTTTCCTCACCCCGCTGCGTCACGCGCAGGAGCCCGCGCTGGCGCTCACCCGCGCGCTCGATGCACCCGCCCTGCCGGCGGCGCGCGCCGTGCAGGGCAGCCTGGGCATCCTCGAGAACGGCCTCGACTACCGCGGTGTGCCGGTGCTCGCCTATGCCGCTGCGGTCGCCGGCACGCCCTGGCTGATGCTGGCCGAGATTGACGAGCGCGAAGCCTACAGCGGCATTCGCAGCATGGCCTGGGCCACCGGGCTGGTGATGGGACTGGGCCTGCTGCTGGTGTATTCCGCCGGCTACCTGCTGTGGCGCCGTAGTCAGCAACGCCAGGAGCTGGTCGCGCTGCAAGCCCAGCGCGCGGCCGAAGCGCGCTTTCGCGTGATCTTCGAGCAGGCGCCGCTCGGCGTGGTGCTGCTCGACTCCGACAGCGGCCGCATCACCGAGGCCAACCCGCGCTTCGCGGAAATCGTCGGCCGCCCGGTGGCATCGCTCACCGGGCTCGACCCGGCGCGCATCACCCACCCCGAGGACGTGCATGCCGGCCTGGACGAACTCGAGCGCCTGCGCGATGGCGCGAGCGCGGACTACCGGCTCAACAAGCGTTACCTGCGGCCCGATGGCTCCACCGTGTGGGCGAGCCTGACCGGCGCGCCGGTGCAGGTCGACTCCGAGCAGGCGCCGCGCCATCTCGTCATCGTCGAGGACATCTCCGAGCGCAAGGAAATGGAAGAGCGCCTGCGCCAGGCCACGGCCACCGCCGAGGCGGCCAATGCCGCCAAGAGCGAGTTCCTCGCCCACATGAGCCACGAGATCCGCACGCCGATGAACGCGGTGCTCGGCCTCGCCCAGGTGCTCGAGCGCGAGCCGCTCGCCCCGGGCCAGCGCGACATGGTCGAACGCATCCGCAGCGCCGGCCAGTCCCTGCTCGCCATCCTCAACGACGTTCTCGACCTGTCCAAGATCGAAGCCGGCCAGCTGCGCATCGAGCCCCGTCCCTTCGAGCTCGGCGTGCTGCTGGCCAATGTCGACAGCCTGATGGGCCAGGCCGCGCGTGCGAAGGGACTGGCCCTGCACGTCGAGGCCGCGCGCGCGCCGCAGGAGCCGCTGCTCGGCGACGGCCTGCGCATCGAACAGGTGCTGTTCAACCTCACCGGCAACGCGATCAAGTTCACCGAGCGTGGCGAAGTCACGGTGCAGGTCGATGCGCGCGACACCGGCGACCAGGGCCTGCGCCTGCGCGTCGAAGTGCGCGACACCGGCATCGGCATCGCGCCAGAAGTGCTCGGCCGTCTGTTTGCGCCCTTCGCCCAGGCCGACGCCGGCATCGCACGCCGCTTCGGCGGCACCGGGCTCGGCCTGTCGATCTGCAAGCGCCTGGTCGAACTGATGGGCGGCGAGATCGGCGTGGACAGCCAGCCCGGCACTGGCAGCACCTTCTGGTTCGAGCTGCCCCTGCAGCGTCTGAGCGCCGACCAGATGCGCAGCCTGGCCCCGCGCCCGGTGACGCGCCCGAGCGGACCGCGCCTGCAGGGGGCGCACCTGCTGGTGGTCGACGACAGCGCGATGAACCGCGACCTGGTCGAGCGCGCCCTGCGCCTCGAAGGCGCCACCGCCACCCTCGCCGCTGACGGCCAGCAGGCGGTGCAGCTGCTGAAGACGCGCCCGCAGGGCTTCGATGCGGTGCTGATGGACGTGCAGATGCCGGTGATGGACGGGCTCAGCGCCACGCGCGCGATCCGTGCCGAGTTGGGCCTGCACGATCTGCCGGTGATCGCCTTCACCGCCGGCGTGCGCGACGCACAGCAGGCCGCGGCGCGCGCCGCCGGCGCCAACGACGTGCTGCCCAAACCGATGGACCTGGAGCAGATGGCGGTGCTGCTGACGCAGTGGGTGCGCCCGCGACAGGCCACTCGCGCCACGACGGCGGCCCCGTCGGCCAGGCTCGCGCAGGCGGGCGCCCACGCAGCGGACGCGGCTGGCGAGGACAGCGACGCTTTCCCCCTGATCGACGGCATCGACCGCGAGCGCGCGGCGCAGCGCCTGGCCGGCGACCGCTCGATGTTCCTGAGCCTGTTGCAGATGTTCGTCGAGGACAACGCCGACGCCGTCGCCGCGGCCCGCAGCGAACTCGCCCGTGGCGAGCGCGAAGCGGCCGGGCGCCGCCTGCACACGCTGGCGAGCAACGCCGGCTTCCTGTGCGCGCTGGACCTGATGGCCGCGGCGAGGGCGCTCGAGGAGGCGATCGAGCGCGGCGAGACCGCGCTGGATGCTGCCCTGGCCGCGCTCGAGCAGCAGATCGGCGAACTCGTCACGGCGAGCGCGCCCTGGCGCTGAGCGCCGGGCAGCACGCTTGCAGCCCGCGCTTACGACAAACGTCTACGGAAAGCGGCGGCCGTCGCCGAAGTGCTCCACCAGGCGGTCGAACACCAGGCGGATGCGCGCCGCCACCGGCCCACGCTGGGGCCGATACACCGACAGGCTCCAGGGCTCGGGCGCGAGCTCGGGCAGCACCTCGACCAGCCGCCCCGCGCGCAGGTGCGGCGCGGCAAGGTAGGCGGTGAGCTGGCCGAAGCCGACGCCGGCGAGCACGGCATCGGCCTCGGCGCCCGTGTCGTCGGTGGCAAAGGCCGGCGTGCGCGGCAGCCACTGCTGGCCGCCGGCCAGGAACCATGCCCACGGCCGCCCGGTGTTGGGGTCGATGGCGACGGTGGTCGGTCGTTCGGCCAGATCCTGCAGCGTCTTCGGCGCGCCGCAGCGCGCGAGCAGCGCGGGCGCGGCGACAATGTGAAAGGACACGCTCGACACCGCCCGCGCGACAAAGCGGCTGTCGCGCAGCACGCCGACGCGGATGCCGATGTCGATCTGCTCATCGACCACGTCGGCAAACTGGTCGGAGAAGCGCAGATCCAGGTGCAGGCCCGGGTGACGGGCGCACAACTCGGCCAGCACCGGCATCAGCGCGTAGCGGCCGAGGGCGCGCGGCGCGGTGATGCGCACCAGCCCCGAGAGCTCGCTATCGCTCGCGTCCTCGGTGCGGCGAAAGATCTCGTCCACGCCCTGCAGGCTCAGCCGCGCCCTCGCCGCGAGCTGTTCGCCGAACTCGGTTATGCGGTTGTGGCGGGTGTTGCGGTGGAACAGCAGCTCGCCGACATGGTCTTCCAGTTCCTTCACCGCGCGCGTGACCGCCTGCGGCGACACGCCCAGGCGGGTCGCCGCCTCCTTGAAGTTGCGCGACTCTGCCGCGGTGCAGAAGATGCGCAGCATTTCCAGGCGGTTGAGCATGAACGGATCCCGATTCGGTACCCGCGCAGTATTCCAGAAACTGGAATCATGAAATCAACAATTATCCATTTATCGGATTTAGCGGCATCGGGATACTTGCACGGTCGCGGGCCGTGCGCCCGCTTGCCTTCAGGATCTCCGCCATGACCATCAAATCGCGCGCCGCCGTCGCCTTTGCCGCCAACCAGCCCCTGCAGATCGTCGAAGTGGATGTCGAGCCGCCCAGGGCCGGCGAGGTCCTGGTACGCATCGTCGCCAGCGGCGTGTGCCACACCGACGCCTTCACGCTGTCGGGTGACGACCCCGAGGGCATCTTCCCGGCCATCCTCGGCCACGAGGGTGGCGGCATCGTCGAGGCGGTCGGCGAAGGCGTGAGCTCGCTCGCCGTCGGCGACCACGTGATCCCGCTGTATACGGCGGAATGCCGCGAGTGCAAGTTCTGCAAGTCGGGCAAGACCAACCTGTGCCAGGCGGTGCGCGCCACCCAAGGCAAGGGCCTGATGCCCGACGGCACCACCCGCTTCTCCTACCAGGGCCAGCCGATCTACCACTACATGGGCACCTCGACCTTCTCGGAATACACCGTGGTGCCGGAGATCGCGCTCGCCAAGATCGACAAGGACGCGCCGCTCGACAAGGTCTGCCTGCTCGGCTGCGGCGTCACCACCGGCATCGGTGCGGTGCTCAACACCGCCAAGGTGGAAGAAGGCGCCACCGTCGCCATCTTCGGCCTCGGCGGCATCGGCCTGGCGGCGATCATCGGCGCCACCATGGCCAAGGCCTCGCGCATCATCGCGGTCGACATCAACCCCGCCAAGTTCGACATCGCGAAAAAGCTGGGCGCGACCGAGTTCGTCAATCCGAAGGACCACGACAAGCCGATCCAGGACGTCATCGTCGAGCTCACCGACGGCGGCGTCGATTACTCCTTCGAGTGCGTCGGCAACGTCAAGCTGATGCGTGCCGCGCTCGAGTGCTGCCACAAGGGCTGGGGCGAATCGACCATCATCGGCGTCGCCGGCGCGGGGCAGGAGATCAGCACCCGCCCGTTCCAGCTCGTCACCGGCCGCGTGTGGCGCGGCAGCGCCTTCGGCGGCGTCAAGGGTCGCACCGAACTGCCGAGCTACGTGCAGAAGGCGCAAAAGGGCGAGATCCCGCTCGACGACTTCATCACGCATACCATGCCGCTCGAGGACATCAACAAGGCCTTCGAGCTGATGCACGAGGGCAAGAGCATCCGCACCGTGATCCACTTCTGATCCGTTGCCGCCAAGCCGCGCCACCGCGCTCGCCATCAGCCTGGCGGCGCGCTCCTCTGACCCCACTTATTCCGGAGATCTGCCCGTGAGCCTGGAAATCCTCAGCAGCCAGAAGAGCTTCGGCGGCTGGCACCAGCGCGTCCGCCACCCCTCGAACACGCTCGACTGCGACATGGTGTTCGCCATCTACCTGCCGCCGCAGGCCGAGCAGGCGGGCGCCCGCCTGCCGGTGCTGTACTGGCTGTCCGGGCTGACCTGCACCGACGAGAACTTCATGCAGAAGGCGGGCGCGCAGCGCATGGCGGCCGAGCTCGGCCTCATCATCGTCGCCCCCGACACCAGCCCGCGCGGCGCCGACGTGCCGGGCGACCCGGACGGCGCCTGGGATTTCGGCCACGGCGCCGGCTTCTATGTGAACGCCACGCAGGCCCCGTGGTCGCGCCACTACCGCATGCACGACTATGTGGTCGAGGAGCTTCCGGCGCTGGTCGAGGCCAACTTCCCCGCCTCCGACCGCCGCGGCATCAGCGGCCACTCGATGGGCGGCCACGGCGCGCTCACCTGTGCCCTGCGCCATCCCGGGCGCTACCGCTCGGTGTCGGCGTTCGCGCCGATCGTCAATCCGATGAATTGCCCCTGGGGCGAAAAGGCCTTCTCACGCTACCTCGGCGACGACCGCGCGCAGTGGCGCGAATGGGACACCTGCGCGTTGATCGCGCAGGCCAGCGAGCGCCTGCCGCTGCTGGTCGACCAGGGCGAGGCCGACGGCTTCCTCGCCGCGCAGCTCAAGCCCGAGGCCCTGCAGGCCGCCGCCACCGCCGCCAGCCACCCGCTGACGCTGCGGCTGCAACCGGGCTACGACCACAGCTACTACTTCATCGCCAGCTTCATCGAGGACCATCTGCGGCATCACGCGCGGGCGCTGGCGGGGTAGGCCGAAACTCAAGACGGATGCTGGAGCAGGCGGCGTGGCAAGCTCATAATCCCGTCTCCAACCCGCTGACATGCAGCCATGCCCGACTCCGCTCACGATCTTGCCATCCAGTACGGCCTCGGCCACATCGAGTCTGCCCGCATCCCCGGCACCAGGCTGAGCGATCTGCTGGCGAAGTTAAAGGCGGGCAAGCCACTGAGTCTGCTCGCGTTGCAGTACCTGAAGCAGCAAGAACTTGACGGGCTACACCGGCTCGCTGTCGGCGACATCACCGCCGACGCTTATTTTTCCGGGTTGGACCAGGGACGGATCGCGGAGCAGCAGGCCGCCAAGGCAAGGCTCGACGCTGAGAAGGCAACCTACGTCAGCGCACGCAGAAGACCCCGAGCCTCGGAGAGCGCCGAAGCGCGGCGGCAGCGCGTGCGAGAGGAAACCGAGGCCGTGTTGCGCGCGCAGCAGGCAAGGCGCAAGGAGCTTCTGGCACAGCAGGAGTGCAACCTCGCAACCGCAAGAGCCGCATACGAGGCACAGCATGGCTGCGGCGCGACGCCAGCAACCAAGCAGGAGATCGCTGCGTACTATCACCTCAGTGATCTCCCCGAGGCGCTGTCGGCACCCCTGAGCGAGATCCTCGTTGCGCTCTATCAAGGCGTTCCGCTGACGACCGACGCGCTGTCTCCGCTTCACACCCCCCGGTTAAGCACACTTCGCGACTATTCGCTCGGACGCATCGATCTGGCTGCTTACATGGCATCCGCCCGCACCATCGAGCGAGCTGCGCTTTCAGTCATCGCCCGCGAGAATGCGCGCATCGCGCGCGAACGCGACCCGGTCTATCAGGCGCACAAGAAGCGCTGCGAGTTGTATCGCATTCACTGCGATGCGGACCAGCTGCCGCCACGGCTCGTCGCGGTCTTCGAGCAACTCGAAGCCAACACACGCTTGCGCGAGGAGGATTTCGCCTGGCTTCACTCGGAGGAAGGGAAACCCTACAGAAGCCCAGCCATGCTGGAAGCCTGCCACCTGCTCGAGGCGCACTTTCACGCCGATCACTATCGGAAAACGGCAAACCCCTGGATCGCGCTGACCGCGTCCAAGCACTACCGGAAGGCCAAGCGGGCCCCGTTGGCGGTCGAGCTGCTGGACCTGCTCTCGCCCGACCGGACCCGTGACCGCAAGCTCCATTCCGCCATCCTCACGACCCGCGGCGGCGCGATGCGCGACCTCGATCGTCGCGAAGAGGCGATCGCACTTGGCACGGAGGCTCACGAGTTGCAGCCTCAAGACTACCGCCCGTGCACCCTGCTCGGGGCGCTTCACATGGAACTTCGCCATTACGATCTCGGCCATGCCTGGTACGCAAAGGCCGAACAGCGTGGCGCGAGGTCGCAAGGAATCGACGATGAGTTACGCAGTATCTATCGGCAGGCAGACAAGGCTGGTAAAGCCGCGATGAAGGCCTTCCTGCTGCAGCAGGATCCGGTACGGTATGCATGGCTCCAGCGCCTCCGCTAGCGTCAAACACGCAGCACGTCGCCGAAGGATATGGGCCAGTCGCGGAATGCTTCGTCCATGTCCTCGACCACACGCCCCACCTGAGGATGGGCCGCAAGGATGCCCATGCCCTCGCGGATCGCCTTGACCGCGAGTCGGCCTGCGGCCGGGTTCTTCACCGCCAGGAAGCGATACAGGCGCTGGACACTGGCCAGCGCCTGCTCCGACCAGATCAGGCGAGGCATCAGCGGTGGGCTCGGGGCGGCTCGACATCGCTCCCCGCCTCAAGCTCGGCCAACCACGCGTCCGCCTCTTCACCGGTCACATGCAGGCCGGTGCTCTGATAGCGCTCCCAGGCATCGAGCGCTTCCTTGCGAAACGCCTCGCGCTGTTCCTCTCGCTCCACATACTGCTCGATGGCTTCGCGCATCAACCAATGCACCGGGCGACGGCGCTGGTCGGCCAGACTCCGAACACGCGCCTTGAGCGGTTCATCCAGGCGAACCGAAACCGGGGTCGTAGCCATGAATAGCCTCCTGTATTACAGCTGACTGCAGTATAGCTCTGGCGAGCATTCCACCGCGCAAACCGGCTCGGCGGCGGCTTCGCTACACAAACGGATTGAGGACATCCACCCCGAGCACGCGGAAATCCGCGACATTGCGCGTGACGACCGTCAAGCCCCGCGTCCTCGCGGTCGCCGCAATCATCGCGTCCTCGTAGAGTGTGTCGGACTGGCGGTGCCTCAGCTTCGCCCATTCCCTGAACGAACGCCGCAGCATCCGTCGCCAGCACGTTCCAGGCACTGACCACGCGTTCAACGATCTGGGCGACCACGGCCTGCCGCAGGCGGACGATCATGAACGACGTTCGTATCGAAGCGGGTAACGGTGTCAGCACCGAGGGTCTGCTAAGGTTCCCGGCATCACGCATCGGAATGAAAGATCCGGAGCCCACTTGAGTCCTCCCTTGCCCATTCTGTCCCCGTGCCGCCGCGCCCTGGCGGCAGCCTTGCTGTTGGCGATGACCCTGCTTGCCGCGCTGGCGGGCACGGGTTACGGGCCGCCGGTGTGGTCCGCCGGGCTGGCGGCGTGGGTGGCCGGCGCGCTGCTGTGGTCGCAGCTTGCGCCGGCGCAAAAGCGCCTGGCCCTGATCCTCGCCGGCGCGGGCGCGATCGCGTTCGGCTTCACCCTGGCACGCGGCGGCAGTCCGAACCTGATCGGCCTGCTGACGCAGAACACCGCGCTGCTCGGCATGCTGGCCGCGGTAAGCTTCTTGCGTCTGCTGCGCCCACCCGAGACCGGCAGCGCCGGCCTGCCGCAGGGGCGCGCGGCGCTGTGGCGAACCCTGCTGGCGGTGCATGTGCTGGGGGCGGTGATCAACCTCGCGGCGGTCTTCCTCATTGCCGAGCGCATCGGCCCCGACGGCAAGCCACGCCCCGCGCAGGCAATGGCGCTGGTGCGGGCCTTTCTCGCCGCCGCGCTGTGGTCGCCCTTCTTTGCCGCCACTGCGGTGGCGCTGACCTATGCGCCGGGCGCCAGTCCGCTCGGCCTCGCCGCCTCCGGCATGGCGCTGGCGGTGGTCCTGCTATGGCTGGCCGGGCGCGACATCGAGCGCGCCAGCGGCAAACGCGCCGCCGACTTCGTCGGCTATCCGATGCGGGCGGAGGCCTTGCGCGTTCCCGCCGTCCTGGCGGCACTGGTCGCAAGCGGACACTGGCTGGTGCCGGACTGGACCGCGCTCGCGGTGATCAGCCTGGCGTCGCTGGCCGTGGTGTGCGTTGTCGTGCTGGCGCAGCAGGGGCCGCGGGCCGGTGGCCGCGCGCTGTATTGCCACGTGCACGACCGCCTGCCCGGCATGTCGGGCGAGTTGGTGCTGTTCCTGTCGGCCGCCGTGTTCGCCACCGGGCTGCGCGCTTTGATGGAGAGCGGCGGCCTGTGGCTACCGCTCTCCGGCTTCGGCGTAACCGAGGCGGCGCTGTTGCTGGCGCTGATGATCCTGCTCGCCGCGCTGGGCATCCACGCGGTGATCACCATCGCCATGGCCTCGGCCTGGCTCACCCCGCTCCACCCGGAGCCGACGCTGCTGGCCCTGGTCTTCGTCCAGTCGTGGGCGATCGGCCTGGCAGCGGGGCCGATGTCGGGCATTCACCTCGCCCTGCAGGGCCGCTATGGGCTCTCCTCCAGCCGGCTTGCGCGCGGCAATCTGCGCTACTGCCTGCAGGCCTACGTCGTTGCCGTGGTGTGGCTGGCGGTGGTCGGCAGCCTGCTGGACGCACCGCTGCTGCCGACGTGGGGATGACGGGGCTGTGCTGATGGCCAGGCCGATCCTCACCCCCTGATCCTGACCCGGCTCCCCCGCACCCCCTGCACCACCTCGATCGCGACGTCGATCTGCTGCTTCATCTCCTCGACATGCGAGATCACGCCCACGGTGCGCCCGCGTTGCTGCAGGTCGATGAGCGCCTTCATCGCCATGTCGAGCGACTCCGGGTCGAGGCTGCCGAAGCCTTCGTCGATGAACAGCGTGTCGAGCTGCACGCCGCCGGCATAGGCCTGGACCACGTCCGACAGGCCGAGCGCGAGCGACAGCGAGGCCATGAAGCCTTCGCCGCCGGACAGCGTGCTCGCCGGGCGGCTGCGGCCGGTGTATTCGTCGAAGACTTCCAAATCCAGGCCGCCGGCGCGGCGGGCGTCGGCGAGGTCTTCGCGGCGCTGGAGCTGGTAGCGGCCGCGGCTCATCGCCGCCAGGCGCAGCGAGGCGGCGCGCAGCACGTCGTCGAGCAGGGCGGCGAGTACGTAGCGCTGGAAGGTGAGGTTGCGGCCGTTGTCGCCGTTGGCGATGGCGGCGAGGTGGCCGACGACGCGGTATTCGGCCTCGATGGCGCCGGATTGACGGGCGATGTCGTCGAGGCGGGCGAGCGTGTCGGCGAGGGTGGCGAGCGCGCTGCGGGCGTGAGCGAGGCGGGCGAGCACCGCTTCGACCGCGGCGCGGGCGGTGGCGGCGCGGGCGTCGAGGACGACGAGGTCGGGGCGCATCAGGGCGGCGACAGCGAGCGTGGCGCGCTCGGCGCGCTCTCGGGCGGCGGCGTGGCGGTGATCGGCATCGCGGATCTTGGTCTCGAGGGCAACGATGCGCTCGGCGGGCAACAGCGCGGCGCGCCACAGCGCCGCCGCCTGGGCGAAAACGTGGTCGCTGCGATCACGCTCGGTGGGCGCGGGATTGCCCGCAGACAGCGGCGGACTCACCCCCGCAACATCGGCAGCACCCAAGGCTTCGCTGCCGATCATTGCATCGACGCCCCCTGGCCAGAAGCCCGCGGCCCGGAGCGCGTCGACAAACTGAGCGTCCGCCTCCTCGACGCGCACCCCTGCCGCCTGGACGGCCTCGCCGAGCGTGGCGTGCTGTGCGCGCAGGGCGGCCGCGTCACTGGCCGCCTTGCCGTGGGCGGCTTGCGCCTGCTGCAGGGCGTGGTCGAGGCGTTGGCGCGTCGCCTGTGCACCCGCGCGCGCAACTTGCAGCGCGGCGGGCGTGCGCAGGGTTTCCGGCACGCCTGCGCGACGCTCGTCGGCGACCTGCTGCGCCGCGCGCGCCGCGCTGGCCGCCTCGGCGGACTGGGCGCGGGCCTGCTCGCACGCGGTGGCGGCGCGGGCGAGCTCGGCATCGAGCGTTAGCGCCTGCTCGCGTATCGGCGCGAGTTCCACCGCGGCAGCACGGGCGGCGTCGAGCTGGCGGCTCAGTTGGGCGACTTTGGCGGCGACCTCCGCGGCGGCGGACTCGGCTGCTGCAGCTCCGGCAGGGCCACCGAGCGCAACGCCTGGGCCGACAGTCGCAACTTCGCCCACGGCGCCGCGGCCCGCAGCCAACGCCGACGACAGCTCCGTACGATCGCCGGCCTCGGCGACGCCAGTTGCCGTCGGTGTCAGCGCGGCGGCGCGGGTGTCGACTTCAGCCGCGGCCGTGGCGCGCGCCAGTTCGGCGGCGTTGAGCGCCTGGCGGGCGGTCTCGAATGCGGCGTCCGCTTCGCGCGCGCGCTCCGCCGCGTCCTGCAGCGCCTGCTCGGTTGGCAACTCGCCCTCGTGGCGGGCGGGCGCGGGGTGATCGGCGCTTCCGCACACCGGGCAGGGCGCGCCGTCGTGCAGGTGGCGGGCGAGGATGGCGGCCTGGGCTAGGCGCCAGTGGGTGTCGAGCGCGGCAAAGGCGGCGCGCGCTTCATTCGCGGCGCGCTGCGCGGTATCGCAGGCCTGGCGGGCCTTGGCCTCGATGGCCGCGCGCTGGGCGAGCTGCTTGCGCGCGGCGGCGAGCGTGGCCAATGCGCGGGCGCGCTGTTCGGCCTGCTGGAGGCGCAGTTCGAGCGCGACGACATCGGCGACGATCGGCTGCAAGGCCTCAATTCGGGCGGCGAGTTCCGCGCGCCGGGTGGCCAGCGTCTGCTGCTGCGCGGTGGCGGCGGCGAAAGCCTTGTCGGCGGTGATGCGGGCGACCTCGCAGCGCTTCGCCTCGGCCTCGGCCTCGGCCAGGCGTGTGACCGCCTCGGCGAGGGCGTCCAGGCGCAGCAATTCTCGTTGCGCCACCTCGCGCTCGGGCGCACGCGCCACTTCGGTTTGAAGCGCAACTTCGGCCTCATTGAGGCAGCGAGCGGCATCGGCGGCTGCGTCGGCAACACGCGCTTCACGCTCGCGCGCCTCGTCGGCGCTGCGGCGCGCGGCGGTCAGCGCGCTGTCGGCCGGCACCACCTGCAGCGCGCGCCGGGCCTGCTCCAGGCGCAGGCGCTGGGCGTCGAGCTCGGCGCGGCCTGCCTCGAGCGCGTCGAGCGCCGCACTGGCCGCAGCCGCTTCCGCGAACTGCGCCTCGACCGCCTGCCCCTGCTGCAACGCGGCGCGCGCGGCGGCGTCCTCGGTGCGCGCCTGCTGCTCACGCTCGGCAAGCCCGGCGAGCTCGGCCTGAAGCGCATCGCGACGGGCGACAAGTGCCTCGATCGTTTCCGCCCCGGCCTGCTCGAGCAGCGTCCGGCGCTGCAGCGCCGCCTGCTCGCCGCGCTCGCGCAGCACGGCGGCCTCGGCCTTCAACGCATCCTGCAGTCTCTTATAAGTGGCGGTGCCGAACAGGGTCTCGAGGATCTTCTCGCGCTCGGCCGAACTCGCCGCCAGCAGCTTGCGGAACTGGCCCTGCGGCAGCAGCACGACCTGGCGGAACTGCTCGGCCTTGAAGCCGAGCAGCGCCTCGATGAGCGCGGTGACCTCGGTGGTCTTGTGCGCCAGCGGCGTCCACGTCTCGCCGTCCCCCTCCAGGCGGTAGAGTTCGGCCTTGGCGAGCACCTTGGCCAGCCCGTCGCCGCGGCGTGCAGCGCGCTCCTGCTCGGGGATGCGCTTGACGCGATAACGGCGCTCGCCGAGCGCGAACTCGAACTCGACCTCGGTCTGCACGCTGGCGTCGGCGTGGTGGCTACGCATCTCGCGCGCGCTGCGCTCGCCACCCGAGGTGTCGCCGTAGAGCGCGTAGGTGATGCCGTCGAGAATCGAGGTCTTGCCCGCGCCGGTGGGGCCGGCGATCAGGAACAGGGCGCCGGATGGGAGGCGGGTGAAGTCCACCTCCTCGCGGCCGGCGAAGGGGCCGAAGGCCTGCAGGCTGAGCTTGAGCGGCTTCATTGGGCGCGTGCCTCCTGTTCGAGGCGGTCGACGATGCGATCGAGCGCGGCCTGCGCCGCAGGCTCGAGCGCGAGTCCGGTCGTTTCCTGGTGGAAACTGGCGAAGAGGTCCTGCAGGCGGGTGCGGCGATGGTCGGCCGGCGCCCGACCGGGGCCATCGCCGGTGAGCGCCGGTCGCTCGATGGCGAGCGCATTCGGGTAGGCGCTGCGCAGCTTGCCCATGGCGTCGAGCAGCGCGCCCCGGTCGGCGAGGCGGGCGAGCACGTAGTCGTCGCGCGCCGCATCGGTGCCGGCGGCGGCGATCAGCGCGGCGAGTTCGCCTTCGAGGATGCGCAGGTCGCGGCGGGGCACCAGCGGGATGCGCTCGACGCGGCAGCCGCCCGCTGCGTCCAGCTCGACCAGATTCACCGACTTGGCATGATCGGCCTCGGCGAAGGAGTACTTCAGCAGCGAGCCCGAATACTGGATGCGCGCGCTGCGCCAGGCCTCGGTCCCCGTCCCGCCCACCGCCTGCGGCCGGTGCAGGTGGCCGAGCGCGACGTAGTCGAAGCCGTCGAATACCTCGGCGCCGACCGCGCCGCTGCCGCCGACCGACAGCGGGCGTTCGGACTCGCTCTCCGTGCCGCCCAGGACGAAGGCGTGGGCGACCACCACGGTGCGCCGCCCCGCCACCCGGGCCGCGCGCACGGCCGTGGTCTGGGCGGCGAGCGCGGCATGGTGGTCGGCGATTGCGTCATCGCCGCAGACGCTGCGTACCAGCGCGGGCTCGGCATAGGGCAGCGCGTGGATCTCGACCTCGCCGTGGGCGTCACGCAGCACCAGCGGCGGCGCGTCGGGCTCGACCGGGCCGCGCACCGTGAGCCCGGCGCGCTGCAGCAGGCCGGCGCCGAAGGCGAGGCGGTCGGGGCCGTCGTGGTTGCCGGCGATCATCACCACCGGAATCTTCAGCTCGAGCACGAGCTCGCTCAGCACCAGGTCGAGCAGGCGCACCGCCTCGGCCGGCGGCACCGAGCGGTCGTAGATGTCGCCGGCGAGCAGGATGGCGTCGGGCCGGGTGTCGGCGGCGATACGCACGAACTGCTGCAGCACGTGGGCCTGGTCGTCGAGCAGGGAGACGCCGTGATAGACACGGCCGAGATGCCAGTCGGCGGAATGGAGAAAGCGCATCGTGATGGGTGTTCGGTTGAGCGATGGAGCGGGCGTGCCGCGGGGACAGGCGGAGAAGTAGGTGCGCCCCCATGCAGCGGCAAGGGCGCCGATCTGCCCTGCGGGAATTGTCCTACAACGCAATCCGCGCTGTCGGACAGCCGGCGGACGCGCAGCAGCATACATTTGAATTGCATCGCACAGGCGGACATGTCCGTTCCGCCGCAGACGACACACCTCAGTCAGGAGACGACCATGAAACACACTGCCGCCACCCTCGCCCTGTCGGGCCTGCTTGCCTTCACCGCCGTCGGCTGCGCCGTCACCCGCGACCAGTCGACCATCGGCGAATATGTGGATGACGCCACCGTGACCGCGCGCGTCAAGGCCCGCTTCGCCGAGGATCCCACCGTGAGCGCGATGGCGATCAGCGTCGAGACGCTGCGGGGCACGGTGCAGCTGTCCGGCTTCGCCAAGAGCACCACCGAACGCAACCGCGCGGTCGAGATCGCACGCGCGACCTCGGGGGTGAAGGGGGTCAAGAACGACATCGTGATCCGTCCCTGAGTCATCACAGCGTCCGCCGCAACGCGCCGGGGATCGCACAGGCGAGCCCCGGCGCGTTGCGCTGGGCGCAGGCCCAGGGCTGGCGTGCGGCGCAGCGGCGGACAATCCCCCCGGCGTGGTCTAGGATAGGACAGGTTCATGGATCCGACTGCGGAGGCCCGCCCCGTGCCACCCCCACCGTCCCGCCTGCCGCGGCTGCACACGGGCACCCTGCTTGCCGTGTTGCTGTTGAGTCTCGTGCTCGGCGTGGCCTGGTTCGTCGCCGGACAGTGGCAGTCGGAATCGAGCCGCGCGGCGCTGGAGGATCTGCGCGCGCGTACGGCGCGCCTGCACCACCTCGACACCTTGCTGCTGCAGATTCTCGACGCCGAGTCGAGCGTGCGCGGCTACCTGCTCACCCGCAACCCGGTCTATCTGAGCCCTTACCAGGATGGCCACGCGGCGCTTGCGCTCACGCTCGAGGCCTTGCGCGCCGAGGCCGGGCCGGACGAGGCGCCGCGCGAACGCGTCGACCAGCTCGCGATGCTCATCGACATGCGCTGGACCCTGCTCACCCAGGCCATCGAGCGCAACGAACCGCCGGGTGCCAACAGCCCGGATGGCGGCATCGGCAAGCAGGTCACCGACGACATCCGCAACCGCATCCAGGCGCTGCGAGCCGAGACCCAGGCGGACATCGCCGCCACCCAGGGGGCCGCCTTCGAACGCCTTGCCGATGCACGCACGATGAACCGCGTGCTCGGCACCGGCGTGCTGGCGCTGCTGCTGGTGCTGGTGGTCGTGCTCCACCGCCAGGACCGTCTGCGGGAACGCATGGCCGTGCTGCTGCACTCCGAGAACGAACGCCTGCAGGCCGAGGTCACCCATCGCACAGCGGAGCTCAGCAGCCTTGCAAGCTACCTGACCAACGCGCGCGAAGCGGAGAAGGGGCGCCTGGCGCGTGAGTTGCACGACGAGCTCGGCGCCCTGCTCACGGCGGCCAAGCTGGACGCGGCGTGGATCGCCCGCAAGCTGCCGGCCGAGGCGATGGCGCAACTGCGCAGCCGCTTCGATCGCCTGCTCGACACCTTGAACCAGGGCATTGCGCTCAAGCGCAAGGTGGTGGCCGACCTGCGGCCGCCGCTGCTGTCCGAGCTCGGCCTGGTCGAGGCGCTGCGCGCGCTCGCCGACAGCGGCGACATCGGCGAAGGCGGCGGCCGGCTCGAGACCGAGCTGCCCGAGCAGCTGCCCGAACTGCCACCGGAGACCTCGCTCGCGCTGTACCGCATCGCGCAGGAAGCGCTGACCAATGCGCGCCGCTACGCACACGCCCAGCGCGTCCGCCTGAGCCTGCGGACCGAAGGCGACGAGCTGATCCTGGCGGTGGAGGACGACGGCGTCGGCTTCGAGCCGGCGGCGCGCGAGCACAATCGTCACGGGCTGGCGGGCATGGCGCACCGCGTGCAGATGCTCGCCGGCCGCCTGGAGATCGACAGCCGGCCGCAGCACGGCACCCGCATCACCGCCCGCGTGCCCTTTGCCCGCATGCACTGAGCGCGCCGGCGGCCGCCGCGGCCGGGCGATGGCAGCACCGCACCGAGGGGAGTCAGGCCGGCGGATCGGGAATCGCCGCCTGCACGAAATCGATCAGCTCATCGAGTTGGAAGGACTTGTCGAAGAAGGCCTCGACGCCGAGCTGCGCACACCGGGCGCGCACCGGTGCATGGCCGTAGTTGGAGAACACCACCGCACGCGGCGCACCGAAGCGTTGCGGCTGGTCCTGCAGCTGCCGCAGCACGCTCAGGCCGCTGCCGTCGCGCAGCTCGAGATCGATGATCGCCAGGTCGGGCCGCTGCTGCTCGAGCGCCACCAGGGCGCCGTGCTCGTCCTCGGCCTCCGCCACCACGCCGACGCCGTCAAGCTCGTCGAGCATGTCGCGCAACATGGCGCGCAGCATGGCGGAGTCCTCCACCAGCACGATGCGCAGCGCGGGCGCGGCGGCGGGATGCGGCGGCGCAGTCATCGGCACGCCTCCTTACTCGAGGATCAGCCCATGGCGCAGCGCATAAGTCGCCAGCTCGGCATTGCTGGCGACGCCGAGCTTGTCCAGCAGGCGCGTGCGATAGGTACTGACGGTCTTCACGCTCAGCTTGAGCACGGCGGCGATGTCCGACACCGATTCGCCGCGCGCCAGGCGCAGGAACACCTGCAGCTCGCGATCCGACAGTTTTTCGTGCGGCGCCGCGCTGCCATCGCCGGTGAGTTCGGCGGCGAGCAGTTCGGCGGTGCGCGCGGACACGTAGCGCCGCCCCTGGGCAACGGTGCGGATCGCCTGCAGCAGCTCGTCGCGGCTGCAGTCCTTGCACAGGTAGCCGTCGGCCCCATTGCGGATCATCGCCAGCGCGTAGCGCTCCTCGGGAAAGCCCGACAGCATCAGCACGCGGATGCCCTCATAGCGCTGGCGCACCGCGCGCAGCACATCAACGCCGCTCTGCCCGGGCAGGGACAGATCGAGCAGCAACACGTCGACCGGCTGCTCGCGCAGGCTGTCGAGCGCCGCCTCACCCGAGGCAGCCTCGAAGGCGATGCTGAGGCCGAGCTCGTCGGCCAGCAGCTCGCGAAAGCCGGCGCGCACGATCTGGTGGTCGTCTACGATGGCGATGCGCAACATGGGTCGAGGTCCGGGCAGCAATGTGGGAGTGCCAGCATAGCCGAAGCCGACCGCTCGGGCCGGCGCTGCCTGCAGGGCGGGCCATGGCCTCACCCGCCCTTCACCAGGTTGATCACGAAGCTGGCGATGGCCATCACCAGGAACACGACGAACAGCACCTTGGCGATGCCGGCCGCACCCGCGGCGATGCCGCTGAAACCGAGTACGGCCGCGATGAGGGCGATGACGAAGAAGATGACGGCATAGTGCAGCATGATGTTCTCCTTGCGGGGCACCGGGCCATGAGGGCCTGGATCACGCTTCCACTCTAGGCCGCTTCGCAGCGTCCCCCCATCGGCCCGGTCCGAAACCGACGTCGGACAATTCCGACACGCCAACCCGGCGCGCACGCCAGCAGCACGCCGCTGCATCGCTGCGCTATAATCCAAGGCTTTGTTTTATCTGAAAATCAGGACCTCTCCGTGCTCGTCGCAGCCAACATTACCCAGCAGTTCGGGGCCAAGCCCCTGTTCGAGAATGTCTCCGTCAAGTTCGGCGACGGCAACCGCTACGGCCTGATCGGCGCCAACGGTGCCGGCAAGTCGACCTTCATGAAGATCCTGTGCGGCATCCTCGAGCCGAGCGCCGGCAACGTCTCCAAGGACGTCCATGAGCGCATGGCCTACCTGCGCCAGGACCAGTTCGCCTACGAA
The DNA here is from genome assembly GCF_047806685.1 of Thauera sp. WH-1. NCBI lineage: Bacteria > Pseudomonadati > Pseudomonadota > Betaproteobacteria > Rhodocyclales > Zoogloeaceae > Thauera > Thauera sp. WH-1. The sequence goes on from NZ_JBLQGP010000005.1 coordinate 83,376, forward strand.
GACATGCGCGTGCTCGACGTGGTCATGATGGGCCACGAGGAGCTTTGGGCGGCGATCAAGGAGCGCGACGCGATCTACGCCAACCCGGAGGCCACCGAGGACGACTACATGCACGCCGCCGAACTCGAGGGCAAGGTCGGCGAGTACGACGGCTACACCGCCGAGGCGCGCGCCGGCGAGCTGCTGCTGGGCGTGGGCATCGAGACCCACCTGCACAACGGCCCGATGAGCGAGGTCGCGCCGGGCTGGAAGCTGCGCGTGCTGCTGTGCCAGGCGCTGTTCGCCAACCCCGACATCCTGCTGCTCGACGAGCCGACCAACAACCTCGACATCAACACCATCCGCTGGCTCGAGGACGTGCTCAACAATCGCGACTGCACGATGATCATCATCTCGCACGATCGCCACTTCCTGAACCAGGTGTGCACCCACATGGCCGACCTGGACTACGGCACGATCACCATCTACCCGGGCAACTACGACGACTACATGGAAGCGTCGACGATGGCGCGCGAGCGCCAGTCCTCGGCCAACGCCCGCGCCAAGGACAAGATCCAGGAGCTGCAGGCCTTCGTGCGCCGTTTCTCGGCCAACAAGTCCAAGGCCAAGCAGGCCACCAGCCGCCTCAAGCTGATCGACAAATTGAAGCCCGAGGACGTCAAGCCCTCTTCACGACAGTACCCGTGGATCCGCTTCGACTACGACGAGAAGGACAAGCTGCACCGCCTGGCCTGCGAGGTGGACAATATCTCCTTCGCCTACGAGGGCATGGAGAAGCCGCTGATCAACAAGTTCTCGATCGCCATCGAGGCCGGCGAGAAGGTGGCCATCATCGGCGAGAACGGCGTCGGCAAGACCACGCTGATGAAGCTGCTGGTGGGCGAACTGTCGCCGCAGAAGGGCGCCATCAAGTGGGCGGAGAAGGCCAAGCCGGGCTACTACGCCCAGGACCACTCGGCCGACTTCGCCGAGGACGTCAGCCTGACCGACTGGATCGCGCCGTATTCGCGCATCACCGCCGCCGCCACCGGCGAGGACAACGAGACCCTGCTGCGCGGCACCCTGGGCCGCCTGCTGTTCTCGGGCGACGAGGTGAGGAAGTCGGTGAAGGTGATCTCCGGCGGCGAGCAGGGCCGCATGCTGTTCGGCAAGCTGATGCTGTCGCGCCCCAACGTGCTGCTGATGGACGAGCCCACCAACCACCTCGACATGGAGTCGATCGAGTCGCTCAACAGCGGGCTCGAGAAGTTCTCCGGCACCTTGATCTTCATCTCGCACGACCGCGAGTTCGTGTCATCGCTGGCCACCCGCATCATCGAGATCAAGCTGGATCACCAGATCGTGGATTACCGCGGGACCTACGAGGAATACCTGCAGTCGCAAGGGCTGGACTGACCCGGGCGGCACTGGCCGCGCATGTACAAAGGGGGCGAACCCGCTGCCGCTCGATGCGGTGGCCGGTTCGCCCCCTTTGCTTGTGCCGAGCCTGGTCTACGATGTTTATTGAATCGGACATTCCGGCAACCATGATCGCCGCGGGGATGCTTGAACTCGGGAGAGCACCATGCAGGAATCAAGCCTCTTGCCGGACTTCAATAGCTGGCAGGACTGGACGACGACTGAGCTTGTGAAGGCCATCAAGCCCGTGAAGGACGAGGTGACGAAGCTTACCAAGCGCGTCGATGATGTCCCCTCCGAAATATTCAAGTCGATCAGCAGAAACAGCCTGAGGAACATGAACGTCATACGACTTGGCGAGATTCTCAATAACCCCCATGCAATCATCCGGGAAAAGCTCCAGCAAGCGCTCAGCCTGGACTCACTGAAGTTCTATCAGCTCATCCGGGCCTTCAGGGACTCGAAGGCCACCGCCGTCAGCGGAATTCTCGATGACTATCTCGACCGCGTTGACAGCATCGAGCTCGCCATTTCCGCGCTGCTTGGAAAGAGGCTGCCGATCGTCGAAGCGATCTCGAAGGACATCCATGTTCTGCTCGGGAAGGGTGACGAGAAGGAATTCCCCGCTGCAATCCTGAGCCTGCTCGACGGCGTCAGCGGGACCTTGGCGCGCGTATTGAGTGAGCTTGGCGTCATCGCCAGCCGGCACAGTGGCGCAGCACCCTCGCCGCTGGATCTCGAACCGGGGCATTTTTACGACTGGGTGAGCTGCAATACAAGCATTGATCAAGAGGCGCTGAAGGGCGACAAGGCAAGGCGGCGCCAGCAACAGAAGCTGCGCTACACCATGTTGAAGGTCATATTGACCTATATCGAGGATCACGACCTGAGCCCCAGCCGCTTCAAGTCAAGCGCAGCAGCGGACGGCGAACCCACCTCCATCGGCGGATTCCCGTTGTCCTCGGCGAGCGCGAAGTCGGCGCTCGACAACGGCGAGGGCCTGATACGTGCCTACGCCGGCCTGTGTGCCACAGCGTTCGAGCATCTCTTCGTGTCGGCCAGACCCCTGAGCGCGGCAGGGGCAGATGCATCCTCCTCGGCCGCCGAGCTCTACCATGACCTGCCATTCAGCCTGAAACTGCAGCGGCCTGACCTGTCGAGGCTGGCCTTCGCCAAGCCAGGCTATTCGGCATTCGGTGCAGACAAGGTCGACCTGGAGCTCGACAGCGAGTTTCTTGCCATGAAGCTCGCGACGAATGCCGCCGTCGTGTCCTCGGGCCTGGTGCGGACGGCAATCAACTGTGTTGCAAACGGGATATGGGAAATCAGCCCGAACAATCCGCCGCTGATCGAAACGATCGCCTCATTGATCGCGATACCGATCTACGAGATCGAGAAGGCGATCATCTATGACGTCTTCAGACGCTTCCGGATCTATGTGACCGATTCGAGCCTCGATACGTCGCATGAGTTCGTCCTCATGCACGCCTCGATACGGGTTCCCGATTTCTCCGGCAAGGGGGCCACAGAAAAGGACTTGCGCGCGGTGATCGCCCTGGCGTGCACCGACGCCGACCTGCTGGCCGGCCTCAAGCAACTGATCCCCACGCTTCCGTTGTGCCTGGACGAAGCTCGAGAGGACGCAGCCCCGGATACGGTCACCCGCATGCTGCAGGGGATGATGAAGGATGCCCTGGCCGTCTGCTATGTCGCCAGCGCCTGAACCGCATCCACGCGACTCAAGCCGCCATCGCACGACAAGGCGCCGATGACTCCGCCCACGGCACCGCCGAGACCGTGTGATCCGCGGGCTAGCAGCACAGGGCGCGCAGCGGCGTCTCGGGCGCGAACCGCTGTGCCACCTGCGCCTGCAACAGCTCGGCGGTGGCCAGGGCGTCGGTGAGCGCGTGGTGAGCGCGGTAGCGCGGGAGCTTGTAGCGTTCGCGGCTGTCGGCGAGCCGGATCGACAGCCGCGCCCGCCTGCGGCCGAAGAGTGCGGCGAGCAGGTGTGCCAGCAGGCCTCGTGGCGGCTCGCGGTGCAGTCGCGCCTCCAGTTCCATGGTGTCGATCACCGGAAACTCGATGCCCTCGCCGATGCGTGCCTTGAGCGCCGCGGCCAGGAAGCTGCGCTCGATCTCGCGGCAATGCACCACCACCACGCGGCCGGCCAGCGCCGGCAGCAGTTCGTCCACGATGGCGCCGAGATCTGGCGCGGTCTCGATCTGCGCGTGGGTGATGGCGTGGATCGTCACCGATTCGGGATGCAACTCGGCGCGCGGGCGCACCACCCAGTAGCGCGAGGCGCTCGAGCGGATGCAGGCGAGATCCATCGGCACCACGCCGATGCTGACGATCTCGTCGCGAACCGGGTCGAGCCCGGTCGTCTCGACGTCGAGCGCGACCATCGGCACGTTCTTGAGCGGCGTGTCGCCGGCGACCGCGCCGGCCGCGTAGAAGGCACGCAGGCGCGGATCGCGGGCGGCGGCGGCGAGCTCCGCAAAGCGCGCCGGCCAGTCCGGCATGGCCTGCGCGCGCGGCCCACGGCTGCGCACCGGAACGGCGGCCGCGCCCTTCTTCAGGTCGCCAAGGTGCAGCATCGCGGCGCCCTCAGTTCGCCCGCCCGGGCTGGTAACGGTACTTGAGGAATTTCTGCGCGTTGCCCAGGATCAGGAAGGCGTCGCGCAGGCTCTTGCGCTCGAATTCGGACAACTTCTCGGGGTCGATGCTGTTGTCCGGCTCCTCGCCGACGGCCAGCGACTCGGCCTGGTGGCGGGCACGCACCATGGCGATGAATTCGAGCGCGTCATAGAGGTCCTGCCCGCGCCCAAGTGGCAGGATGGCGGCATCGATGATGTCCTTGAGGCGCTCGAAGGAGTTCAGCGCCACGGATCCGATCGCCAGCGTATGGACGCGGATCAGGTCGGCGAGCGGCGCGGTGCCGCGACGCTTGATGTTGATGACGCGGCTGTGACGGCCGTCGGACTCGACCACGAAGTCCTTGAAGAAGCCCAGCGGCGGCGTGCGCTGCAGCGCATTGCGCGCCATGCAGGCGAGAAAGCGCGCGTTGCCCTTGGCCTTGCGCGCGATCAGCTCGCGCAGCCGCGCCGCCCATTCGGTGCGCCCCCACACCCCGTCGAGGTCGAAGAAGATGCCGGCGTTGAGCAGCGACTCGGGGGTCGGGCGCTCGATCCAGTCGCTGAAGGTGCGCTCCCACACCCTGAGCGGCTGACGCCAGCGTTCGTTGCTCGCCATCACGCCCCCGCTGCAATAGCTGTAGCCGCAGCGCGCCAGGCCGTCGCTGACAAAGGCCGCCAGCGCCTTGAAGTAGGCATCGTGCTGCGCCGGCTCGAAGCGGTTGTCGAGCACCAGGGCGTTGTCCTGGTCGGTGACGATCATCTGCTCCTGGCGTGCCATCGAGCCGAGCGCGAGGAAGCAATAGGGCACCGGCGGCGGGCCGAGCTCGGCCTCGGCAAGCTCGAGCAGGCGTTGCTTGAAACTGCGCCCGATTGCGGCCATGGCGCTGCCGATCATGTTGGAGCTGGCGTCCTCGTCCACCATGCGGGCGAAGCAGGCGCGCACCTCGGGCACCAGCGCGGCGAGTTCATCGGCCGACTGCTGGCGGAAGATGCGGCCGACCAGGAACAGGCTGTTGCGCGACTCGTAGCGGATGATGTCCGACAGCGCGATCACCCCCAGCGGACGCTGGTTCTTGAGCACCGGCAGGTGGTGCACGTTGTGGCGCAACATGGCCAGCATGGCCTCGAACACCAGCTGGTTGTGGCTCACCGCCACCACGCCGCGCGACATGATCTCGGTGACCAGGGTGTCGTAGGCCAGGCCGGGCGCGACCAGGCGGGTGCGCAGGTCGCGGTCGGTGACGATGCCGGCGAGTTGCGGCAGCTCGGGCACCTCCGGGTTGTCCTCGAGGATCAACAACGAAGACACGCCCTCCTCGCTCATGCACTGGGCCACCTCGCGCGCGCTCGCGGTGCTGGGCAGGGTGACGGCGGCGCGCCCGACCAGGGTGTCGACCGTGGCCGACAGCAGGTCGTTGGACTCCTCGCGCTTGGACACCACCTGGCGCAGGCGGGTGCGGTCCTCGACCTCGACCAGGTCGGCGAAGCGCTCGTGGTTGTCGAACAGCTCGGCAAACAGCTCGCGCGGGATCAGGTAAAGCAGCGTGTCTTCCAGCGCGGTGACCGGAAAACGCACCCGCCCGTTGCGCAGCAGGCCGAACTCACCGAAATAGCCGCCGGCGGTGAGGCGGTTGTAGAGCGTGCCGTTGCGGCGGAACACCTCGACCGCGCCGCTGCGCACGACGTGCCAGAACTCGGCGACCTGGCCGAACTCGACGATCGAGTCGCCGGCCTTGTAGTAGCGCACATCGACCGCCGCCGCCACGCGCTGCAGCACCTCGTCGGGCAGTTCGTCGAAGGGCGGGTGGGCGCGCAGGAAGTCGAGGATCTCGAGCTGTTCGATCTGCATGGCGGACGGCGGCGGAGTCGGGATGGAATCCTAGCGCAAGCCTTCAGCCCGCGCGCGGCTCAGAGGCCAGGCCCTTGATCACCGACACCGCCGACATCAGCAGCACGATGGTGAAGGGCAGGCCGGTCGACACCGCCATCGCCTGCAGCGCCATCAGGCCACCGCCGAGGATCAGCGCGATCGCCACCAGGCCCTCGAAGGTGCACCAGAACACACGCTGCGGCAGCGGCGCATCGACCTTGCCGCCGGCGGCGATGACATCGATCACCAGCGAGCCCGAATCCGACGAGGTCACGAAGAACACCACCACCAGGATGATGGCGAGGAAGGAGGTGATCTGCGCCAGCGGCAGGGCCTCGAGCATCGCGAACAGCTGCAGGGGCAGTTCGGCCTCGGTCGCGGCCTGGTAGCCGTCACGCACGACCTGCAGGATCGCCGTCTCGCCGAACACGGTCATCCACAACACGCACGCGAGCGAGGGCACGATCAGCACGGCGAGGATGAATTCGCGCACCGAGCGCCCGCGCGACACACGGGCGATGAACATGCCGACGAAGGGCGACCACGAGATCCACCAGGCCCAGTAGAAGGCGGTCCAGCCCTGCGAGTAGTTGAGGTCCTCGCGCCCGATCGGGTTCGACAGCGCCGGCAGGTGCTGCAGGTAGGCGCCGAGATTGGCGAAGAAGCCGGACAGGATGTCGAGCGTGGGACCGACCGCGATCACGAACAGCATCAGCAGCACGGCCAGCACCATGTTGATCTCGGACAGGCGCTTGACGCCCGCATCCAGGCCCGCCACCACCGAGACCAGCGCGATCGCGGTGATGGCGATCACCAGCACGACCTGGGTGGTGTTGCCGAGCGGCACGCCAAACAGGTGGTTGAGGCCGGAGCTGGCCTGGGCGGCGCCATAGCCAAGCGAGGTCGCCAGGCCGAACAGCGTCGCGAGCACGGCCAGGATGTCGATCAGGTGGCCCGGCCAGCCCCAGACACGCTCGCCCAGCAGCGGATAGAACACCGAGCGCACGGTCAGCGGCAGGCCCTTGTTGAAGGAGAACAGCGCCAGCCCGAGGGCGAGGATGGCGTAGATCGCCCAGGGATGCAGCGCCCAGTGGTAGATGGTGGCGGCCATGCCGAGCCGGGTCGCGGCCTCGGCATCACCCGCGGCTGCGCCCAATGGTGCCCAGTCGGTGCGCACACCGTTCTCCATCGCGGTGCCGCCGAGGGCGCTGCCGAAGTGCGACAGCGGCTCGGAGACGCCGAAGAACATCAGGCCGATGCCCATGCCGGCGGCGAACAGCATCGAGAACCAGCCCAGGTAGCTGTAGTCGGGCGCGGCCTCGGTGCCACCCAGGCGCACCTTGCCCAGCGGCGAGATCGCCAGCCCGAGGCAGACCAGCACGAAGAGGTTGCCGGCGCTGATGAAGAACCAGTCGAGGTGCGCGGTGAGCCAGCCGCGCATGGCGGTGAACATCGGCTCGACCTGGTTCTGGAAGGCCAGGGTCAGCACGACGAAGGCCACCACCATCAGGCCGGAGATGGCGAACACACGGTTGTGGATGTCGAGCCCGAACGGCCCCACATTGACGATGATGTTGTCCTGACCGACCTTGTAGTCCGTGTCGATGGGGTTGACCGCGCCGTCGGGGGCCATCGGGTCCTTGCTCTCTGCCATTTCAGCTCCTTGTCGTTATTGGGAGATGCGCCGCAACCGGGGCGGCATGAGCCACGGGAATTGGAAACACGGCATTTTATCATTTCACGCTATCGTGTTTGGACAAATATATTGGATTGCCACATCCGCCTTCCTCCGCCCGCCCTCGCCTTGACCTGCGCATCGTCATGCCGGCGCAGCCAGCGACTCGGCTAGAATCACGCCCTGCGGAGAACGAACATGATCGGCATCCTTCTAGTCACACACGGCACCCTCGGCGAATCCCTGATCCAGTGCTGCTGCCACGTCCTCAACAAGCGGCCGGCGCAGATCGCGCAACTGGGCGTATCGGCCCAGGACGACCCGCTCGACATCCTCCCGCTTGCTCGCAGCATGCTCAACTGGGTCGATGCCGGCGACGGCGTCCTGGTGCTCACCGACATCTACGGCGCCACGCCCAGCAACATCGCCGCCAAGCTGGCGATGCCCGGCCGGGTCGAGCTGGTGGCGGGGGTCAACCTGCCGATGCTGCTGCGCGTGCTCACGTATCGCGAACACGACATGCCGACCCTGCTCAAGCGCGCGGTATCGGGCGCCTGCGACGGCGTGCTGCACGTCGAAGCCACCTGAGCCCGCGCCACCGAGACGAGCCAGTACAGACCTATAAAAATGACCGGGGCAGCCCCCCGGGGGAGACCAGCACCATGCCGAGAGCCGAAGCCGACATCATCAACAAGCTCGGTCTGCATGCGCGCGCGTCGGCCAAGCTTACCCAGCTCGCGAGCGGCTATCCGTGCGAGGTCTGGCTCGAGCGCAACGGCCGCCGCGTCAACGCCAAGAGCATCATGGGCGTGATGATGCTCGCCGCTGCAAAGGGCAGCACGATCACCATCGACACCCAGGGCGAGCAGGAGGACGAGGCCATCAAGGCCATCCAGGACCTGATCGCCGATCGCTTCGGCGAAGGGGAGTGACATGCCCTTCACCGTCCATGGCTTGCCGGTCTCGCAGGGCATCGCGATCGGCCATGTGCACCTGATCTCGCACGCCCTGCTCGAGGTCAACCACTACCACGTTGCGCCCAAGCACATCGAGGACGAGCTCGGCCGCCTCGACGACGCCGTCGCCACCGTGCACGGCGAGCTGCTCGGCCTCAAGGCGGTGACCGCAGCGGGCCAGGCGCACAGCGAGGTCGGCGCCTTCGTCGACCTGCAGCTGATGATGCTGGCCGACCCGATGTTGATCGACGCCGCCCGTCACCTGATCGAATCGCGCCGCTGCAACGCCGAATGGGCGCTGGTGCAACAGATGGAGCATCTGGTCGAACAGTTCCGTCAGATCGAGGACCCCTATCTGCGCGAACGCCAGGCCGACGTCGTGCAGGTGATCGAGCGCCTGGTCAAGGTGCTGCTCGGCCATCCCGGCCACCTGCCGCCCAAGCGCCGCGACGGGCTGGGCACCATCATCGTTGCTCACGATCTGTCGCCCGCCGACACGATCGGCTTTCGCGACCACAACATCGCCGGCTTCGTCACCGACGTCGGCGGCCCCACCAGCCACACCGCGATCGTCGCCCGCAGCCTCAAGATCCCGGCCGTGGTCGGCCTGCACCATGTGCGCGACCTGCTCGAGGACGACGAGCTCGTCATCGTCGACGGCACGCGCGGCGTCATCATCGTCGGCCCCGGCGACGAGATCGTCGAGGAATACCGCCTGCGCCGCAGCGAGCTGGAGATCGAACGCTCCAAGCTCAACCGCCTGCGCGACACCCGCGCCACCACGCTCGACGGCGAGGCGATCAACCTGCTCGCCAACATCGAGGGCCCCAAGGACCTGCCCGCGGTCAAGAATGCCAACGCCGACGGCATCGGCCTGTATCGCACCGAGTTCCTCTTCATCGGCCGCGACACCCTGCCCGACGAGGAGGAGCAGTACGAGGCCTATCGCGCGGTGGTCAAGGCCCTGCCGACCAAGCCGGTGACGATCCGCACCTTCGACGTCGGCGGCGACAAGGCGCTCAACGGCGCCCACGCGCGCATGGAGCCCAACCCGGCGCTGGGGCTGCGCGCGGTGCGCTACTCGCTGTCCGAGCCGAAGATGTTCCTCACCCAGTTGCGCGCCCTGCTGCGAGCCTCGGCGCACGGCAAGCTGCAGATCATGGTACCGATGCTGGCCCACGCGCAGGAGATCGACCAGTGCCTGACCCTGGTCGAGAAGGCGAAGTCCGAGCTGCGCGCCGAGAAGATCAAGTTCGACGAGGGCGTGCAGATCGGCGGCATGATCGAGATCCCCGCCGCCGCGCTGTCGCTCGGCATGTTCATCCGCCGCCTCGCCTTCCTGTCGATCGGCACCAACGACCTCATCCAGTACACCCTGGCGATCGACCGTTCGGACGAAGCCGTGGTGCACCTGTACGACCCCCTCCACCCGGCCGTCCTCAAGCTCATCTCCGGCACCATCGCCACCGGCGCGCGCTACGGCCTGCCGGTCTCGGTGTGCGGCGAGATGGCCGGCGACCTGACCTACACCGCGCTGCTGCTCGGCATGGGCTTGCGCAACTTCTCGATGCACCCGGGCAACATCCTCGAGATCAAGCAGCAGGTGCTGCGCTCGGACCTCGGCGAGCTCGCGCCCAAGGTCCAGCGCATTCTCAAGATGGACGAGCCGGCGCGCATCCGCGAGGCGGTGGAGCGGCTGGTCGGTTGAAGCGGCTTCGGCATTGCGCGCGGGTGCGGCCGCCCATTAGAATGGCGGCCTGCTTGCGCCGGCACTCCTGCCGGCCGCCCCGGGCGGGTGTCGTATAACGGCTATTACCTCAGCTTCCCAAGCTGATGACGAGGGTTCGACTCCCTTCACCCGCTCCACCGCATCATTCTGCGGACTTCCGCAGAAGTCCAAGAGAGTCTGCAAGTCGTTGCCACACAAGGACTTTTCCTCTCTTTGACGTTCTGCCGCGGTCCACTGCGATCCGCCTACAGCCAGGACTTTTAAGTCCACAAACAAGTCCATTTTTGCGGGCGCGGCTGATTCCGGATTGTTGATGGAGGGGCGAGGTCGACGTGACCAGCATCTGGTTCCTGACTCATGTTCAGGAGCAAGAGCATGGCACTCTCAGACCTGGCCGTTCGACAGGCCAAGGCAACTGGCAAGGCATACACCCTCCCTGACTTGGATGGCCTCTCCCTGGCCGTCACCGCTGCAGGGGGCAGGACTTGGCACTTCCGCTACTACTGGGCGGGCAAGCAGAAGCGGATGTCGCTCGGCACCTACCCGGAGGTGACACTTCGCGAGGCCCGCAGCCTACGCGATGAAGCGCGCGCCCTGCTGGCCAAAGGCACCAATCCTCGCGTTCACCGCAAGCAGAAGCGCACCGCTGTCCGGCTCGCCGACGAAAATACCTTCGAGGCGGTGTATCGCAAGTGGCTCAAGCATCGCGGGCTCAGCCTCAAGGAAGGCCGGCAGACGACCCTCTCGATACTTCCGCGCATCTTCGACAAGGATGTGCTGCCCGCCTTGGGCAAGCGGTCGATCTATGAGATCAAGCGTCCCGACCTCTTGGAGGTGATCGCCAAGATCGAGAAGCGCAGGGCGCTCTCCGTCGCCGAGAAAGTCAGGACGTGGTTCAACCAACTGTTCCGCTACGCCCTGGTGATCGTGCCGGGCCTGGAGCAGAACCCCGCCTCCGATCTCGATGTGGTGGCGCTGCCGCTGCCACCCGTCAACCACAACCCGTTCCTGCGCATGGCCGAGCTGCCGAAGCTGTTGCAGCGGCTGCGCAGCTATCGCGGCAGGCGGCAGACCCAGCTCGGGCTGCGGCTATTGCTGCTGACCGGCGTGCGAACCGGAGAGCTGCGACAGGCGACGCCGGATCAATTTGATCTGGACCGTGGGCTGTGGATCATCCCGCCCGACGTCGTGAAGCAACTCCAGTTGGATATGCGCAAGAAGCGGCAGCAGCCAAAGGATATCCCGCCCTACATCGTGCCGCTGTCGATTCAGGCCATGGAGATCGTCCGGCACCTGCTGGATGAGTTCAAGCCGGCCCAGCGCCACCTGTTCCGGCACGACAGCGACTTGAAGAAGCGCATCAGCGAGAACACGCTCAATGGTGCGCTCAAACGCATGGGCTATCAGGAGCGCCTGACCGGACACGGTATCCGCGGCACGATGTCCACTGCGCTCAACGAGATCGGCTACCCGAAGGTCTGGGTGGATGCACAGCTCTCGCATGTCGATCCCAACAAGGTCAGCGCGACCTACAACCATGCCGAGTACGTGGAGCAGCGTCGCCGCATGATGCAGGACTGGGCCGATCGGCTCGACCTCTTCGAGCAGAACCAGGTCGAGGCGGCCAGCATGCCGCTCACCGTGCATCTGGAAGGCGTGCCCGCGTTTCCGAGTGAGCAAACCGCAAGCGCGCCCTCCGCGCCGGTTGCCGCTTCGCCAATCCTGCTCGTGACGAAGCCGGGTGACGCCATGCCGTTGGTTTCTGCCGCCGCACATCGGCTGCCGGCGGTTCCGCCCCCTCGATCGGCCGCGCCGCTGGTGCCTTCGGACATTCAGCGCGAGAGGATGGAACTGTTCGATGTCTTCGAAGCGCCGCACAACCTTCCCGTCGCTGCGTTTGCCAAGATGGCGGGCAAGTCCCGCAGGTGGATCAGCTACGAGATCAAGGCGGGCAACTTGCTGGCGTTGAACGTGGGCAACCGCGGCCAGCGGGTGCCGGACTGGCACCTCGACCCACTCAAGCACGAGCTGATCCAGTCCGTCCTGAAGCTGACCAGGGGTGCGGACCCTTGGCAGATCTACCATGCACTGCTGCAACCGCGCTCGATGCTGCGGGGGCGTTCGGCACTGGAAGGCGTGACGGCCAGCAATCTCGACAAGCTCGTCATGGCAGTGAGCACAGCCGTGAAGGAAAGCGAATGGACCCCGCTGCGCGTCGGGGTCGCCTAGCAGCAGGAATGCAGGATCGTGGCGAAACCGCGATCCCCGCGCGTCTGTCAGGACACCAAGCGCGCGCGGCGGGCGAATCTTGCCTGGGTGTCCGACAAGGAAGCGTTGCGGCGGAGCAGATAAGCCATCACGATCGTTGGTGCGCCGGCCAGCGGCCGCATGGCGATGCCTCGGCGTAGGTAGCTCGCCAGTCTCGCGGCGGGCGCAATGGTGATCCCGTACCCGGCGGCAACCAGCGTCATCACCACATCGAATGTCTCCACCGTTTGCTCCCGCTCCTGCAGCGCGTTCTCGAACACGCGCTGCACGGTCATGCGCCATGGTTCATCGGCCGTGGACTGCGAGCAGATCAAGGGCTGCTTGAGCACTTCCCCGCACGGCACTTCACGGTGGGCCAGCAGGTGGGAGCGCTTGGCCACGGCGACCGCCAGCGTGTCATGCCACAGCGGTTCGCATACCCAGCCAGGCCACTGCCGGGCAACCGCAGACAAGGCGAAGTCGAAGCCGTCGTCCGGCATCTCCGCGCCTCGACCGGGATCTGTCCAGCCGGCCAGGACGGCATGAGTCTCCGGCTCTTCGGCACGCTGCAGGGCGAGCACGTCGGCGAGCTGGGGAGGCACCCATTCGCCGAGGACGGCCATGCGAATTTCGGCGGTGATGTCACTCGATTCCACGTCCAACTCCCCCAGGCGGTGAACTCGTGGCAACTGATCTCGAAGCCGTTGTATGAGTTAAGTTTAACGTGGTTTAAATCGTGACCGTGTTCGACGCTCTTGGCAATGCCAAAGCGTTCGATCCAAAGGGGCCGCCCCACCGGCACCACTACCTACGAAGCGGAACCAGCCATCGCGTTTGGGGCTGCCGTGCGGGAAGAAAGAACCAACCAGGGCATCGCTCAGGAAACGCTGGCCCACATGGCCGGCATCGAACGGTCGCACATGGGCAAGATCGAGCGCGGCGAGCATGTCCCCACGCTCCCTCTCATCCTCAAGATTGCCCGTGCGCTGAAATGCAGTTCCGCCCACTTGATGACTCTGACCGAAGCCAAGCTGGCAGAGTCGGCCCCATCCGCGGATTGAAGCCGGCCCGCACAGCGGTCGCATGCCTACGCCTGATCGTCGTCCTTGCCCCCAAGGGCTGAATCTTCGCGCTTTGCGGCCTCGTTGACGAGCCGCAGGTATGGGTTGTCTGGCGGCGTCTCCTGGAACAGCGCCTCCGGGCTGACGAGCAGGTAGCCGTGCAGCCGGCGCGACTTGCGCGGCCCCGTGACTTCGCAGGTCCAGATGTTCAGCCCGCTCGGCTGCTTGCGGTGCTGTCCCAGCTTCTCGAAGCGCTTCTGGACCCACTGCCACCCCTCCAGCTTCTCCTGCTTGGCCAGCGCGGCGACTTGAAGGTACTCCTGCGCGTAGCGCTGGAACACGCCGGGGCTGACGAGGTAGGTCGTACCGGCGACGGTATGCACCAGGGCCTTGGCGTCGTTGATGATGAGCTTGCGCGTCTGGATGCTCTGACGCAGCCAGACCATGAAGTGCGCCCCGGAGGGCTCCGCGCGATCCTGGGAAGGCGCGAGGCCCATCTGCGGTGGGGGCACGGTCGAAGGGGCCGGCTCGGGCTCGGCAACAGGGGAACTCGGGATCTCCGGTGCCGTGGGTGGAGCGGTGTCGCCCAGCAGGTCGAGTAGCGCGGCCACGCCGGTATCCGTGGCTGTGGATGCGATCGGCGCCGTGCTCGCGGATGCAGCTTCGATGCCTTCCGCGCGCGGCCCATCGGCCACCGCCGGCGCCTGCGGCTCCGCCTGTTCCTCTTCGACCTGCACACGGCCTGCGAACGGCGCCGGCCGGTCGGCGGCATCCCAGATCATCGCCGGCGAGAGTTTCAGGAAGGTGAAGGCGTGCGACCAGCCGGCGTCGCTGGTGACGGTAGCCTTCCAGATCGCCTTGCCATCCGGCGTCGGTTGCACGATGCCGTGATCCTGCAGCACGTTGAACACCGCCGTGTTGCTCGCCGGGATGCCGTCGATGCCCTGCGACAGCAGATGGGCGCGCAGCTTGTCGGAGACGGTCTTGCTCACCAGCCACAAGGCGTCCTGGGTCAGCCAACCGTCCGCCGGGCCGGCCTGGTTCAACTTGAATTCTTCCTTGAGCAGGTAGCGCAAGCCGTCGAGCAATTTGCGTTGCAGCGCATGCTTGGGCGCCGCCAGCGCCTTGCTGGGATCGCCGCCGAGTTCCTGGGCGACCGATGCCTGGTCGGCCTGCACGACCAGCTCGCCGAGCGTGCCGGCATGCTCGTACTGGCCGGCCAGCACGTACAGCAGCGCGGCCCAGAGGTCGGGATAGCCGCTGAGCCAGTCGAAGATGTCCCGATCGAGAAGGCGCGCGTAGAGCAGCCCGGTGGCGGCGCTGTGCAGGCGGTACTCGCGCTCCTTTCGGTAACGGAAACGGTAGGGCTTTCGCAGCGGACCGTGCCAGGGATGCCAGACGCTGCCGTCGGCATGCTCGACGTGAAGATCGACCGCAATCTTGCCGATGTCGTGCAGCAGGGCCGCGTAGGCCGTGCCTGCAGTCCAGGCTTCGGCCTGGGCCGCTTGTGCCTCCGGCGTGACGCCCGCAGGCAGCAGGTATGACTGCCGCAATTTCAGCGCATAGGCGACGATCTCCAGGCCGTGGTCCAGCATGCCGCCCGGATAGGCGTGGTGGTGGTTCTCGGAGGCCGGGAACTGCTGGACCAACTCGGCGTAGCGCTCCAGTGGGGCGAGGTAGAGCGTGGCGAACTGCCGGCGCGAGAGCGATGTGCGCTGCCAGATGTGTTCCAGCAGTTTCTGCCGACGCGGCGTGGCCAGCAGCGATGCGGCCGACTCCGGCCGCGCCAACCCTTTCGGAATTTCGATGGCTGATGTGGGCGGTGTGCCGGCGGTGGGTGGCACCCGTTTGCGCTGGAACAGCGAGAGCATGGCGAACCCCGGATGACGGGCTGCTCGGGGCGCCTTTTGGCCTTTTCAGGATAGGGCCTTTCCCCTTGGCGCCCTTCCTTTGCCCCTTCCCAGCCCTTTGGCCTTTGTCGGAAGCCTTTGGGTATAGGGCCGCAGCTGCGCGGGTGCCACGATGAATACGGTATGGGGCAATCCCGGCAAGTGGGGCGCTGCGGGACGTTCGTCAGCTCTGGCCCAAGCCGGTGTCGAGGGCGGCGGATTGCGCTGCGAAGTCGTCGGGACGGCGCTTGCGGAAGGTTTCGAGATTGGCGAGCTTCCAGCGCAGTGCCGGCAGTTGAGCGGCGTGCTGGCATTGCACCAGCGACCAGTCCGGCTCTGCGCGCACCAGCCCGCTCAGAAACTGCTTGTGCGCGGTGCTCAGTCGCTGTGGCAACTCGCGCCGCAGCCTGGCGCGAGCGTCGAGCAGTGTCTCCAGGGAGCAGTCCACTTCGGTCATGCCGACAAAGGCCCGCTCGTACTCGCCGGCGATGTCCTTGTCGTTGCCGAACAGCACTTCGTGAGGCGGCCGGTTGTGGCCCGCCAAATAGATCACGAAGCACTCGACCATGCCGTCGCTGATGTCGCCCGATTCGTAGAGCTGCCACACGTCGAACAGGTCGCGGGGGTGCTGTCGATCCAGCGCGGCCACCAGCTTGCTGGCGTACAGCTCGTCCGGTGCCAGAACCGGCAGCTCGAACTCGACGCCGAACAGATCGCTGGTCTTGGCGCTCAGCGGCCGCCGCTCGACGGGCAGCACGCTGCCGCGGAACACGACATTGACCTCGATCTTCACCTGGTTGGCATCGTTCTCGACGATCAGCTTGGTGTCTCCCAGGTCCTTGGCGCGAACCAGGCGTGTCTGCACGCCCAGTGGCGCAACGCGCGTGGCGATGGCGGCCAGCTCCTGGTTGATGGCTTGCAGCGCTTCGTCGCGCGGCGTCTGCCACGGGAGGTACACCACGTCGATGTCCACCGAAAGGCGCGGCATGTCCCGCACGAAGAGGTTGATGGCCGTGCCGCCCTTCATGGCGAAGATGTCGTTGGCGAACACGTCGGGCGCGACGGCCAGCAGCAGGCGAACGGTGTCCGCGTAGGTCTTATCCATGAGGTTTCAGGCTCAGCAGGGTTCCGTCATCGAGCCGGCTCATCCAGCGCGTGTTGCTGCCGGTGCGAACCGGGTACTGCTCCAGCAGGGCATCGACATCCACGAGGCTGGTCTCGCGCGCCCAGGTGAGGAACAGGCGCACGGCCTTCACGCTGGTGCAGCAGGACAGCAGTTGTCCGAGCAAATCCTTGCGGGGGGAACGCAGTCCATCAAAGATGTTGCGGGCCTCTTCGAGGCTCTGCTTGACGCCGGCTTCGTACAGCAACTCCAGAACGGCACGCTCGGAGGCAGCCACCCGCAGATCCTCGGGCAGGCCAGGCGGCGTGGTCAGGGTCTTGCCGGCCAGCACCGTATCCGGCCAGTCGAACAGGCGGGCGTGGACGTAGCGGGCCGGAAAGCGCGAAGTGAACCAGACCGGCAACGCAAAGCGACCGTCGCCCCACAGCACCAGCGCCTCCCGGCTGCCCAGGTTGTGCCGCACCCCCTGCAGGGCCAGGGCGCTCTTGCCGCCGACGTGCAGGCCGGGCACGCGCTGTTGCAGGAACTTCAGCGCACCGTAGACCCCGAACGCATCGTTCGGGAAGGCATAGACGCCATGGGCCAGGCGCACGAGCCACCCGCCGTCGGCATAGTGGGCGGCGAGCTGGGGCGACACCCCAAACTGGCTCAGGGTGGCAAGGTCGAACGGCGCCCCGCGGGGGAGTCCCGCCTGCAGCCGCTTGATTATCTGGTGCCTAGAATTTCCATCCATGTTATAAAGATAGCACGGAATCAAATCAGCCCCTAGAGCTATCGCAAGAGCGCGCAGAGAAAGTAGCATGAGGTTTGATTTTTAATGCACAATCTAATCATCCTGCGACCCAAGCCAACCCGGCTCGGCCAGCCGCAACTTCTTCGAACGGGGGCCTGATGCCTGAGCCGCTGTGCGCAATCTTGCTGGCATCGCTCCAAGGGCCGGCGCTCCCAGTCGAGGGGCGCGATGAGTAGCCTTGCCGATGGATATGGCAGCTATGCCGACTTGGCCAGCGCGCAAGCCGAAGGAACGGACTACAGGGTGCATGTACGCCCGTTCGCCGGATCATCCATCGCCGTCATCGCACCGCATGGCGGAGGTATTGAGCAGTTCACGTCGGACATCGCGCGAGCCGTCGCTGGCACGGACATCAATCTCTATCTGTTCGAAGGAATTCGTCAGGCTGGCAACTACGCTGCACTTCATCTGACCAGCCACAAATTTGATGAACCGCGCTGCCTGGCACTGCTATCCGCCTGCGACCACGTGGTCGCGATCCACGGCTGCGGCGGCAAGGCACAGCGCGTCCTGATGGGCGGCCTTGACGACCCATTGAAGATATCCATCGGACAAGCCATTGCTCGGCTTGGTGTGGAAGTCGATCTGAAGGGGCACTCGTTCCCGGCAACCGATCCGAACAACATCTGCAATCGGGGACGGCGCGGTGTTGGCGTGCAAGTTGAATTGACCCTCGGTCTCAGGCTGGATGGGCCGCGTGATGCGGTGTCCGCAGCTATCCGCTCCGTACTCTTGAACTTGCCAAACGAACTGCCAGGGGGAGATCAACGCCGATGATTCTGACCGACAACGAAACCCGGGTCGACCTGCTGAACAACGAGGCCATCGCGACCACGATCATCGAGTTGCTTCGCGCCAGGCCCGACCATCCGGTGACGATCGGCGTGCATGGCGACTGGGGTGCGGGCAAGTCCAGCGTGCTCGAAATGATCGAGGCGGGGTTCGCCGACAAGGACGAAGTCCTGTGCCTCAAGTTCAACGGATGGCGCTTTCAAGGCTTCGAGGATGCCAAGATCGCCCTGATCGAGGGGATCGTCACGGGCTTGGTCGAGAAGCGTCCGGCCCTGAACAAGGCCGCGGCCGCGGTCAAGGATGTCTTCCGGCGCATCGACTGGCTGAAGGTGGCGAAGAGAGCCGGCGGCCTCGCCCTGACCGCGTTCACAGGCATTCCGACACCCGATCAAATCGGAGCTATCGTCGGCTCGCTCGAAGCGGTGATAGCGGATCCTGCCAAGCTCGCCACGAAAGAAAACCTCTCGACGGCGATCGACGAGGTGAAGGCCGTGCTGAAGCCGGGCGAAACAAAGAATGTGCCCGAGGAAGTGGAAGCGTTCCGCAAGGCCTTCGACCAGCTCCTGAAGGACGCGGGGATCAAACAGCTCATCGTCCTGATCGATGACCTCGATCGCTGCTTGCCAGACACCGCCATCGAAACGCTCGAAGCGATCCGGTTGTTCGTGTTCACCGCCCGGACGGCGTTCGTCGTCGCGGCCGACGAGGCGATGATCGAGTATGCGGTGCGCAAGCACTTTCCCGATCTGCCGGACAGCACCGGACCGCGGGACTACGCACGCAACTACCTCGAAAAGCTCATCCAGGTCCCATTCCGTATCCCGGCGCTGGGCGAGACCGAGACACGGATTTACGTCACGCTGCTGCTGGCCGGCGCCGAAATCGGTGAAAACGACGCAGACTATGCGAACTTGATTGGCGTGGCGCGTGAGAAGCTGAAGCGTCCTTGGACCAGTGGCGGTTTGGATGCGGCGACCGTCAAGACGGCGCTCAGCAAGCAAGCCGAGAAGGCGAACAACGCGCTTGCCCTCAGTGACCAGATTGGCCCCATCCTGGCGAGCGGTACGAAGGGCAACCCGCGTCAGATCAAACGCTTCCTCAACACGCTGCTGCTGCGTGAGCGTACTGCGGCCGCGCGCGGATTCGGGGACGATATCAAACTGCCCGTGCTCGCGAAGCTCATGCTCGCTGAGCGCTTCATCCCGAGGCTGTTCGAGCAGATCGCGTTTGTCGCCGCGGTCCACCCGCAGGGGCTATGCGAGGACCTCGATACGCTTGAAAAGGGGCTGGCGACGGCCGACGGTAAGGAATCGCAGGCCGGCGAGCGGAAGGGACAGAGAGCCGGCGAGCCAGGGCCCGCGCTTGACAACGCCGTATTGGCTGAATGGCGGTCGTCAGAGACGGTATGCGACTGGGCGCGCCTGTCACCCAAACTCTCGGGTCTCGATCTACGCCCCTACTTGTTCGTGACGAAGGACAAGAAGGACTACTTCGGCCCGGTGTCCGTGCTGGGTCACTTGGCCGGCGTGGTGGAGAAGCTGTTCGGCGGCAAGATGACCGTCCAGGGCTACGAGGCCGAGTTGAAGCAGCTCGTGCAGCCCGAAGCGGAGAAGGTGTTCGAGGCCGTGCGCACCAAGATCATGAGCACGGGCACCTTCGACACCAAGCCAGCGGGTGTTGATGGGCTTGTCGTCCTCGTGAAGGCGCAACCTGGCTTGCAGGGCCGGTTGATGGATTTTTTGGAAGCATTGCCAAGTGGCAAGTGTGGCCCATGGACTGTCAGTGGCTGGCAGGGTGTCATCAAAGATGCCGAATGCGCCACTCGTCTGACAAAGCTGCTGGGCGAGTGGAGCAAGGTCGCCAATAACCCCGGCCTCAAAGCAAGCGCCGAAGCGGCCCTCAAGGACGTAAAGGGAGGACGCTGATGGGGACTTCGACGGCTTACGGTGGCCCTGGCGGCGGTACTCCGCTTGTTCCGTCATGGCTCGGCGGCGCTGATGGCGGTGAGGCTCCCGCTGCTCCCGCAGGCACGGGAGCTGGGCCGGACGGCCAGCCGCCGGCCGACGGCGGCGCGCCGCCTGTGCCGCCAAATCGCCTGCCCATTCCAAGAACGGCAGACCCGCAGCGTTTCTCCGGCGCCCGCAATTGCTTCACGCGATTTGCTGGTTCCGGTGGCACTGACAGGGCCAACCTTGGCCGAGCCGTCTCAAGATACGTCTCCACATCCGCCGGCGGTGCCGGGCAGGCAGCCCAGCGAATGGGAGCCTCTCGCAGTGCCGGCGCGCGCCTTCTCGGCTTCCTGGTTGACGCGCAGGCGCGGGGGGTGCGCGAGGCCTTGCGCGCGCTCGACTTGGAGTCCCTGGCAGGTCGCCCGATCACCGAGATTTTCGTGGGCCTGGCCGACTACATCTGCCCAGGCGCAGGCACCGTCGATGAAGGCATCGCCCGTGAGGCTTACATCGAAACCGTCGTTGAACTGGCCAGCGAAGGGTTGACTGACCTGACCACCTTCACGCCGGATCAGATGCAAACGGTCTTCGAGCTGTACGCCACGCATGCGATCGAAGCGCGGATCTGCAATGACATCGGCACCAAGGCCGTGACCATGCCAGTGGACGCCCAATCGGCACACCGCGTCGAACAGCAGTTGCGCGACTTCATTCGGGGCGGGGTGAGCGACGCGCTGACCCGGGCCCGGGCGGAGTCACCGAATCTCACGCCCGAACGGATTCAAACCTTCGTGGACACCGTGTACGAGTCCGCGTTTGCGATCCTGCAGACCCTGGGGGATGCGGAGGCCAACCAATGAAGCGACAACTCTTGGCGGGGCGCTTCGGTCCCGATGACCACGTTGACGTTCCGGTCGGTGTGGATGAACAGAGGACCTACTTGCAGCTCGTCGCCGGCGAGAAGTCCCTGGACCATGGCATCGGTGGTGCGCTAACCAGCTTGAAGAAGATCGGCGTTTTTCCCTCGGAGATTGGCGTCGACCTGCTAGTGCTGGCTGCTCACGTGCATGCCGCGGACACGCGCATCTCGCGAGCTGAGCAATCGCAAGACTCCTGGACGCGCGAGATTCGTCTGGTTGTTCCGGTCAGTGATCCGGTTCGTTGGGGAACTGCGACAGCGACGCTGAAGAAGTCGCTGGATTTCTTGACGGGAGATCAATGGACGATCGGGTTCAGGGCGCGTCCGGCTCGGTTCGCGACGATCGCTGAGGAGGCGCCCCCGAGTCTTATCTGTCCACCCTTCGACTCCCTGAGCCTCTTTTCGGGCGGGCTTGACAGCCTTATCGGCGCCATAGACCTCTTGGAGGACGGCGCGACCCCATTGCTGGTCAGTCACTTCGGTGAAGGCGCCACCAGCGACGCGCAGGGCAAGTTGCTTACGGGCTTGAAGAAGCACTACGACAGGTCATCCTTCGAGCGGCTACGCGTCGGAATGACCTTCGACGATGGCCTCGTGGAAGGAGTCGGCTCGGAGAACAGCACGCGGGGAAGATCGTTCCTGTTCCTCGCGCTCGGGGTGTTCGCTGGTACTGGACTGGGACGACGCTTCACGCTGCGGGTTCCCGAGAACGGGCTGATCGCTCTGAATGTGCCTCTGGACCCACTGCGGCTGGGCTCGAACAGTACCCGCACGACGCACCCGTACTACATGGCAAGGTGGAACGACCTGCTCGGCGCACTCGGCATAGACGGGGAGATCCTGAACCCCTATTGGGACAAAACGAAAGGGGAGATGGCCGCGGGCTGTCGCAACCCAGCACTCTTGAAGAAGTTGGCGACGGACTCTCTGTCGTGTTCCTCCCCCACCAAGGGTCGGTGGCAGGGACTCGGAATCGAGCACTGCGGGTATTGCTTGCCGTGCCTGATTCGCCGTGCGGCGCTGATGGCGGCATGGGGTAACGGAAACGATGCGACTACGTACACCGTGCCGGACCTCCGCGCGCAGCCACTGGACACGCGCGAGTCGCCCGGAAAGCAGGTCAGGTCGTTTCAGTACGCAATCGAGCGCTTGAAAGGGCGACCGGAGCTTGCGAACCTCTTGATCCATAAACCCGGCTCGCTTGCTGACGAAGCCGCGCACCTCGATGAACTCGCCGATGTCTACCGGCGCGGCCTTGATGAAGTCGCCCGGCTCATCGATGGCGTCGAGGCGCGGCCGAGTTGACTAGGATGCGCGCATGATCGCAACAACCGGTCTCGTGGACTTTCACTGCCACTTGGACCTTTATCCGGACCATGCCGTGGCTGTTCGGAACGCGGACGCGGCCGGGGTGTTCACGCTTGCGGTGACGACGACACCTCGCGCCTGGCCTCGCAATCACGAACTCGCACAGTGCACGAAGCATGTTCGAGCGGCGCTCGGGCTGCACCCCCAGTTGGTCGCAGAGCGCGAGAACGAAATCGAGCTATGGGACCGGTATCTTTCAGAGACTCGCTATGTCGGCGAGGTCGGGTTGGACGCCGGTCCTCGGTTCTTCAAGTCGCTCGATGCCCAGAAGCGCGTGTTTCAGCACGTGTTGCAACGTTGCGCTGAGGCGGGTGGCAAGATCATCACGACCCACAGCATTAGGTCGGCCAAGGCGGTGCTCGATCTTGTCGAGGCGCATCTGCCGCCGGAACGTGGCAAGATCGTTCTTCACTGGTTCACGGGAACGCAAAGCGACGCGAAGCGAGCGTTGGAACTGGGTTGCTACTTCTCGATCAATGCGGGAATGCTGGACAAGGAGAGACACGCCGCGATGGTTCAGACCATCCCCTTGGATCGGATACTGACTGAGACAGATGGGCCCTTCACCCGCACCGGCGAGCGACCCTCGCAACCGGTCGATGTGGCAATCGTGGTGGAAGCTCTAGGCCGGTTGCGCGGTATGCAAGCGGCCGAAATGGCGGACGTCATTCGCGGCAACCTTCGAGCCCTTTTGGCATAACCCTGGTAGTCATCATGAAACCCGTTGTACAGACAACTTTCGCGGAACGCCTGGGCCGGATGTTGGGTCGGGCATGGCGAGGTTGCGTGGGTTTGGATCGCCGGGCGAATGGATGGCTGGTGGCTCAAGGATGGACGCCGAACGTTGCCAAGGTCGTTCTCGCGGTACTCAAGCTCACGGCGCTCGGGATACTGCTCTACGTCGCGTTCTGGCTGGCGTTGCTGATTGGGGGCATCTTGGCTGCGGCTTGGATCGCAAGGCAAGACAACACGGAAAGCGATTCCGATTTTCTCGGTCGCAAGGCAGAGGAGCGCGATCACCGCGAAGGTCTGTTCTATCACCCAACGATGCACAACGACGATCCAGACCCGCGGTTTGAAGACGACTGATGTACGGCAAGCTACTTTTTGGCAGCGCTGATCAATAGATTCGATCCCTTGCCACCTGCTTGCCCTGCGTCCCTGGTCCCGTTTGCCAAACCTTGAAGCATGCCGCCAGCACGAACACCTACCCAGCCCAGTGCGGTAACCCACAAGCTCGGCAGTACGAGGAACATTGTCGCCATGACGAAGTTCAGCAGCATGTCCCCGAAGGCGTTGTTCAGGCCGATCAGGGGATCGAAGTTGGTGTGCGGCCGATTTGCCCCGAATCCCCAGCCATAGAGGGCATCGAGGATCGTGCTGTCGATCCAGCGCGCGAGCTGGAACCAGAAGTCCACGAAGAACAGCGCGAACTGGACGCAGCTCACCGTCACCACCGTCTTCAGGTCGTAGGTGCCGATCAGCAGCACCAGTGGGATGCAGATGACGAGCGCCATTTTGAGCATCGTCAGCACCATCGGCAGCGCCTGGCGCACCACGTCCATCGCCGGAAAGAAGCCCAGCGAGCCGACGGTCAGACCCAGGTCGCTCGCGCCGCGCGTGACGATGTTCGGCAGCGTCTTGTCGATCTGGCCGCCGTAGTCGGTGTAGACGGCGCCCTGGTTCATCTTCTGCTGCCTCGGCGAGACCACGGCGCGGATCACCGAGTCATTGACCTCGCTCTGCGACAGGAAGCCCACCCAGCGCCCGATGCGAGTCAGCAGGTCCGGGTCGACCTGTGCCAGCAGCCGGCTGCGCAGTCCCTGGCCGCCATCGGCCCACCACTGCCGGCAGGATGGATAGCCGCCGCCGCTGTCCACCTGTGCCAGACCCGCATCGCGGGTCGCGTCGTAGGGCCAGGCCGTGCGTGGGGTCTTGGCGCGATAGGTGTCATAGAAGCCGGGCGTGTCGAGGAAGTAACTCGACCCGATCCAGGTGACGTCGTTCATCTGCTCGTCGGAGAGCGTCGGCCGGTTCATGAACAGCTTGGCGCGCGACGGCCCGTAGCAGTCGTGCGTGAAGTCGGCGACCTCCTGTGCCAGCACCGGATCGTCGATGCGCGTGGCATCCACATCCATGCGAATCTGACGCAGGTCCGTGCCGCAGGGAATCGCTGCCACCGCGGAGCCCGTCACGGCTTTCGACAGCGCGTGCATGAAGAACCACCACACCGGCACCAGCGCGCTCTGGTCGTTGAGCGCCGTGTAGACGTTGGACCAGCCCGTGTCGTTGGGCAGTGGGACGTTGACCTGGCATTGCGCGGAGCGCGTGGTGTCGAACTTGATCGTGGCGAGATCCACCGGGATGAACGGGATGCCGGCGAACATGATGACCACGATCGCCACCCACACCCGGTTCTCGATGCGCATCGACGACAGCACGCCCTTGTTGCCCTCGTCCGCGCCTTCGCCGCGGGCCTTGAGCCACTCCTGGATCACGATGGCCATGAACGGCAGCGCGAACACGCCACTGGCCACGAAAATGCTCCAGATGCCGTTGTTGACCACCCAAGCCACCAGGGTCAGGTAATACTCCAGGTAGTCCGTCGTGTAGAGCGTCATGCCTGCCTCCCGGTCTCAGCCGTGCCGCAACAGTTGGCTGGCTTCCAGCGCGACCACGGCGATCACGGCTGCGATCTCCGTGCGCAGCAGGCGCTGATGTGTCTCGCGGGACGGCTCCCGCCGCAGCAGGCGCCGGCGCATCCACCACCAGCCGTAGGCCGTCGCTCCGTAGAGGCACAGCCGCCACACGAAGAAGTGGCCGGCGTGCGCCTGCAGCCAGTGCTGCCAGCCCTCGACGCCGCCGACCACGTGGATGCCGGCGATGTTCACCGCCACCGCGGCAGCGACCACCAGCAAGGTCCACAGCAGCGCCACGCCGACGCGGCGGTTGAACAGCCATGGCAGCCGCAGCCAGGCCAGCCGGCTCATGGCGTACCGCTCCGCGGCTTCTGGATTTCCCGCAGACGGTCGCGCGTGGTGTCGCCCTCGAAGACGCCGCGCGAGCCGGCAGCGCGGGTGCTGTGGCGCTGGATGATCGCCATCGCCGAGTTGCCGGCCAGCGTGCGCCGCAGTTCCAGCTCGGTCTTGAGGTTGTTGATCTCCTGCTCCAGCGCGCTGTTCTCCTGGTCGACCGCCTGCACGGCCAGCTCGTTGGCAGCGACGTTCGGCTCCTTCTTGCCGGTCAGCAACGTGCGTTGCAGCAGCAGGGCCTTCTCCAGCACGCTGGACAGCGCAGCCTCGGACGCGAGGCGCCGGCCCAGCACGTCCTGGTCGGGTTCGTCACGCAGGGCCTCGATCACGCCGCGGGTGATCGGCAGCGAGCTGCTGCCGGCTGCGTCGAGATTGGCCAACGTCGTCGGCCGGGCCCCCGTCACCAGTTCCTGCAGCGCCTGCAGCTTGGTCTCGTACTCTTCCTGGATCATTGGCGTGAGCCCGACGCCAGGCGTGGTCTGGGTCTTCGTGCAGTTTTCGCAGGTGCGTTGCTCGCGTTCGCCCAACACGCGGGTCGCCCAGTCGGCGGCCGCCTGGGGCGAGGACCAGGTTTGGCAGGTCAGGCGGTTGCCGCAGGCGCTGCGCGCGATCGACGAGGTATCGGTGGCGTTGCGCCCGTTGAGCAGGTTGTAGCCCGCGCGCGTCACGTCGCCGACCACCTTGATCGAACTCTGGCCGGAGCCGCCCGCGTTGCCGCCGCCGACCCAGGGCACGCCGTTGTTCCCTTTGTTGGACTCGGCCTGCTCGACGGCGGAGACGGCGTCGGTGCTGCTGACCGCATCCCGCAGCGCCATCCCCTCGGCGAGCTGGTCCCAGCCGGCTTGGCCGCCGGCCATGTCCGCCATCCGATTGGCGATGGCCCGGCAGGTCATCTTCGAGCGGTCGAAGTCCAGGCGCGCCTGGAGGATGCCGTTGGTCAGCAGGTTGTAGAGCCCCGGGTCGGCGCGCTGGATGATCAGGGCTGGCAGCGAGGCCACGGCGCCGGTGGCGTTCTGGATCACGTTGCTCATGATCGTCTGGAAGCCGTTGGTGATGCCGTTGAGCTGGTTCTGCAGCGTCGTGGTGATGCTCATGTCGCCGCAGATCAGGTTGCTGTTCCAGCCGACGCCGACGCCGATGCTCTGCATGTTGCCGGCACCACCCATCGACACGGCCCGGCCGCCGCCGATGCTGTAGAGCACGTCGTCGCCGATCACGCTGCCGCTGACGTTCACGCCATTGGGGTCGATGCGCGTCTGCGCCCAGGCGACGCCGACGACCAGCGTTATGGCCGCCACGAGCAGCGTGGCCCGCAGGGGCAATTTCGCGCGGCGCAGGAAGTCAGGGAGGGAGGCGTTCATCGTGGGTTCCTCACATGAAATCGACGCTGCCGAGGAAGACCTGGCCACGGCGCCGGCAGCAGGAGTACGGCCGCCACAAGGCCCAGGCGTAGTCGCCCTGCTGGGCCTGCACGCGAGTGCGGCTGTGCGGGAAGACCACGCAACTGTTCGAGAGCGCGGGCGTCAGCTCCTGCCACTTGCCCGTCGAGGCGTCGGTCTCCATCAGCGCGCCGGCCGGCCAGTAGCCGTCGCGGGCGTTGGCCAGCAGCGGCTGGTACACGTGAATCTGGTTGCGGCGCGTCACGATATCGCCCGCGCGCTGCGCGACCACGGCGCCGCTCTTGTGGTCGTCGGTCTGGTGTAGGAAGCCACCGCGGGGATACACGTTGCCCCAGAGGTTCAGGCCGGTGCGCGTACCGATTTCGCGCCGGCCGGGGATGAGCGCTTCGGGGTAGAACGCTTCCGGGATGTTGTAGCGCCAAGCGATCGTGTCGAGCGTGCTCAGCAGATACGGCATGAAGGCCGTGCCCGCGCCTTCGCAGGTGTAGCCGGAGGCGCTGGCGAACTGGCTGAACACCATCCCGGCCGGATGGCCGATGACATCGGCGTTCTTGAACTTGGCGAGGTTGTTCTCGTTGTCGTGATTGGTCGTGCCGTCACCGCCAGCCTTGGCGGTCGGGTTGGGCATGCTCATCGCCCTGACTTCCAGCCACGGGTTCTCGCCGGTGTTCGAGTAGCTCGACACCACCGCATCGGGGACGTAGTGGCGCACCTTGACGGAAGTGCGAACCGAGCAGCCGAAGGGCGTGCAGTACAGCCAGTAGCAGATTCCGACCACGCGGTATTCGAGGCAGTCGGGGGACAGCGCCGACGAGACGATGGTGGCGGTGTCCAGGGCGAACGTCGACGTGGCCGCGCCCAGCAGCAGCGAGGCGGCGGTGGCGCGCAGGCGCCGGCGTGCCAGCAGGAGGCTCATGGCTGCGTGCTCCGGTAGGCCTTGATGCGCGCGACGGCGCGGGGCACGTCGGGCTCGCCGTAGACCACGTAGCGTCGATCGACCACGACGGCGGGAATCTTGGCGATGCCCAGTCCCCAGGCATCCGCGACACCTTGGTAGGCATGGCCGATGCGGCGCTGCAGCGCCTCGCCGCCGTCATGCAACCGCTGCCGCACCACCGCTGCGGCCTGTTGCGGGTCGGCCGGCAGGTGCGCGGCGAGTTCGACCTCGATGCGCGTGGCCTGGTCCAGCTCGATGACCCGCACGCCGGCCGGAGCCTGCACCGGATGACGGCTGTCGGTGATGACGAGCACATCGGCGGCCGCCGCGATGGGACCGAGCAGCGCGGCGCACAGTCCAGCGGCCACCCTCGCGGCCAGGGGGCACCGCGAGACGGCAGGAAGATCAAGGGAATGAACCGGCATGTCGCGCCTCCGCGGAGTCGATGCAGACTCGTAGTCGAGCGCAACGCAGATCAGGGGACGACAAAGAAACCGAAACCGGTCAGTCCCGATTTCCTGCGCACCGGCGAAAAGAAACGGGAGCCAAGGGCTCCCGTGGTGATGAAAGGAATGCGCGTGGGGTGGTGCTACAACAAGCCGGCTTCGGCGAACGAGTACGGGCTGCCCTTGCCGACGATGAAGTGATCCAGTACCCGGACATCGACGGTGGCCAGGGCGCTCTTCAGCCGCTCGGTGATCGCACGATCAGCGGCCGAGGGCTCGGTGTTCCCCGAGGGATGCTGATGCGCCAGGATCAGCGCCGAAGCGTTGAGCGCCAGCGCACGCTGGACCACCACCCTCGGATACACCGAAGTCTGGTCGACCGTGCCCTGGAACAGCGGCTCGAAGGCGAGCACCTGGTGCTGGTTGTCGAGAAACACGACGGCGAAGATTTCGTTCGGCTCCGCGACCAGTTTCAGGCGCAGGTAGTCGCGCACGGCGGCGGGACTGCCCAGCGCCGGACCGGCCTTGAACACGCGGTTCTCCAGCAGGGTGATGGCCTGCTGGATGATCCAGTCTTCGTGCTGGGCGGCGATCAGGGTGAGCGACTCCGGGCGGGAGTCGGCGATGGCAAGAGACATGGCGAACCTCCAATGGATGAGATCGGAGGGCGCCTGCCCCAGGAGGGCAAACCCTCCGGGGGACGATGGGGATGGAACAGGTGACGAGCGGGCATCCACCACCGCGGATGCGGTGGCTGTTCGCGTCAAGGGATGCGATGCGAACGGGTTTCGATCAACGCGGACGAGCCGCGCCGCAGCCTTGAAGATCGATGGCTACCTGGGCATGTCACCGGCGACGCCGGCGGGCATGTCTGGGGAATGGGCGGGTTCGGCCGCGGTCGTGCTGCCGGCGGCAAGCAGGTCGATGGCCGACAGCAAGGCGTCGCCTTCGACGGGGCCGTGCAGCAGGAGGGTCTTGCCGGACTCGCGGTCGCGCAGTTGCAGGGCCGGCGTGGCCGCGAGGCCCTGCTGTGCGGCTTCCGCCGCCTGAGCACGGATGACCGCATCGGGGCGATCGCTGTCGAGACAACCCTGCATGGCTGGCGTGAGGTCGGGATAGCGCAGACCGTCCGGCAGGCCCTGGCCGTCGCCGCGCGTGTGCGCATAGAGCCACGCCACGGCCTGCCAGAACGTGGCATGTCCGCCCGTCTCGCCCGCGCACTCGGCCAGGCGTGCCCCGGCGGTCGCGGCCGGCTCGTGCATGGACAGCGGCAGGTGGTGCCACTGCCAGTTCACCTCGGGATGGGCGTCGATCCAGCGCTTGAGTTCGGGGAAGTAGGCCCGGCAGTACGGACACTCCAGGTCGGCGTAGCCGACCACCGTGAAGCGCGCATCGGCACGGCCATACAGCCAGGGCGGGCCAGCCGGTTTCGGCGCCTCGGACCCGGCGGCGGCCAGGGGCATGGACTCGGTTGCCGGATGCGGCGCGCGCAGCAGCATCCACCAGGCAACCGCAATCGTCACCACGATCAGCAGACCGATCCAGGGATGACGGCGGGCGAATGAGGGCAGGCGCATCGTGTCGCTCCCGTCAGGCCAACGTATCCAGCGCCAGCGGTTCGATGCCCCGCGCACGGTCGATCTTCTCGGCCACGCGGAAGGCGGCGTCCAGCTCGCTGATGCCGTGCTGCTGCATCAACTGGAAGCGTTCGGCCTTCTCTTCGGGCTCGGTCATCGCCATCGCCAGGTAGAGGCTGGGCGGCACGGCGCGGAACAGCACTTCCATCGACTTGGACAGGATGACGCCCTCGCTGAACTTGCCGGCCTCCTTGCGGGCCGAGAGCATCAGCGCCTTCTGCGAAGCGTTGAGTTCGCGGAAGCGCGCGATCTTCTCGACTTCATCGGGCGGCATCGACAGGCAGATCCACCACTCGATCATGTTGAGCATGGGCTCGGCCGCTTTCGGCAGGTCGTCCAGGTTCTGCGTGGCGAGCCAGAACCAGGCGCCGAGCTTGCGCCACATCTTGGTGATCTTGACCACGTAGGGCGCGAGCAGCGGGTTCTTCGTGATGATGTGGCCTTCGTCCGTCACGTTGATGATCGGGCGGCCCAGGAACTGGTCGCGCTCGGCGATGTTGTTGACGGTGTTGATGAGCGAGATGTAGGCAATCGAGAGTTGGGCGTTGTAGCCCTCGCGCGCGAAGGTGGCGAGATCCACGATGGTGATGTCCGCCTCGGGCCACGGCGTGCCGGACCGGTCGAACATCTCGCCGTCCACGCCTTGGCAGAACATGTCCATGGCGTCGGCCATCTCCAGCAGCCGTGCGCGCCGCATCTCAGGCAGCGTGGCGTCGCGGGCGCGCTCGCGCAGCGCCTCGCGCACGTCGCGGGTCAGTACCGTGCGCTTCTCCGCTACGCAGCGCTGGGCCGCATCGAGGATGCACTGGCGGATCAGGCTGCGGTCGGCGCGCGTCATGCGCGCTTCTTCCTTGTCCTCGCCGCCGGTGATCATCAGCCGTGCAGTGATCTCCAGTTCGCCGAGCACGTCACGCTGCTCATCGCCTTCCACGGCCATGCCGGCATCGGTCTGGTCTTCGTCGAGCGCATCAGCGTCCAGCGTCTGTACCTGGCTCGGCGTATCGACCAGGCGCCAGGCGTCGGCGAACGGAGCCAGACTGACGCCCGCGCCGGGCGCGAGCTTCACCCGATGCACGGTGAGACCCAGCCGTGCGGCGAAGTCGCCGAACAGGCCGAAGCTGTTGCCCGCCTCGACGATGAACAGGCGCGGCCGATAGATCGCCGTCACCTGATTCAGGATGTTGTTGAGCGTCGCGCTCTTGCCCGAACCCGTGGGGCCGAACAGGAACAGATGCGCGTTCATCTGCCGGTCGAGGCGGTTCAACGGATCGAAGGTGATCGGCCCGCCGCCGCGGTTGAAGAACGTGATGCCCGGATGCCCCGTGCCCTGGCTGCGGCCCCAGACCGGCGCCAGGTTCGCCGCATGTTGCGCGAACATGAGCTGGGTGTACCACTGGCGCTTGTCGGCAGCCGGATCGAACACGCACGGCAGCCAGCGCAGATAGCTGTTCAGCGGCGCCACCTCGTCTTCCTCGCGCACCGGCTGCAGGCCGGCGTTGAGCATCACGTTGACGAGCTGCAGGCCGCGCGCATCGAGCTGGGCCAGGTCGCGGCCGCGCAGGTAGAACGCCAGCGCGCCGCGGTAGAGCTTGTGCGCACTGCCGATCAGGCCGCGCGCCTGCTGCACGTCCTGCCGGGTCTGCTCCGAGGCCAGGGTCTCGCCGACGGCCTTCCTGGCGAGGTGGTTGAGGTGTGCCTCCAGCACGTCCTGGGGCGTGGCGACCAGCGTCAGGCACATCACCGTGTCCTCGGGCATCTGGTCGAACAGCGCGTTCATGGCGTCGCCGCCCTTGCGCGTCTCGCCCGTCAGATGGCCCGTCACGGGTGGCGTGCGCAGGCGATCCATCACGATCACCCGATGCGGCATGCCGTCGAAGAACCACAGGCCGTTCGGCACGTCCGAGCGTGGCTGGCCGAAGAACAGGCGCTGCGCGAAGTCGGTGCCGCTGGCGAGTTCGATCTCGCCCTCCTCCCGCTCTTCCGGGTAGCGGGTCAGCGCGTAGAAGCGTTCCCGGTCTTCGGCAGTGGCGCCGAGCAAGGTCGGATTCGGGTTGAACCAACGCAGGAGCCAGGCATGGATGTCCGCCGCGCCGAGACGCCGGGCTTTCATGCCGGCATTGGCCAGCCCGCCGACGAGGCGGTCGCAGATCGTGGTCAGCGCCTGCTCGGGCGACTGGCCACGCCGCGGGGCCGGGGCCGCAGACGTGCGGCGGTAGACCACCATGCGCACGCGCCGGACCTGGCCGCGCCACGGCAGGCGCGTCACCGTGGTGTCCTCGAACAGGCCACCCGGCTTGGCGATGGCCCGCAGGTGATGGGCGAAGAAGCGCAGGTAGAAGTCGCTGAACGCGCTGCCCTGCGCACGCGGCTGCAGATAGTTCGCCAGGGAGCGCAGATAGTTGTCCCAGTCGGCCTCGTCCTGGGCGTAGAGCTGCACCACCCAGGGGTTGTCGTCCAACTCGTCGAAGGAGTCCTGCAGGGCGTTCTCCAGCGCATCGCGCGCCTGCCACAGCCAGGCCATCTCGCGGCCCTCGGTGCCGACCGGCGCCAGCTCGAAGAAGGCCGCCACCGACTGGCCGTCTTCCAGCAACATGCACTTGGTGTCGGGCAGGTACTCGACCCAGGGCAGCAAGTCCGCGAACGACGGCGCGACGCCATAGAGCGCATCGTGGTCGGCCTGGGTGGCCGGTCTGCGCCGGCCCCGGCCGAGCGCACTGCCCGGCTCGGCGACACCCTGTGCCGCCAAGGCCGTCACGTGCCGTGCCCAGGCATCATCGGCCGCATCCACGGCGTCAGCAGGCGATGCGTCGCCCTTGCGTGACCACGGCAGCGACCAGGCCATCAGTAGTCCTCCACGCGCTCGCCCGGCATCGCGTACTGCACGCGCTGGTAGAGCGGGAACACCGTGCTGTAGCCGGGCACCGGCACCGGGTCGGTGCCCGCCAGGTGCGGGAACACGTACATCACCAGGTCGGGGTTCGGCAGGCGGTGGAACTGGTGGTGAATCTCGTTCTGCGCGGTGCGGGTGTAGCGCGCCTGCACGCCGGGCGCCGCCTGCACATCGGCATCGGCCAGCGACCGGCGCAGGCCCTGGCGCGCATCGAGCAGTTGCCGCGCGGCCTGGCCGCCGCCCGCGCTGCCGCCGGTCTCCTGATGCCAGATGTCGAGCATGGTGCTGTCGCCGTGTGGCAGCAGCTTCTCCTTGCTGGTGGCGCAGCCGCCGAGCAGGGTGGCCGCCAGCAGCACGGCGGCCGCGTCAATCCAGATCCGAGGCATGGGCTTCTCCGGTGCGGTGGTGGACCCGACGCCCCTTGGCGTCGTAGTCGATGTCGAGTGGTTGCTCCAGATGCACGGCCACCTTGGCGCCAGGCTGCACGTAGACCGCCGCGAAGGCCTGGCCGTAGAGCTTGTTGACCCAATCGGCCATGTCGCGCACGCCGCCCGCGAGGATGCGGCCCATCGCTTCGTTGCCGCTGATGCCGACGGTGCCCAGCGAGCCGTTGCTGTTGGCGACCACGGCCACGCTGCCGTTGTCGGACTTGATGAGCGAGGCCGCGCCGGCGCCCGCTGCGGTGATGAGCGCCTGGCTGCCCAGGTACTGCTGGGCGTTGCTGCGCCGCTCGCCGCTGACGCAGGGAATGCCGTAGGGGTCACTGATCCAGCCCAGGCCGCCCTGGATGCTGGCGCCGTTGTGACCCGCGTTGCCGCCGCTGGTACCGCCCTTGCCACTGTCCTCCGGCACCGTGCGGATGGTGCCGTCCTGGAACACGAACGTGACCGAGCGGATTTGCCCGCGCACGCACGAGAGCGTCCAGTCGCCCGAGGCCGTGCCGCTGACCACGGCGCCGGCCACATCGGGGATGTCGATGCCGTTGGCCGTGAGGTTGTCCGGGCCGATCAGCACCTTGAAAGGGTACGGGTCGTTGACGGTTCCATCGATCGGCACGCGCCCGATCAGCGCCGTCATGGCAACCGACCCCATGAGCGTCGAGTTCGATGGCACGGTGTAGACGGCCTTCGTGGATGCGCCCACCGCGCGGCTGCCGACGTCGGCGACGGATTCCACTGCGGCCGACAGGCTTTTCTGGGCCGGCCCGAAGCTCAGGGGAAAGCTCGGCTCCTTGCTGCCGTTCTTGGCGTCGACCTTGGCATCGTCGGGCTCGACCCACTGCGTGCCATTGGTGCCGCGGTTGAAGCGCTTGCCGTCACCCTCTTCCAGCCCCAGCCCGACGGGCAAGTCGGACGGGCCACCCTTGCCGGCAAGGCCGTCCAGTTGCCGCTGCAGATCCTGCAGCAGCCCCTGGGTCTGCTGCCTGTCGCTGGCCACCTGGGTGCGTTCCTGCTCCAGGCGGTTGCGCTCGCCCTCCAGCGCGCTCTGGATGCGCTGGTCGATCGCGCTTTCCCGCGCGCGCAGGCGCTCGTTCTCGGCCTTGTGCTGCTTGTTGTCGCCGAGCGCGCTCTGCAGCTCGGTGCGCAACTGCTTCACCTGGGCCACCAGCGTGGCGACGGTATCGCGCGGCGTGTCGCCGGCGATGCCCAGGGCTTTCATCTCCTCGGGCGTGAGCGTACCGGCCGCGCCCTTGGGGGCGGGCTGGCCGCCGGGGGCGCCGGAGAACAGCTTGATGCCGACGAACACCAGCAGCAGCGCCATCGGGATCAGCAGCCACTTGAGCAACGGATTACTTTTCATCGCGCGCTCCTCCGGTCGAGCCGGCCGCGGCGGCCGGCGGCAGGTTCACGCTGGCGTCGATCGGGCTCAGCGCCGGCAGCAGCGACTCGGCCAGGCCGTGGCCGCGCGTGACCAGGTAGAGCACCGTGGTGTCGGACGCGGTGCCGGCCGGCCCCAGGTTCGGATGCTGGAAGGTCGCCGCCACGAAGTTTCCCTGCAGGGCGCGCGGGTCGAGGTCGAGCCAGCGCGCCGAGGTATTGGTGAGTCGCACGGCCGTCACCCACTGGTCTTCCAGGCGCCACGCGGCCAGTGCCCGCGCGTGCACCGGCAACGTCGGCAGCAAGGTGTCCAGCGCGAGGCCGCGGCGCAGGTTTACGCGCCCGATGCCGGCGACCGGCTCGACGGTGCGCAGCGGCGCGTACAGGTTCTGTGCGGCATGGCGCGTCAGCACGACCGGTACCGGCGTTTCGCGCCGGGGAACGGATTTGCCCGCGGGCGCATCGGCCTGCTCGTCCGCGCCGCTTGCTGCACCGCCGCCGTAGCGCTTGGCGGGGGCTTCCGCATCCACGATGCGCACCGGCTCCAGCGGCGCCTGGCCGTCCTTCGCCGGCTCGGCGGCGATGTCGAGCAGGATCACCGCGCCGGATTCCACGTCCTGCAGTTGCAGCCGCGTGGGCGGAATCGGCTCACTCGCCCGCAGGTAGATCGCGCCGCCCGCACTCTGCACACGCAGGTGGTCGCCGACGCTGGCCGGCACGCCGACGCGTACATTGCGGTCGATGAAGACCACGCGCTCCTGGCCAACCACCAGCGGCACCGGCAGGGGCAGCCGCTCCCAGCGCAGGATTTCCACGGCCTGGCTGGCCGGCACGAAACCGAGGATCAGCAGGACGCCGGCCAGGGCCGACAAGGCAATGGGCTTCATGGGGAGTCTCCCTGCAGGTGGCCGGAGGCGTTGGTGGGCGCTCCGGCCTGGGTCGGCGTCGGCGGCGTTTCGATGCGCTGGGGTGCGCTGGCGTAGCAGTCCAGCGCCAGGCCAAAGGGGTTGCGCTCAGGGTCGATGTCCAGCCGGACGACCTTGATGGGGTAGCGCACCAGGGCGCGCTTGACCTGCTCGGAGCCGTAGTATTCGTCCGCGCTCACGTCGAGCGTGACGATCCAATCGCGGTCGGAGAGCACCTTGACCCGCGTGGCCGGATCATCGCCGTAGCCGCGGCCGGGAATCTCGTAGATGCCACGCACGCGCTGACGCAGCTCGCCACTGGCGCGCCGGTACTCGTAGTCCTGTTGCAGAAAGGCCCGGCAGCTCGGCGTCAGGTAGGCCGACAGCGCGCGCAGGTTGCGCGGGTAGTCTTCTTCGCCGTTCGTGGGCCAGCGCTGTACCTGCTGCCAGATGTAGAAGGAGAAGGCATACACGCTCTCGGGCGGCACGTCCCACCACTTGCGCGTGCTGCCCGAGCGCAGGTCCGGCGGCACATGGATGGTCAGACTCTTCGGCGCACTCCACCAACCGAAGCCGAGCAGCAGCGCCACCACGAACAACGCGCCGGCCCCCAGACGCAACGTCTTCACGTGCGCCTGCAGGTGCGCAACCTCGTTCCTGAAACGGCTCATGGCGTCCCTCGATCGGCGTTGCGCCGGGTCGCCCAGTAGCCCGCGCGGGTGATGAGGCGCTGCCCGCCCAGGAGCGCTGCCAGCGCCGGGTGCCGCAGGGCCAGCCGCCACTGGAGCTGCCGGTACAGCCAGGTGTCGGGCCGGCCACGCTTCTGTGCGCGCAGGAAGCCACCGCCGACGAAGACGCCCAGCGCGATGCCGGCGACGATCAGCGTGGGCACCATGGCGATGCTGTGCGTGAGCCAGGCCAGCGGCAGGCCGAGCGCGAACCCGGCGGCGGCCGACAGGCCGGCGCAGATCCACAACTCGTCGGCGGTCAGCCCGCGCACGACCACCGGCTGGCGGTTAAGCCGGTGCGGCAGGAAGGTCACCAGCATGTCGCGCGGGGTCTCCGGAGGTACGGCCATCGCTTGCCGCCCTCACAGCACGCCGGTGGCCTTGGTGAGCAGCCAGATGCCGACCACCAGCAGGATCGCGCCCACGGCGACCGTCAGGCCGAACTGGCCCCAGGTGGCGCGGCCGGTGTGGATCTCCGAATAGCGCGTGTAGGCGTGATAGCAGACACCGACGAACATCGAGGCGACCACGAGCAGCGCGATCAGCAGCACGATGTCGTAGCCGTAGTTCTGCAAGGTCTGCAGGATGCCGCTGCCCTGGCCGCGCGATGGGTCTTCCATGGTCGGCAGGCCCTGCGCGAAGGCCGACAGCGGCAGGCCTGCGAGCGCCAGCGGCAGCAGCGGTGCGGCGATGCGGGACGAAATGCGATGGGGTGTCGGTGGCATGTTCATGGCGTATGGCCTTTCGTGACGGTCAGGAGAGGAGGAAGAAGGTCAGCACCAGGTACATCGCCACGAAGCGCACGACGACGGCGAGGAACTGACGTTCAGTGATGCGGTGCTCGGCCCAGCCGACGTAGGCGGTGCGCATGGCCCACACGCCCCACAGCAGCAACACGGCGAACACGAAGCCCAGCACCACGGCAGAGACGGCCGAAGGCGCAAAGCCGCCGTTGGCCTGGAAGGCGGCGACCTGATCGGCAGAGGGCGTCATGGCGACGGCTCCTCGTCGTCGGCGCGGTCGCGGTGGACGTAATCGCCGGCCAGCGGGACGGGATCGCGCGGCTGGGCGCGCTGGGGCACGAGGTAGTCCTGCAAGCCGGCGCGAACGCGCTTCAGGTCGGCGCGCAGTCGGGCGTAGTCGAAGTGGTAGCGGGCGCGTTCCTGCGGAGCGGTATGGGCGGCGTGCTCGGCGAGGCGGTCGATCAGGTCGAGTTGGCGGGCGAGCGCGGCGAGCTGCTCACGCTCCATGGCGAGGCTGTCGGCGGCGACGGCAGGCTGCAGCGCCGAGAACGACACAGCCAACACCACGGCAAGCGCAGGCCATGCGGATGTGCGGCGGTTGGTCTGTCCCATCGTGCCATTCCCCGTTGAAGCGGATGGCCAGATGCTGTGGCGCGCTCTCGCTTTGCGCCGCAGGAAATGGGAACTACGGCATGACCGGATTTGTTGGTCGCGCTGGCCAACATTCGCGCAATGCCTGGTGGATTTCTTGTTGGCTAGCGCCTACCACCCTTTGGTAGAATTGGGCAAACTTGGCAATCCAAAGTCACGAAAGACCAAACCAGATGGTTTTCAGATGAGTGAAGTCGAAAGCGAGATCCTCACGCTGGAGGAAGTCGCGGCCTACCTCAAAGCCGGCAAACGGACGGTCTATCGCTTAGCTCAGAAGGGCGAGATTCCAGCCTTCAAGCTCGGAGGGACCTGGCGGTTTCGTCGCAGCGAGTTGGATCGCTGGATTGCCACGCAGATAGCCGAGAAAACGCAGGACAAGACATGAGCACCCCGCACAACAGCAACAGCCAGGCGGCCTCGCTCAGAGGGAGGGCTACCCGCCCATGAACGCCGTAGAAATCGAACAAGCCATCACCGATCTCGCGGAGCGCCCTTTCGACCGTGCAGAGTTCCCCTACGCCTTCCTTGAAGCCTTCGGCAACAAGGCGACGACCATCAAGCGCCTGCGCGCGGGGGCGTCGAACAAGTCTGACCTCGGCGGTGTTCTCCAAACCAACAACATCCACATCCTGACCTGCGACGCAGGGCGGGTCACGCAGACGCTGGCCGCCCTC
Source organism: Thauera sp. WH-1 (assembly GCF_047806685.1). Taxonomy (NCBI): domain Bacteria; kingdom Pseudomonadati; phylum Pseudomonadota; class Betaproteobacteria; order Rhodocyclales; family Zoogloeaceae; genus Thauera; species Thauera sp. WH-1. The sequence continues at coordinate 121,641 of NZ_JBLQGP010000005.1, forward strand.
AAGGCCAGCCCGGCGACGGCCAAGGCCAAGGCGAAGTTCATCCTCGCCACCGACGGCACGGACTTCGAGGCCGAAGACCTGACCAGCGGAGAGACCGTTGCCTGCGCCTTCAAGGACTTCCCGGACCACTTCGGCTTCTTCCTGCCGCTGGCGGGCATCAGCACCGTCCGCCAGATCAGCGAGAACGCCTTCGACATCCGGGCCACCAGCCGCCTGAATCGCCTGTACGTCGAACTGCTGAAGGACAACTCGGAATGGGGCACGGCGGAGCGTCGCCACGACATGAACAAGTTCATGGCGCGGCTGATCTTCTGCTTCTTCGCCGAGGACACCGACATCTTCGTCGGCAAGGGCCGCTTCACCGAAACCGTCGCGCAGATGAGCGCCAGGGACTCATCGAACACGCACGAGGTTCTCGCCACGTTGTTCCGCGCCATGAACACCAAGCGCGACGACCGGGCAGCAGCCAAGATTCCCCGGTGGGCCGAAGACTTCCCTTACGTCAACGGGCAGTTGTTCTCCGGCGGCGACGAGGTGCCGCGGTTCAGCAAGATCGCCCGGTCCTACCTGCTGCACGTCGGAGGGTTGGACTGGACCAAGATCAACCCCGACATCTTCGGTTCGATGATCCAGGCCGTCGCCGAAGACGAGGAGCGCGGCGAGCTGGGGATGCACTACACCAGTGTCCCCAACATCCTCAAAGTCCTCAATCCGCTGTTCCTCGACGACCTGCGGGAGAAGCTGGAGGAAGCGGATGATAACGCCCGCATGTTGCTCAACCTGCGCAAACGCATTGCCAAGATCAGGGTCTTCGACCCGGCCTGCGGTTCGGGCAACTTCCTGGTCATCGCTTACAAGGAAATGCGCGCCATCGAGGCCGAGATCAACCGGCGGCGCGGCGAGCCGGATCGTGCATCAGAAATCCCGGTCACCAACTTTCGCGGGATCGAGCTACGCGATTTCCCGGCGGAAATCGCCCGCCTTGCGCTGGTCATTGCTGAGTATCAGTGCGATGTGCTGTATCGGGGCCAGAAGCTGGCCCTGGCCGAGTTTCTGCCACTGCGCAATGAGAACTGGATCACCTGCGGCAACGCGCTGCGGCTGGACTGGCTGAGCATTTGCCCGCCAGCTGGTACCGGAGTGAAGGTGCAGGCCGATGATCTTTTTCGCACGCCGCTAGATCAAGCCGAGATCGACTTCGAGAACGAGGGGGGCGAGACGTATATCTGTGGCAATCCCCCCTATCTCGGCAGTCGATGGAGAGACAAGGAGCAGCAAGACGACTTGGCGGCCTTATTCTCTGGTCGCGCGCCTAGTTTCAAGGACTTGGACTATGTCGCCGCTTGGTACTTGAAGGCTGCAGATTATCTTCACGCCGTACCCGATTGTTGCTGTGCGTTTGTCGCCACTAAGTCGATTTGTCAAGGCGAGCAAGTCGCCATGCTATGGCCTCTGATCTTTGGTCAAGGCCTGGAAATATCCTTCGCTTACCGACCCTTTCACTGGAGCAATCTGGCGGCCGCAAACGCGGGCGTGACTGTAGTTATTGTTGGCATCGCATCCGCGCGTTCGAGCAAGAAAACTCTTTTTGAGGGTGATGAAAAGCGCGTCGTAGACAGCATCGGACCTTACCTGATTCCAGTCGGAAACATCATCGTTGAAAAGGCTCCTAGACCCTTAAATGGCTTGCCTCGGATGGACTACGGAAACAAGCCTACAGATGGCGGTAACCTGATATTGGACAGGGCCACGAAGGAGGGCCTTGTTGCGGCACGCCCCGAAGCTGCTCGGTTTATAAGAGCGTATGTCGGCTCCACTGAGTTCATCAATGGCGTGCCACGCTTCTGCCTGTGGGTTGAAGATGAGGAAGTTAATGACGCACGCTTAGTGCCCGAAATTTGTGAGCGGTTTGAGAACGTACGAAAGCTCAGAGCCGAAAGTAAGGGGCAGCAGGCGAACGCGAATGCAGACACGCCCCATCGGTTTGTCTTCGCGCCTCATCGATCTGGGAGCGCGCTGATTGTTCCTCGCGTTTCTTCCGAACGCCGCCCGTACCTGCCTGTAGGGATTGTCGATGATGCGACAGTAATTTCTGATCGGGCTGCGGTGATCTACAGGCCTGAAACGTGGTTGCTCGGTATCGTGGCTAGCCGTATGCATTTGGTCTGGATTGCTACTGTATGCGTCCGCATGAGAATGGACTTTTCTTATTCAAACACTCTCGGCTGGCACACATTCCCAGTGCCGACACTGACCGAGAAAAACAAGGCCGATCTCACGCGCTGCGCGGAGGACATCCTGCTGGCGCGGGAGCATCACTTCCCCGCGACCATCGCGGACCTGTACGACCCCGAGAACATGCCCGCTGACCTGCGTGCCGCCCATGAGCGCAACGACGAAGTGCTGGAGCGCATCTACATCGGTCGGCGCTTCAAGAACGACACTGAGCGGCTGGAAAAGCTGTTTGACCTCTATACCAAAATGACCGCTTCGGCTGCACCGGCCAAGGGCAAGAAGCGCAAAGCGGGAGCCAACGCATGAGCGACAAGATCAAGTCCGTACCGTCCGTTTCCGTCACCTACGCCCGAAACGGCGCATCGACCAAGGCCAATGCTCTTGGAATGCGGCCCATGCAGGAGAGGGCCTACGAGAAGCGGGGCGAGCAATACCTGCTTATCAAGTCGCCGCCCGCATCGGGCAAGAGCCGTGCGCTGATGTTCGTGGCACTCGACAAGCTCAAGAACCAGGGCTTGAAGCAGGCCATCATCGTTGTGCCGGAGAAGTCCATCGGTGCCAGCTTCAACGACGAGCCGCTGTCGAAGTACGGCTTCTGGTCCGACTGGCAGGTCGAACCCAAGTGGAACCTGTGCAACGCGCCAGGCAACGACAACGGCGGCAAGGTCAAGTCGCTTGGCGCATTCCTCGAAGGCGACGACAAGGTGCTGGTCTGTACCCATGCGACCTTCCGCTTCGCGGTCGATGCCTACGGCGTAGAGGCGTTCGACGACCGCCTGATCGCGGTCGATGAGTTTCACCACGTTTCAGCGAACCCGGACAACAAACTCGGCTTGCACCTGGGGCAGTTCTTCGCGCGGGGCAAGACGCACATCGTCGCCATGACCGGCTCCTACTTCCGTGGCGACGCCGAGGCCGTGCTCGCACCGCAGGATGAGTCGAAGTTCGATACCGTCACCTACACCTACTACGAGCAGCTCAACGGCTACGAGTACCTCAAGCAACTCGACATCGGCTACTTCTTCTACAGCGGGCCTTACGTCGATGACATCCTCAATGTCCTCGATCCCGCCGAGAAGACCATCATCCACATCCCCAACGTCAATTCGCGTGAAAGCACGAAGGACAAGATGCGCGAGGTGGAGCACATCATCGAGGCGTTGGGGGAGTGGCAAGGTATCGACCCTGCGACCGGCTTCCAGCGTGTCAAGCGCCCCGATGGCCGCGTGCTGCGGATCGCCGATCTCGTCGATGACGATGCTGCCAAGCGCGACCGCGTGTCCGCCGCGCTCAAAGACCCGGCGCAGAAGAACAACCGCGACCATGTGGACATCATCATCGCGCTGGGCATGGCGAAGGAAGGCTTCGATTGGATTTGGTGCGAACATGCGCTGACCGTGGGCTACCGCGCCAGCCTGACCGAGATCGTGCAGATCATCGGCCGAGCTACCCGCGACGCGCCCGGCAAGACCCGCGCGAGGTTCACCAACCTGATCGCCGAGCCGGATGCAGCCGAGGAAGCTGTCACCGAGGCCGTCAACGATACGTTGAAGGCCATCGCGGCAAGCCTGCTGATGGAGCAGGTTCTTGCTCCGCGCTTCGAGTTCAAGCCCAAGAACCCCGATAGTGGCCCAGCACCGGGTTTTAACTACGGCGAGGGTGGCTACGACCCGGACCGCTGCAATGTCGGCGTCAATGAGCAGACAGGGGCCTACCAGATCGAGATCAAGGGCCTCGCCGAGCCCAAGAGCAAAGAGGCAGCGCGCATCTGCCAGGAAGACTTGAACGAAGTGATCGCGGCTTTCGTGCAGGACAAGCCCACCATCGAGCGTGGCTTGTTTGACGAAGAACTGGTTCCCGAGGAGCTGACGCAGGTTCGCATGGGCAAGATCATCAAGGACAAATATCCCGAGCTTGACGCTGAAGATCAGGAGGCTGTACGCCAGCACGCTATCGCCGCCCTCAACCTCACGCAGCAGGCCAAGCGGCTTGTCACCGAAGGCGAGAGCGACGGGTCGCCCAACACCGCCCTGATCGACGGCGTGCGCCGCTTCGCGATGGACGTGCGCGAGCTGGACATTGACCTCATCGACCGCATCAACCCCTTTGGCGAAGCCTACGCCATCCTCGCCAAGACCATGAGCGAGGACAGCTTGAAGCAGGTCGCGGCGGCCATCTCGGCCAAGCGCACGAGCCTGACGCCGGACGAGGCGAGGGAGATGGCCGTTCGCGCCGTCCAGTTCAAGAAGGAGCGCGGCCGCATTCCGGCGCTCGATTCCCAGGATGCCTGGGAGCGACGCATGGCCGAAGGCGCGGCCGCCTTCATGCGTTTCAGGGCGGAGGGACGCTATGAGTAACTCCGATCTTGACGACCTGGCGGCAGAGCTGGCCGAGTTCGCTCCGGCTGCGAAGAAAAATGGCCGCCCAGCCAGCGAGGAGCGTGTCATTGCTGGCTTCGAGGAAATCCAACGCTTCACAGAGCAGCACGGGCGTGCGCCGCAGCATGGCGAAGCCCGCGACATATTCGAGCGCCTATATGCCGTGCGGCTCGACCGTCTACGCGCGCTCCCGGATTGCCGCGCCTTGCTTGAGCCGCTAGACCATCAGGGCTTGCTTGCTGGGGCACCGACCGTTGCCGCTTCGGCGGACGAAACTATCGACATCGACGACCTGGCTGCCGAACTGGCGGATGTTGCCGGCGCGGACGACATCACGGTCTTGCGCCATGTCCGTACCAGCGCCGAAAAGCGCGCCGCCGAGGAGATCGCGGATCGCAAGCCCTGCGAGGACTTCGAGACCTTCCGGCCCTTGTTCGAGCGCGTGCAAGCGGAAGTCAAAACCGGTATGCGCCAGTCCCAGCCCATCGAAGCGGGCCGCCGTGCGATTGAAGTCGGGGACTTTTTCGTTCTCGATGGCATTACTCTCTACGTCGCCGAGGTCGGCGAGCCGTTGAAAACCACCGCTGGGGAAGTGGACCGCCGCCTGCGCCTCATCTTCTCCAACGGCACCGAAAGCAATCTGCTGCTGCGCTCGCTCCAGCGAGCGTTTTACAACGACCCCGCCGCGCGGCGGCTGGCCTCGCCCGAGAGCGGGCAACTCTCTTTCGGCGGCGAGCTTGAGGCCGATGATGTCGAAAGCGGCACGATCTACGTCCTGCGCTCCCTCTCCGATCATCCCTATGTCGCGCAGCACCGCGACATCATCCACAAGATGGGCGTGACCGGGGGCAGGGTGGAGACGCGCATTGCCAACGCCGAACACGACTCCACCTACCTGCTGGCGAAGGTCGAAGTGGTAGCGACCTACAAGCTCGCGGGCATCAATCGCACCCGGATGGAGAACCTGTTCCACAGGCTGTTCGCGCCCGCGCGGTTGAACATCACCATCAACGACCGCTTCGGTCACCCTGTGCAGCCTGAGGAATGGTTTCTCGTTCCGCTGTTCGTGATCGACGAGGCCGTGGCGCGCATCAAGGATGGCAGCATCACCGGGTACATCTACGATCCCAAGGCTGCGAAGCTGGTGAAGGCGGAGTAGTAGACCAATGATCGTCCGTGGGGGAGGACAGTTTATTAGCTCAATACGATCCATCGACCTGCGCTTTGTAGATGACCTCGTTGACTTCGTTCGTGGTCCTGGGTTCGTGCTCGACTTTTCCGACACGAGCTTCGCGGATTTTTTCGCCTTGGAGCTGAAGGTCAATATTGACGATCCCAAATACGCGGCGAACGGCGGCTCCAAGGGGAAACGGCTGCGCTATTTCCTGCAAAACTGCGACGATGCCACTGCCGTTAGCGCGCTTACGGCCCTCTGGGAGTACCGCTCCGACTATCTTGCCCGCAGCGGCGGCAAGGACCCGGTAATCGATGCGCAGTCGCGCTATCAAGGCTTGATCAATCGTCTCTCCAGCGGTGCGGCTCCGAAGCCAACCCAGCTCCAACCCGTTGTCGATCGTCAGAAGATCGCCACCATAAAAGCCGAGCTGCTGAGGGTCTCCTCGCTCAGCGCACAGGCACGCGGCTTTGCCTTCGAGGGATTCCTCAAGGGCCTGTTCGACGCATTCGGTTTGGCCGCCCAGGAACCGTTCCGCCTTTGCGGTGAGCAAATCGACGGCAGCTTCCAGCTCGGCAGCGAGACCTATCTGCTGGAAGCCAAATGGCATGGTCAGCCAATTGGCGTCGCCGATTTGCACACGTTCCACGGCAAGATTGAACAGAAGGCCGCCTGGACGCGAGGCCTGTTCGTGAGCAACAGCGGCTTCTCCGATGACGGCCTCGTCGCCTTTGGCCGAGGCAAGCGCGTCATCTGTATGGACGGTCTCGATCTCTATGATCTGCTCGATCGCGAGATACCGCTCAACCAAGTTCTTGAACGGAAGGTGCGCAGGGCGGCCGAAACCGGCACGCCCTTTCTTCGCGTTCGCGACCTCTTCCCGAGCTGAGGAGGAGGCGCATGGTGCAGTTCAACGATTGGTGCGACTCCGCGGACACGCCCCTGGGAAATCATCACGTTCGGGTCATGACGGGCCGGCCGGCGGACGCTGCGACCGGCATCCAGGTGACGGCCACGGCCGTCCCCGCCCACTACGCCGCCGAGGAACGCATCGCCGCAGCGCTTGCGAGGCTGGGCAAGGTCGCTGCCGCGCAGATGATCACCAATCTTCTCCCGCAAACGCCGCAGATCCGATCGGGCGATCTCGGCGAGATCTACGCTACGGAATGGATCGACGCGCACAGCGGCTATCGCGCCCCCATCAAACGGCTGCGCTGGAAGGATCACCGCAACATGGCGATGCGCGGCGACGACGTCATCGGCATGCTTCTCGACCCGGCAACACAGCGCCTCCGCTTCCTGAAGACAGAAGCCAAGAGCCGCATCGACCTGCGCGCCCAAACGCTGGAGGAGGCGCGGACCGGCCTGGATAAGGATGGCGGCCTTCCCTCGTCGCATGCATTGTCCTTTATCTCAGCCAGGCTGATGGAGCTGGGCACCGACGCGCCGCTCGTCGACGCCATCGACGAGGCGCTCTATCGGCACGGTATCCCGCCCGAGAGCGTGAAACATCTCCTCTTCACCTTCTCCGGGAACTCCCCGCAAGCGCTGCTGACACAGGCGCTGCAGGCCTATCCTGGTTCATTCGAACAATTGGGTGTCGGCCTGCACGTCGACGGCCATGCCGCCTTTGTTGGGGCCGTCTACGATCGGGTCATAGCCGATGCCAACCACCCCTGACGCGATCACAGCCGCCATCACGGACGCGGCGACGGCAGGCTTTCGCGGCAGGCTCATCGCGCGAGGCCAGGCGCGCGCCATGATCTGGCGTGACGGTGTTCTGCCCCCTGGCGCGCCCGCCTTCTCGCCGCAGCTCAGCTTCGATCTCCACAGTTACGCCTATGGCTTGCTTGGGCTGGGGCTGCGCCTCCTCGAACTCGATGGCGACCCGAACCAGGCACGGATCGCATTCGAACAGGCGGCGACCGCCCTCGAAGCGGTTATGGCCAAGGGCAACCGCGACGAAGCAGACCGCGATTTCCATTTCGTCATGGCGGCGGCCAGCTATCACCTCGCACACCTGTCTGCCCGAGCCTATTCCCTCCTTGCGATCGTGGCCGCCGAGGAGAATTTCTCCCCGATCGAACAGGCGCTCGCGCTGTTGATGCGCCGAGACGTCAACGAGCTGCGCGCACGCGTGTACGCCTTCCGCCTGGATGGTCGAGGATCGGACGCGACCATTGCGGCGCTATTCCAACAACGACTTGTGGAGCCTGTCGCCGCCGACGCGCCGGAGCGCGATGGTCAGGACTTCCTCTTCGAGGGCCTCGATCTCGCCCTGACCGATGCCTTCTTCGGCGCATTCGCGACATTCCTGCTCGCGCTGGATCGCGGCGAGAGAGCCCTAGTCGACCGGGCGATCGCGCAGCTTCGGGAAAACCTCGACATCTGCGCGGAATTGAACCTTCTGCCGCAATGGTGGGTGCATCGGGTCGCCATCCATCTGCTCTCCGACCTCTGGTCGAACACCTTCCACGAGAAGGTCCCGCTACTCCCCGCCGGTGGCGCCGCGGCGTCATGGCCCGGCCTTCGCGAGCTCTTCATCGCCCTGCTCGCTCGCCGCCCGAGGGCCGAGGTCGACCTGTGGCCTTCGCAGACCGAGGCGGCGTCGCGCGCCGTCGATCAGACCGACAATCTCGTCGTCTCGCTGCCGACCAGCGCCGGCAAGACCCGGATTGCCGAATTGTCAATTCTGCGGTGCTTGGCTGGTGGCCAGCGAGTTATGTTCGTGACACCGCTTCGCGCCCTGTCGGCGCAGACGGAAACCACGCTCCAGCGCACCTTCGGTCCACTCGGCAAGACCATCTCCGCGCTCTACGGCAGCATTGGCGTATCCGGCTTCGATGAGGACGCTATCCGCGAGCGTGACATCGTCGTCGCGACCCCTGAGAAACTTGACTTCGCGTTGAGGAACGATCCGTCGCTCCTCGACGACGTCGGCTTGCTCGTGTTCGACGAAGGCCACATGATCGGACCTGGGGAACGCGAGGTTCGGTACGAGGTTCAGATTCAGCGCCTCCTGCGCCGCCAAGACGCCGGTCACCGCCGGATCGTTTGCCTGTCGGCGATCCTTCCTGACGGAGATCAACTCGAGGACTTCTCGGCATGGCTGCGTCGAGACCAGCCCGGAGGCCCGATCAAGAACGACTGGCGACCGACGCGCCTGCGGTTTGGCGAGGTAACCTGGAACTCGCCAACGGCGCGTCTCAATCTTCGCGTCGGCGATGAAAGACCCTTCGTGCCTCGCTTCCTTACCGGCGCGGCGCCGCCGCTGTTCGTACCGCCGAAGAAATTACGCACTCGGCTCTTTCCGGACAGCCAACAGGAATTGAGCCTTGCAACGGCGTGGCGGCTCGTCAGCGATGGCCAGACGGTGCTGATCTACTGCCCCGAGCGCCGAAGCGTCGAGCCGTTCGCCAAGGTTGTCGTCGACTTGCACTCGCGCGGCGCGCTCGCGTCCCTGCTAACGGTTGACCCCGCCACACTCCAAACCGCTATCGCGCTCGGCGAAGAATGGCTTGGCCCGGACAGCGACATCCTCAAATGTCTGCGGCTTGGCGTGGCGCTTCACCATGGGGCCTTGCCGACCGCCTATCGCAAAGAAGTCGAGCGACTGCTGCGCGACAGCGTGCTCAAGGTAACGATCTCATCGCCGACGCTGGCTCAGGGCCTCAACCTGTCGGCCACGGCGGTCGTTATGCATTCGCTCTATCGCCACGGCGAGAAGATCAAGGTCTCTGAATTCAAGAATGTCATCGGGCGCGCCGGCCGCGCCTATGTCGATGTTGAAGGGCTAGTCCTCTTTCCCATTTTCCAGGATTCGCGGAACAAGAAGCATAATGAATGGGTCGAGTTGATCGAGGATCTTGGCGCCCGCGAGATGGAGAGCGGGCTCATTCAGCTCATCCTCTCGCTTCTCATGCGCATGCATGCACGGCTTGGCGGCAATCTCGATCAGCTAATGGACTACGTCGTCAACAACGCCGCGGCATGGACCTTCCCCGAGGTCGCCGGCGAGAAGGCCGACAAGCGCGAGCGGGCGCTGAAGGAGTGGGAGCGTCATATGGCGACGCTCGACACCGCCATTCTCAGCCTCATAGGCGAGGCCGACGTGCAGGATGATCAGATCGAGGCCGCGCTCGACAACATCCTTCAATCTTCGCTCTGGCAGCGTCGCCTGCTTCACGTCGACGACGCATCACGCGCCGCCTATCGCGCCACGCTGCTCACGCGGAGCCGGTATATCTGGGCGAATTCGACTGCCGCTACACGACGCGGCTACTTTCTGGCCGGGCTCGGCCTCGAAGCTGGACATGCGCTGGACGCAATTGCGGCTGCGGCAAACGACCTTCTCGTACAGGCCAACGCAGCCCTCGCAGCATCGGACCATGAGGCGGCAATCGCTGCGATCACCGGCATCGCCGAACGCGTGTTCGCCTTCTACCCGTTTGAGCCGGATCCATTCCCGGCGAATTGGCGCGACATCCTCAGATGCTGGCTGCTCGGGCAGCCGTTGGCAGCGATCGTCGCCGGACAGGAAGCCGAGGCATTGCAGTTTATTGAGGGTGGCCTGGTTTATCGCCTGCCTTGGGCCATGGAGGCCTTACGCGTCCGTGCCGCCGCCAATGGCGATGTCGTCGGCACGCTCGCACTGGCGTTGGACGACTATGAGCTCGGCCTGGCTGTGCCGGCTGTCGAAACGGGGACGATGAACCGCTCCGCCTCGATTCTGATCCAGGCGGGTTTCAATTCCCGGCTGGCGGCCATAAAAGCCGTCACCGACACGGCCGCCACCTTCACGACTGGCGCGGAATTGCGCGCGTGGTTGCGCTCACCCGGCCTCGCGGTCTGGTCGGCGCAACCCAACTGGCCAACGGCCGAGACGCGGGCCATATGGCTCGAGTTCATCCAGGAGTTCGCCCCGTCAGACAATCGGACCTGGGCGCGACGGGATTATCTTGGAAACGTCCAGTGGTTCGCCGCACCCGCGCCTCCCGGAACACCAGTCAGCCTCTTTCATAGGAACGGACAGCCGCTGGTGCTGGCGCCCGACGGGCACGCGATCGGTCTGCTACAGCACCCGCTCAACCCAAATCGGCGCGGTCTTGTGCGAGCGACTGTCGCTCTGAATAACGGCCAGCTCGATCTGAGTTATCTCGGCCCCGATGACCTGTGGGAGGGTTAGAACCGCAGATGACGAAGCCACCTACATACTTCGGCGCATGCGAGTGTGCTGAACTTACAGATACTTCTTGAACGTCGCCGCCGCAATGCACACCGCCACGCCGAGCAGTGCGGCGCTGGGCAGCAGGATCAGCAGCGGGTTCACGCTGACCGGCAGTGCCAGGTAAGTCACCCACGGCAGCACGGCCAGCGGGATCAAGCTGGCCCTGGCGCGGTGATAGATGAACCCCGATTCGCGTCCCGCGCCGAAGCGGCGGATGTCCCGGCGCACCAGGCCGTCCACCAGTCCGACGAAGGCGGTCATCAGGAACAGTGGCAGGGTCAGGCACAGCACCAGCAGCCGCACGAGAAAGACCAGCGTCGTGTAGGCCGCCGCGATCAGGTAGCTCTCCACGTTCACGTAGACCAAGCCGATGTAGTAGCGGAAATCCTTGGTCGGGCGATGGCTGCCGGCGCCGGCCTGCGCCGAGGCGTCGCGTATCCAGTCCAGCAGACCGCTCTTCACGAACAGCCAGTCGTAGCCCAGTTCGACCAGCCGGTGCGCGGTGCGCCCCGGCTCCTGCACCAGCGCGCTGCGCGTGAAATGCGTGGAGAGCTGATCCAGCTCGTAGTGCAGCATGCCCTGCGCGTGGCGCCAGCCCTGCTCGGGCCAGAAGAAGTGCATGCCGACGCATTCGATCAGGATGCACAGCAGCAGCGCGCCGCACAGCACGCCGAAGAAGCGGAACGGCAGCGTGACCAGGCCGGCGATCAGCCCCTGCTGTCGTTGCTGCTGGCGCTGGGCAGCGACGGCCGGATCGCTCATGCTTCGGCCTCTTCAGCGGCGGCCATCCGCTTGAAGTCGTCCAGCAGGTCGTCGGGCAGCGCCTTGTCCTGCAGGCCGGGGATGCCTTGGTTCTCCCACCAGTCTCCTGCCTCGACGTAGTGCTGCCGCATGTAGCCGGCCAGCTCCTGCAGATCCTTCGGCATGGCTTCGTCGGGGTCGGGTGCCGGCAGCGGCATGCGGACTTTCCAGAGGTTGCCGCCCTCGATCAGCGCGAAGCACTGCCCCTTCGGTAGCGCCACCACATGCGCGGGCTCGATCAACGGCACGCTGGTCGTGCTGATGCGGTCCTGCGTGTTGGACGTGAACGCGGTATTGCCGTGCGGGTCGGAGCTGTCGGTGGCGCCGCTCATCAGTGCCGTGGCGTACACCTCGACCTTGGGCAGTTGTCGCGTCAGCAGTTCGGCGGTGGCGGTCTCGCGCACGCGCAGCATGAACAGGTTGTTGAAGTTGCCGACCACCTGGCCGGCCTTGGCACGGTTGCCGATGCGCGCCTCGATGTCGCTCAAGGTCTGCGTGTAGGCCGTCACCTGCACGCCGGCACCGCCGCCCTTGTTGACCATCGGAATGAACTCGTCGCCCATGAGTTCATTGAATTCGTCGGCGTGGACGTTGATCGGAATCTTGGCGCTCACCGCGGCGCCGGGCAGCCCGTCATCGATGCCGAACTTGTAGATGTGACCGGCGACCGAGACCAGGTCGCTGAACATCGAGTTGCCCACCGCCGCCGCGACTTCGGCGTCGGACAGCGCATCCAGCCCCACGTAGACCACCGCGCGTTTGCGGATGACCTGCATCCAGTCGAAGATCGGCCGCGGGTCGGACAGGTCGGAATAGTTCGGTGCGAGCAGTTGCGCGATCTTGCCGGTGGTGAGCTTCTCCAGCAGCGGCAGCAGCGAAGCGACGATCTTGTCGAAGTACGTCCGGTCGTAGCGCACGGCGCTGCGCAAGCCGTCGAGCACCGGGTCATAGATGCGCACCTGGGACAGGTACTGTTCGAGGGCCACCACGCGCTTCTCGCGCCCGATCATGTTGCGCGGGATGTTCTTGTCGTTCAGCTTGGCTTCGAGCTGGACGATGACCTCCCAGGCCTTCGGCTCGTTCTTGGCGAAGTAGTGCTGGGCGTACTCGATGAACAGCGCGTCGATGTTGATGACGTGGCGCTGGATCAGCAGGTAGTCCGGCCGCTGCCCCAGCTCGACGAGGGCGCGGGCGATGATGTTGACGAAGCGCCAGGCGAATTCGCGGAAGGCGGCGCTGTTGCCTTCGCCCGAGAGCTGTCCGGCGATGCGCGTGGCCACCTCGGAGATCCGCCCGAACCGGCCCACCGCGTTGTAGCGCGCCGAGATGTCCGGCCAGCCCAGATGGAAGACGTAGAACTCGCCTTCGCGCCCGGCGCGCTTGGCCTCGACGTACATGCGCTTCAACAGGTCCGCATCGCCCTTGGGGTCGAAGACGATCACCACCTCGTGCTCGCCGCGGACCTTGCGGCGGATGTCCTGGGTGATGAACAGCTCGGCCAGCCGCGTCTTGCCCACGCGCGTGGTGCCCAGCACCAGGGTGTGGCCGACGCGCTCGCCCAGCGGCAGGGTGACGTCGACCTCGTGCGGCTCGATGCCATGCAGGCGCGGCATTCCGCCGAGCGGCGGCAGCGGCCGCGCCGGGTTGAGCGGGCTGTCCCAGGCCAGCGCGCGCGCCAGCGTCGAGACGGGAAACGGCGCGAACTCAAGCCGCTCCTCCAGCCGCCGGGCGGCCCGGTAGATCGCCGTCGGCTCGACATAGCGGCGGAACTCCGGCCGGTAGGTCTGCATCAGCCGGTGCGTGTGCCGCTGCTCCCAGCGAAAGCCCCGGCCGACGAACAGCCGTTGCTGACTCACCGGCACGTCGCGGCTGGTCATCACGTAGCGCGGCAGGCGGCGGATGTTGCGGCGATAGCGCAGGATCGCCCAGGCATCGCGCAGGCGAATCGCGCCGAAGGTCAGGAAGGCCAGCGCCGAGCCCAGGCCGAGCAGCGGATTCAGCGCGAGCGACCACGGTGCCACCAGGCACAGAATCGCGGCGCCGGTGCAGACCGCCACGGTATGAAGCTCCACCGCTGGCCGCAGCAGAACCTCGACCGCATGCGGTTGTGCCATTGGCGCACCTACTGCTCGACGCCGGTGGACGTGATGAGCACCGGGTAGTGGCGCAGGCCCAGGCGCTGGGCCAGGTCGTCGCCGGAGGCCGGCGAGAGGGTCAGGCCGGGAGCCAAGCGGCGCAGTTCTGCGAGTGCCGTCGCCGATTCCACGTTGACCACCAGGCCCACGGCCTGCAGCTCGCGCAGCGCCGCCTGCCGCTGCCGCAGCCAGGCGCGCGACCGCTCGTCGTCGCCGATCAGGAACAGCGCCGTCAGGCCCGGCGCCCGGATGACGCGGCGCTGCACCTCGCCCGGCGACAGTTCCGTCGAGCGCACCGGCAGCATGGCGGCTTCGGCGTCGGCCGTGTTGCCCGCGCGCGGGGCTGGCATCGGGGCCGGCGGCGTGGCCTTGTCCGGCTGGGGATTCAGCGGCCGGTAGTACGGCAGCGCGGAGGCGCCGCCACGATCTTCGACGACGATCAGCGGCGCGGAGGCGGTCTGCGCAAAGACGGTGGTCGTGGACAGCAGCCCGATGGCGGCGATGAGGACGATGTGGTTCATGGCGTGGTGGCCTGGAGGGTTGGAACGGGAACGCCGGGGTCGAGCACGCGGGTCAGGTGCCGATGCACACTGCGCCGGTAGCGCGCCGCAGGTGCCCCGCCGGCGGGCCGGTGGTAGCGGCCGATGGCAAGCAGCCAGTCCTCGCCCGGCGTGTGCTGTTCGCGCAGGATTTCCGCAGCGATGGCGAGGTTGCGGTACGGGTCCAGCAGTTCGCAGGGCTGCGTGTAGCGATGCGTGTGGTAGCCGAGATTGACCTGGCCGAGGCCGGCGTCGATGCGATTGGCCGGCGTGTGGGCGAGCGCACGGTGCAGCCCCGCGCAGGCCTCGGCGCGGGTGGCATAGCGCTGTGGCGTGCCGGCGACGTTGAGCGTCCACGGCCAGGGGATCAGGCGCCCGCGCAGCATGGCGCCGCTCTCCTGCAAGGCCACCGCGTACAGCACCGCCGCCGGCACGTCTGCACGATGCGCCGCCAGTTGATAGGCCGGCGGCGGGACTTCCCGCGCCAGGGCGGCCAACGCCCAGCCGCCGGTGGCGAGCAGCAGCACGGCGCTGGCGCAGCGGATGGTGACGCGGGATGGCCGACGCTCCCGGCCCGGAGTACCTATTGCCGCTGCCATTGGCCGTTCACCTCGCGCACCACGGCCGGCAGCTCGCCGGGCAGGCCGAGCGACAGCCAGCGCCCCGCATCGTGGTTGAGCGTGATGGCGCGGGCGCGCACCCGGGCCGGGTCGATGCCCGCCTGGGTGGCCCACTGCCGGATGCGCGCGTCGTCCTGACGGCTGCCGACCATGTAGAGATCGAAGGCCGTACCGGCCGCCTGCAACTGCTGCACGCGCTGCGCGCACGGTGCGCAGTCGGCCT
The DNA here is from genome assembly GCF_047806685.1 of Thauera sp. WH-1. Taxonomy (NCBI): domain Bacteria; kingdom Pseudomonadati; phylum Pseudomonadota; class Betaproteobacteria; order Rhodocyclales; family Zoogloeaceae; genus Thauera; species Thauera sp. WH-1. The sequence continues at coordinate 136,973 of NZ_JBLQGP010000005.1, forward strand.
TGACGAAGACCGCCAGGCGCCCGGAGCCGGTGTTGCCGGCACCCTGCGCCTTGGCGCCGGGCAGGCTCACGCGCGGCTGGCCGGGAAACAGGCGCTGCCACGCCGCGTCGTAGGCGCGCTGGTAGGCCAGCGTCTTGCCGACGCGCCGGGCCTCGGCCTGCACCTGCAACTCTGCGTAGCGCCTGCGCTCCTCCTCGCTACGTGCCTCAATGCCCAGCGCCGTGAGCGGATCGAGCTGGGGCGAATAGACCCCGAGCGGCCCCTGCATCAGTTGCCGGTAACGCGCCCACTCCTCGGGCTGAAGCCCCCATTCCCGTGCCTGCCTCTCGTCGAGCGCGGCATCGGCGCCCGGCTGCACCTGGGCGGGCACCATGCGCGAGTTCGTCACCGGGGCCGGCTGGGCGGATGCGCCGAAAGCGGCGAACAGAACGACGGCAGCGAGCAACGGCCGCAGGTTCATGGCGACCTCCTACGGCACCGCAACGCGCTGCGTCTGGCCGTTCACCTGGAACACGCCCGCCTGCGCCTCGATGGACTGCAGTTGCCAGCCGCCCTCGGCATCGCCCTCGCGCAGCAGCCGGGCGCCCGCGAGCGAGGCCGCGGCGGTGGAGGTGATCGACAGAAAGCGCTCGCCTCCCCGCAGCTCCACGCCGAGCACACGGAACGGCGGCTCCGGCACCTTGGGCTTCGTCACAACCGGAGCGCGCGGGCGAGCGGCGGATGCCACCTGCCGGGTCTTCTCCAGGCGGGTCTCGATTCCGTTCACGCGCGCCTGCAGCGTCTGCAGGTCGACGGCCATGGCCCTCGCCTCGTCGGCCTCTTCGAGGCGCGTCATCCGTTCGTCCAGCGCCTGCCGCGCGGTGGCGAATTCGGCCTGGCTGATCGGCACCGGCCGGCGCTTGTCCGCATTGGCCTGGTGTTCGAGATCGGCCACGCGCAGGCCCAGCGCCTTGACCTGCGCATCCTGTGCGCTGCTCTGGGTCTGTTCGGCGAGCCGCGACAGGCCGACGCTGTTGATGAGTGCCACGGCACTGATGAGCAGCAGCCAGAAGGCCGCGGCGATCTTGAGCCAGCGCGTGCGGGAATTGCGCTCGGATGGCGCTTGGGGAAAGGTCATGGCTGCAGCTCCTCGGGCCGGTCGGCGTCCGGCACAGGCGTGGCGGTGCCGGGCGGGTTGGCGGAAAGGAAGGCGGGGGCACCGTGCCGGCTGAAGCAGACCTGGCGGGTCAAGTCATCGACCGACAGCTCCCAGGCAGGGCCGGCAAGGGTCAGCAAGGCATCGCGCAGCATCAGCGGACCCAGGTGCAGGTGTGCGGCGGGCAGCGGCAGCGCGTAGAGCGTGGCGGCCTCGGCCGCGTCGCAGAGCCGGTAGCCGGAGCGCAGGAGCACATGGCGCATGGCGTCGCCCACGCTGGCATCGAGCATGGGCGGAATCGAGACCTCCACCGCCTGTTGCAAGAGATCACGCTGCGCGGGCTCCGGCACCAGCTCGACCAGGGTGTAGCGGCCATAGCGGGCCACCGGAACGAAACCCGGCTCCGGCGCGACGGCGGTTGGCGATGCGGCCGGCACCGCTGGCGCAGACGGTGCGGCGGTCGTGGCGCAGCCGGCGGCCAACAGACTGCCGGCCAGCAAGCCAGCGGCGAGGGCCAGGCGGTGAACAGCGCGGATGGATGGTTGCATGGAGGGCGCTTCCCTGGAACACGGAGCGCTCACCATCGCCGCCGCTTGGCCTGCGGGCAGCAAACAAAACGCACTGACGCCCGCCCGAATACATGGAAGGCGGCGCCATGGACTGTCATACGCCCAAGAAAAACGGCCCCGAAGGGCCGTGGAAAGAAGCCGGCGACCCCGAGGGGCCACCGGCATGGGCACATGGATCAGACCGTGACAAGCTGCCGGGCCAGTGCGACCTCGACGGAATCACCATCCTGGTTCAGAACATCCAGGCCCGACTCGGGTACGTCTCCCGACGTGCTTTGCGAGACCATGATCTTTCTGGCCATCAACCCCAGGCAGGTCATCTGCGAGGAGTTGGCATAGCCCAGGTAGATCACGCGCACCGGCTGCTTCTGGCCGATGCGCCATGAGCGCCGGGCGGCCTGCTGCAGCGAATACACGTTGTAGCCGGACTGGAGGAACACGATGGTCGGGAACTCCAGCAGGTCCAGGCCGGTTTTCACCAGCTCGGGATTGGTGATGAGCACGTCGATGCCACGGTCCAACTGCTCGGCGATCCAGTCCTCGCGGCGGGAGGCATCCACGCTCGCGCGCAGTACCGCAACCTTGAAGCCTTCCTGCTCCAGCAGCACCTTCAAACGCGACGTGGTATCGCGCGTGCCGGTGTAGACCGAATAGACCAGGGTCTTGCGACCTTCTGCCTTCTCCTGCTTGCAGATCTCGATCAGCTCGCGCTCCTTGGGCATCACCTCCAGCTCGTTGAACTGAGCGGGGACAAACGCCAAGGTGTTTCGCGTGCGTGGATGCACCACCGTTTCCGACCGGAAGCAGCAGTCCGGCCAGGCCAGCAGCACGTTGAGGACTACACCGAGCAGCGTCGTGTCGCGCTTCGCCAGGGCCTGCTTCAGCTCCTGGGTCAGGCGACCCGCCAGATCGCGGTAGGCCGCGGCCTGCGCCGTGTCCATCGCGACTTCGCGGAACTCCTCGTCGTAGGGCGGCAGCACATTGCCGCCGATGTCCTTCAACTTGAGGAAGACCGTGAACGGCAGAACGCAACGCAGCACGCCCTTCGGGCCGAAGCCCGGCGCCTTGACCGTGCGCACCGATACCTTGGTGCCCTTGGCCGTCTTGTGCGCCGTGCCGGTGCTCTCGGAATAGATGTCCTTCAAGACACCGTGGTCGCGCATGAACGCCATCGCGGCCGACGTCATGCTGCCGCTCTTCGTCGGCCGGTAGCCGTCTTCGATCATCCGCCCCGGAAGGGCTCGGAACAGCAGGTGGAACAGGTCGTCGCCGTAGCCGCCCATCAGTGTGCCGGTGAGCAGCAGCGTCTTGCGCGCCTTGGCCGCCAACACCCCCATGGCCTGGCCCTGTGCGGAGCCGCCGTTCTTGTACTCGTGCGCCTCGTCGGCGATGAGCAGGTCGAACGTGCCTTGGGGAAGCTGTCTCTTGATGAACTCGGACGGCTGGTAGCCGCCTTCGCCGAAGCCGAACTCCATGTTGGCCATCGCACGTTCCATCCGATGGGCTTGCCGGTCCGAGAAGACCAGCTCGCCGTTGCCATCCATCAGGTTGATGAACTCGTGGATGTTGTCCCCGAGCATCGACGCGAGGAAGGCGTCACCGAACTTTTGCATCAGCTTCTGCGCGGTGACTTCCCCGATGGTTGGAATACGCTTCAGTGCCTTGAGCACGGTCGAGGACTGGTCGCTGGCGGACAGGCCTCTCGGACGGATCAACGACCACAGCGGTGCACGGCAGTGGCTGCACTTGCGGCGGGACTCCTCGGCTTCCAGCTCGACCGGGTTGATCGGCTCGCCGTCGAGGTCGGTGATGATGTGGCCGCAATCCGGGCACGCTGCCACGTCACCGTGAGGCGTGCGCCGCCGACCGAAGACAGGTTTCCAGTGGAACCCCATCCGCATCCGCACGCGGCCCAGGACGAAGAACTCCTGGGCCTGAGCGGGCACGCCCAACTGCTCGCGCAGTTTCAGCAGCTTGACCAGCGTGTCCGGGCCGTTGAGCACCCAGACCTTGGCACCGGCCACCGTCTCCTGGATCTCGCGCCGCCACTTGTAGACCAGGTGCGGCGGAGACAGAACCAGGGTACGGCGGTAGCCTTCGGCATTGAGCACGGCGGCGGTGGCAATACCCACCGTCGTCTTGCCGCAGCCCATCTCGCCATTGACGATCGCGGCGCGTTCGCCGCGGTCGATCAGTAGCTCGGTGACGGCATGGACCACATCGGCTTGCGCCGGGAACAGCTTGCGCTTGAGCGCGGCGAGGATCAGTTGCCGATGCACCCGCACCTGGCCGGTGTAGACCGGCGGATTGGCGCGGTTGAGTGAGTCGAGCAGTTCGTCGCCGAACTCGGACACGAAGTCCTGCAGGCTGAGTGTGAGGGGTGAAGCGGCCGCTTCGAGCAGGTCGCCCTGCACAGCGGTTTCGGGAACGGTTTCGAGATCGAGGGACATGGTGATGCTCCAAGGCAATGGGGCATGCACCTCCCCCACGGGGCGGTGACATGCCCCTGGGTGGGAAGAAAGAAGCGGCGCGAGACCGCTGGATGCGGATCAGTATTCGCTGGGCAGCAGCAGTGTGGTGACGCTGCGATCCCATTCGGTGATGATCCAGAGCTTCAGGTCGCGCGTGAACTGGTAGGACGAGAACAGACGATCTTCGCCGGACTTCAGCGCGGCGTCGTTCTGCCGCCGATCGCTGTCGCTCAGGTCGCCCCAATCGCCATGAAGATGGCGGCGCAGGTACGGCGTGGGGTTGAGCCGGCCCTGTCGGACCAGTTCGTCGACGCCGGCGGTCATGATCACCTGCCCGGGCGAAAAGCGTGCTTGTGACGCGAGGTTGAGGACTGCGAGTGCCATGGTGGTATCTCCTTCTGGAAGAAGGGGCCACGGCACCCCATCGGGGCAACGTGACCCCGGTGGGTGGATGAAAGCGACGACGAACCGTCAGGGAACAGCGATCAGCGAATGGTCAGCACTTCGCCCCACGTGGGCGAGCCCAGCGTCAAGTCCCATGCACGAATGACCGGCACGAACTTGTCGGTGAGGATGCGCGTCTCGGCCACGGAGCCGTCGTCGCGTTCGGTGTATTCCGTCTGGAGGGTCTTCTCCTTGTGGGTATCACCTTTGACGACGAGCACGCGCCCGCTCTTGGACTTCACTACGCCGGAGATCGCGCCTGCGGCCAGAGCCAGGGCGAGATGCCAGTGCGACAAGGCCCGCGCGGGCGGACGCAGCGATTGCTGCGCGGCGCCCAGGTGGGTATCGAGCGCCGGCCAGAGTCCTTGCAGCCGGCCGACTTCATCGGCGAACTGCTCGGGCTCCATCGTCACGCGATAGAAGTGCTCCGGCTCGGCCGGGCTGGCAGGGACGGTGTACGGCAGGAACGGCCATTCGAGCGGCAGTTCCTCGGCTTCGGCGTCACCCTGTCCGATCTGCAGCAGCAGACCGCGCACGGCTTTGACCGACTCCGACGCCTGGTCGCGTTGACGAATCCTGCGACCGAAGATCACTACCTGCTTGAACTGCGTTTCCACCGCACGGTAGATGCGCAGGTCGGCGAAGTGGCGCGTCAGCCATCCGACCAGCTCGGCGTCGAGCACGTAGTGCGGCACGATGAAGACCAGCACGCCACCGTACTGCAGCAGCGGCAGCGCGCGCTGATAGAACAACTTTTCCAGCCGCGCACGGCCCTGGCCCTGATAGCCGATGTTGCCGTTCACGTCCTTGCTCAGGTCGCCATACGGCGGGTTCAGCCACAGCAGCCCGAAGGACTGGCGCGAGATCAGCGTGTCCATCAGGTCACCGTGGATGCAGCGATCGACCAGTTGCCGTGCGTGGCGGGCACGCTCGGCGTCGTACTCGACGGCGAAGGCCTGGACCTGCTCGCGCCCGAGGGCGTGGGCGGCTTCGGCGATCGCCACGCCTTCGCCGGCGCAGGGATCGAGGAGGGACATGGCGCCGGGAGACGGCGCCAGTGCGGACAAGGCCCGCTCCAGCGTCGGCTCGTCGGTGGGGAAGTAGCCGTTACGAATGAAATTGCGCGCCAGGCGCGGAAACATGAGTGCCATGGATTTCTCCTGATGATGGATGAGGGAAGGCGGGCACGCGCGGCGCGCATGCCCGTGGGATGGCTCACGCCACACGCCGAAGCGGTGCGTTCGCGGCCAGTTCGTACTGCGTGACGCCGAGGGTGCCGTTGCGGATCATCTCGCCCAGCGCCTTCGTCAGCGCCGGGACATCGAGGGCCAGCCGATGGCCTTCCAGCGGCCCGAGGGCCAAGGGAAGACCGGTCAGCATCCGTCGTGTCTGCAACAGCTCCAGCACGGTGTCGCGCCAGTGGTCGAGCAGTGGCAGCGGGCAGGTGTCCTGCACCAGCGTCCACAGCCGGTCGAGCCGGTGAGCGGAATCCCTGGGCAGAAGCGCCAGCGCGCTGGCGTTGGCCTTGTCTGGCTTCACGCAGCGACGATCGAACAGCCACACATTCGTCAGCGAACCGAACAGCGTTCGCCGATAGGCGCGGGTGATGCGCTTTTCCAGGTTCTCGACGTTGCCGACGAAGACCGGGATGGATGCGCCCTGCTCGGTGATGACGTGGAACTGGTCCAGCCCCTGTTCATCCCGGCCGAGGGTCAGGCGGGCGAGGAACTCCTGAACGGCGGTGTCGCGCGCCCAGATCGAGAGAAAGACGAGATTGCCCTGCTCGTCACCGACGCAACCGTCGGCCATGAGGTCGGGGCATTCGTCGATGCGGTACAGCGGTTTCGCGGAAGAAGGTGCAGGCATGGTGATGTCCTCTTGGAAATGAAGGAGCAACCACAGCCCGCGGGGCCATGCTCGCCCCGGTTGGGTGAAGGAAGATGCGTGCCGCTAGACAGCGCGCCCCGCGTGGAAGCGGTGAACCCGCTCGCGCCACTCGGAGCTTTGCACCGGCGCCATGTCGAGATAGCGCAGCGGGCACGAGTAGTAGTACGGATGCACGGACTCATTGAGGGACTTGTAGCCCCAATCGCCGCCCGAGCTTTCCAGCAGATGGCAGCCGATGTAGCAGACGGACTCACCGGCCGCGAGGCCCATGACGCCCGCCTGCCTGGCGGTGACGCGAACCACGGTCCACAGAACGTCGCCGTCCAGCGTGTGGTCGATGACTTCGCAGCAAGCGCGTTCGGACGCCTGCGGAGCGAGCAGCTCGCGGATCAACTGATCGCGCGTCTGACGAACGAAGGTCCAGCCCATGAGGGTCTCCTTGAAGAAAAGACCGGAGCCCTCCCCGTCGGGGGAGAACCCCGGCGGGTGGCGGAATGCCGCGCAAGGCGGCGGATGGATCAGGCAGCTTTGAGGTGCCAGTCCTGGGACAACGGAGCGAACTCGTAGCCCAGCTTGTCGAGACGGTCGCGCTGCTGACGCAGCACACGACGATCCACGGTCGCATCGAGCTTCACGGTCTCGCCCAGGGGCCACAAGGCACCGAACAGCGCCGCGTCGTCTGCCTCGGCCGAGGCCGCAGCGGACACGGGAGCCGGTTCGCTGCCGAACGGCGTGGTATCGACCAGGGGATCGTGCGGACTGCGCGGCTTCGCCTTCGGCTTGGCCGGGGGCGTTGCCGGCACGGGCGCCTGCGCTTCCTCGTCGATCGGATCGACTTCCTGCGGACTCAGCCGGCGGGCTTCGTCGCGGCTCAGGGCGTCGATGTTGGACAGCGTCATCCCGCCCAGATGGGCGCGGATCTCGATGACCATGCGGCCGTTGGCGTTGTACGTGGAGGGGCGAATCTCGACGATGACGAAATCACCGTCGTACTTGCCCTCGCGGTACTGATCGAGTTCGGCGTTCTTCACGACGAACTCGCCGATCGAGGTCGCCAGGCGGCCGACGTTGAAGTCGCCGTTCCTGCCGTGGATGGTCTTGATGGCCAGTTGGCCGGGGATGGTGATCATGAAGGTCTCCTGCGGACGAAGAGAAGACAAGGCCCCGGGGATGGGGCCTTGCGGATCAGAACGACTCGGCAACGGCCAATGCGGGGGCATCGGCTGCGTCGTCGGCAGCATCGGCGACGGGCTCGGAAGGCTCCGGTGCCGAGGCTTGCTGCGCGGCGGGCGCGTCGGACGTCACAGGGACTTCCGGGTCCCGCTCGTCGGTCTCGGTCGGCTTGGGCTCGGCCTTGTAGACGAGCTTGCCGTCGACCTTGATCCAACTGACGAACAGAAGGCGGGCCTTGAGGCTCACACCCTGCTCGCCGGCACGCTTGCCCTTGGAGTAGGTGAAGGTGTCGGTCCACAGGTCGCCCATGCGGAAGCCGATCATCACCTTCTTCTCGGCGTCGACCGCCTGAATGCAGCGGCGCACCAGGTGCTGCGCTTCCGATCCCGATACGCGCGTGTCGAAACGCACATACGAGACGTCATCGCTGGGACCGTTCAGAGCCGCGATGTCGCAGGCCAGGAACGCATCGCCTTTCTTGGGCTTCACTTCGCGGATGCGATTGAGGTACCCGAGGCCGGTGATGTGCAGATCGAAATAGGACTTTTCGGTGGAAGTGGTCATGGTGAATCTCCTGAAAGACAAAAAGGCGGAGACACACCCGACCCAGGCGGGGAAGGTGTGGAACCCCCGCGCGGGTTGATGGAACAGCTTGGTGGCATCGCCATCGAGAACCGATGGCCGTTCGCGCATGGATGCCGGTGCGAACTGGAGTGATCAACGCGGTCGGAACCGCATCGCAGCCTTGAAGATCGTGGCTGCCTGGGCATGTCGCTGACGGACGTCAGCGGAACATGGCCGGAAGCGTGGCGCCGGGACGGCGCGCAGGCGAGCGGCAATCGGCACTCGCGGCTGTCCGCATTGCCGGGAAGAAAGAGCCCCCGGAGCGGGGGCCAGGGATGGTCAGTTACCGCTGGGCGTGGGAGGAACCGCCTGCAGCGACAGGTGTGTCGCGGTGGCGGACACGTCGAGGTCGTCCTCGCTGCGCAGGATGCGCGCAAACACGCCCTCCTGCGGATCGAAGAACTCGCCGAAGTCGTCGCCACCGAACTCGGCACGCGCCAGTTCCCACCAGTCGTCGAAGGCATCGACATCCGGGTTGCAACCGGCGGCATAGGCGATGGTCTTCTGGCGACCATCGGGTCGGCGCTCGCCGCGCTCGGCCAGGAAGTACACGCCCTGATCCTTGACCAGGATGACGCGGCACTGATTCGCCACCGCTTCGGCGAGCACGGGCCGCAGCTGCGTGCCTTTGAATCGAACAGTCATGGGTGTGATCTCCCGGGGGCAGGAAGAGAGGCTTCCCGCCGCGAGGGCGGGAAGCTGCTGAGAGGTCAGTGCCGGACAGCCTTGCGACTCGACAGGCACTGCACGCGGATGCGTCTCCAGCTCCCGTCGTCAATCAGCCGTTCCAGCGTCTCGCCGAGGGTGTCGAAGAACACCTCATCGACCCGTTCGACCAGCTCGCCGTCGCGGCGCAGCTCCACCGCGTAGAGGTCGAGGCCACGCTCATACAGCACGGTGACGCGACCCTGAAACTTCATCGTGTCGACGGTGAAGCCGATGGCCGGTGGCGTGCGGATGATGTCGGCGGGCAGCGGATCGACCCAGGTGATGTCCCGCGCACCGGCATCCACCAACAGGTGGGTGACGCGCCGGAAACCGTCGGGAGCGGGCAACTGCTCCAGTTGGTCGATCAGTTCCTGCAGCTCGGGGCAGCGCGGCTCGGGGATCGGCAGCTTCGCCGGTGCGGACCCGAGCACCAACCGCTTCACCGTGTAGGGCTGGCCGTCGGCGGTGAACTCGGTCTGCTCCTCGGGCGTGTCCGCCCGCTGACCGTCGAAGCGGCGTCTGACATAGGGTTCGACCTGCACCTTGGCGCCCTCGTCGGGCACTTCGGTCACGAGCGTGCGATCGAGCACCGCGAACTCGGCTCGTCCCGTCTTGACGACGATGGCCTCGTCGGTGGTGGCGATGACCTTGCCCTCGAAAGGCTTCGGGTCGATGTGAAAGCCCAGCGTCGAAACCTTGGGCTGGCCGTCGAAGATGTTGAATTTGAACGAACGGACGTTGGAAGGCACATGACCGACAACGAGCGTCGGCATCTGTGCGCGGATGGCTTGGGTATCCATGGGGAGACTCCTTGTGACAACCAAGGGACTCCCGCCCGCAAGGGAGGTCTGTCCCTTGAGGGTGAGGTGGATGGACGCGGGTGCGCCCGGAGAACGAAGCAACCAGCACGGCGAACCGCGCCGCAGTCTTGAAGGTCTCGACTGCCTGGGCATGCTGCCGGCAACGCCAGCGAACATGCGGCCAGCGTGCGGCACATGGCGGCGGCCGTCCGTTGGGAATCGGCAATGCGCCGGCACCGCGTTCCGCGAAAAAGAAGAGCCCCGACGTGGGGGCTCGAATGGGTTGCGGGTTACTCGTCGTCGTAGAGCGTCAGTCCGTCCAGCACGGGCGCGTCGGCATCGAACACCAACATGCGAACGTCGGCGAGCGCAGCCAGGTGCAACACTTCCACGAGGGACTCCGGCACGCCCTTGGCCCGGTGCTCCTGCCGCAGCTCTTCGGCGGTGATGCCCTCGACATGCGGCAGGTTCGCATCCGTCCAAGGCGTGGCGATCAGCTTCACGCCGACCGCCGGGCTGTAGGGAATGCGGAAGGCCACGAACAAAAAACCGCTCGGCGTGGCGATGTCCGCCAGTTCGGCGAGGAAGCGGCCGGCCTCCTCGGTGATGTGCGCCGAACTGATTTCCCAGGCACGGCTGTAGAAGCCGGTCTCGAAGCGCAGGCGGCGTACCACCTCGCGCGCGGCTTCCTCGGAGTAGGTATCGCCGACGTGCAGCGGTTGGCCGGCTTCTTCGGCCATGACGGCGTAGACGAGGTTTCGGGCGATGCCGTGGCTGGGGCACTGCGCGTCCAGCTCGGGCGGCACGTTCTGGCCCTCGGTGATCAGCGCGAAGTCGTCGCAGAAGACGCAGGCATGGCGCTCGACCTGGCTGTCCGGCAGGTGCGACTGCGAGACGTGCAGCGGCAGATAGCTCAGCGGGCAGCCGTCGTCGTAGGAAATCGCCAGCAGCCGCTGCACGGACAGGCCATCGTAGCCGCGGACGAAGGGGTTTTTGGAATGAGACATGGGATTCCTCCAGCAGAGGATGGCCGAGGCAATCCCCTGCCGGGGATTGAACCCCAGCGAGTGGATGAAGTGGCAACCGGTCAGCCGGCCGCGGCGTCGGGCCGCCCTGGTGGCGGGCGGTGCAGGTCAGTGGAAGATGGTGATTCGGGACATGGCCGCTCCTGCGAAAGGAAGGAGGGACATGGCCCCGAACGGGGACGCATGTCCCTCGTGGGGTGGGATGAAAGAACGGTGGGTTGCCAGGCGCGGCTCACCAGCCGTTGTAGTGCAGCGTGAGGTCGGCGATGACCTGGCGCCGTTCCAGATCGAGGCCGCCGAAGTCGGACAGCCCCTCGAAGCCGCAACGCTTGAGCATCGCGCCGCCCTCGCGGGAGTTGTAGAAGCTCACCATCGCGGACAGGAACATGCGTTGACCGCTGCTCAGCACACCCAGGGCGTCGTTGAGCATCAGCATGTTGGGCCGCAGGTCCCACTTGGTGGTGGCACGCTGCAGACCTTCGCGTGTGCCGTCGCCGAACCACTCGTGGCCGGCGATCTGCGCGCCGCGCTTCCAGGCCTCGAAGAAGGCCTGCGGTGCAGCGTCGAAGTGCGCCTGTTCCAGCGCCATCTGATCGAGCACGTCTTCGGGTAAAGACAGATTCATGAGAGAACTCCTTGAAGGGTGGGAATCAGGGGTGAGCGCGCTGTGTCCAGGCATGGGTATCCAGGGCGCGCTGTGCTGCGAGGTGGTTCGGGAAATACTCGACGGACTCCCGCGATACCGGGCCTTCGTCGTCTTGCGTGCCGATGTAGTGGCCGGCCGCGCTGCGCAGCACCTGTAGCGGCAAACGCTTGCCGGTCCAGGCCAGCGCCAGCGCACCACTGCGTACTGCGGCTGCAGAGGAAGATGCGGAAAGTTCAGACATGCCGTGCTCCTTGGTGGGTCGAGGAGCACGCATCCCGTAGAGGATGGAGTTCCCCTCGGGTGGTTGAGAAAAGTGCATCGTCGCCAGGCCGGCGAGCGTCCGCGGTGGGCGATGCGAAGCGGACTGGATCGGTCAACGCGGCGAACCGCGTTGCAGTCTTGAAGACCGGGACTGCCAGGGCATGCCGCTGACGACTGTCAGCAACGCATGGCGTGAGGATGGGCGCGAGGCATGGCTGCCGTCGCAGGGAAAACCGAATCGCGGACGGTCCGCTTTTAGGGGAATGGCCCGCGTCACGGGACAAGGCAAGGACCAGGGCGCCGAAGGCCACGCGGGCCTTCGGCTGGAGAGGAAGGAAAACCACCTGTGGGCTGCGTCAGCGCAGGCCGTCGTCAAAGCCGTTCGCTGCGTCAGCAATCGCACCCGGCCCGTTTCGTGGCTGGGGCCGGAAACCTCTGGCGTGCATCCACACACAAAGGGAGCCCGTTGTTCCGCCGGCGGGCACCGGCACGGAATACCCTCGGCCCAAGGGGCCTCCTCACGGCTCGCGCGGCGGCAAGGCGTCAGGAAGCCCCTCATGACCGAGGCAAGGCACACCGATCAAGGGAATGGCGGCGGGCGCGATTCGTGGAGCAATGACCTTCTCGCCCCGTCGCCCGATGGCGGGCAGACGGGGCGCGCACACCGTTGCAGAAGGAGACGCGCGCTTTGGAGTCCCGCGCGGTGCGGGACGTTTGCCTCGCCGCCAGTGAAGTGGCCGGCGCGGCAGGGGGAAGCGAGGATCAGGACGCCTTGGAGGCAGCGCGCCGCTTGCGCGGTGCGCTGCGCCGGCCCGTCGGGGACTCGATCGGCAACGTGCCCTTGCAGTCCGGGTAGCGCGAGCAGGACCAGAACGCGCCGCTCTTGCCCGTGCGCTGCTGCATCGGTGCGCCGCACTGCGGGCAGGCCGGCGCCGGCGGCAGCTTGAGCGAGAGCGTTGCGCCGCGGTACTGCTGCACGAGCTGGCCGACCCACACGGACTGCTTCTCGATGAAGGTGTCCAGCGCCATCTGGCCGGCCTCGATCATGTCCAGCGCCTGCTCCCACACCGCCGTGGTGCCGGGGTCGGCGATGGCCGAGGGCACCGCGTCGATAAGCGTGAATGCCGCGTCGGAAGCGCGGACGGCGCGGCCTTTCTTGACCAGGTAGCCGCGACCGATCAGACCGTTGATGATGTTGGCGCGTGTCGCCTCGGTGCCGATGCCGGTGGTATCTCGCAGCTTCTGTTTCAGGCGCGGGTCGGTCACGAACTTGGCGACGGTCTTCATGGCCTTGATCAGCTCGCCCTGCGTGTAGGGTTTGGGCGGCAGCGTCTTCAGCGCCTTGAGATCCACCTTTCCGACCGGGCAGGACAGGCCCGCATGCAGGGCGGGCAGTACCTGGCTGCGCTGCGCATCCTCGCCATCGGCATCGTCCGGCCCCGGCGTCGCCAGCACTTCACGCCAGCCGATGACGGCAATCTGCTTGCCCACGGCCGCCAGCGACTGACTGCCGCACGAGAACTGCGCCACCGTCCGGTCGAACTCATGGTGCGGGAGGAACTGCGCGAGGTAATGGGCGCGGATCAGCCGGTAGACGGCCAGCTCCTTCTCGTTCATGGCCGACAGGTTGGCGGGCTCCAGCGTCGGGATGATGCCGTGGTGAGCCGACACCTTGCCGTCGTTCCACGCACGCGAACGCTGTTGGCGATCCAGGCGCTCGATCAGCGGCCGCAAGCTGGGGTCGGTCTTGACCAGGCTGTTGAGTACCGTCGGCACCTCGGCCAGCATGCTCTCGGGCAGGTAGCCCGAATCCGAGCGCGGATACGTTGTCGCCTTGTGCGTCTCGTACAGCGCCTGGGCAATGTCCAGCGTCTCCTGCACGTCGAGGCCCAACTGCTTGGAGCACACCTCCTGCAGCGTGCCCAGGTCGAACGGCAGCGGCGGCCCTTCGCGAACGCGCTCGGTTTCTACCGACAGCACCTGGGCGGAGCCGGCCGTCCGCAAGCGCTCGGCGGCCTGCTGCGCCACCGGCTGTTGCAGGCAGCGGCCCGCATCGTCGGCGCTGCCTTGCGGCGGCGTCCAGCTTGCGACGAAGGACTGGCCTGCATGCGAAAGCGCAACCTCGATGGCCCAGAACGGTACGCAGACGAATCGCGCGATCTCGCGATCACGATCGACGACCAACTTCAGCGTCGGCGTCTGCACGCGCCCCACCGACAGCACGCCGGTATAGCCGGCCTGGCGCCCCAGCAGTGTGAACAAGCGGCTCAGGTTCATCCCGATCAGCCAGTCGGCGCGCGATCGGGCGAGTGCGGAGAAATACAGCGGCAGCGTCTCGGCGGACGGCTTGAGCGCACCCAGCGCTTTGCGGATCGACGCATCGTTGAGCGCCGACAGCCACAGGCGCTGAATCGGCCCGCGGTAGCCGCATAGGTCGATGATCTCGCGGGCGATCATCTCGCCCTCGCGGTCGGCGTCGGTCGCAATCACCAGCTCGCCCGCCTTGGCGACGAGCTGCTGCACGACCTTGAATTGCGCTGCGGTCGCCGCCTTGGGCTCGACACGCCAACGCTCAGGAAGAATGGGCAGTTGCTCGATGGCCCAGCGCTTGTATTGCTCGCCGTAGCCTTCGGGCGGAACCGCCTCCACCAGATGACCGATGCACCAGGTCACGACGACACCCGCGCCGCTGTAGCAGCCGTTGCCGCGTTGAACGGCACCCAGCACTCGGGCGATGTCCTTGCCTTGGGACGGCTTCTCGCACAGGAACACGCGCATGAAGCCTCCTGGGTGTGCGTGACGGTCATCGAATGGACGTCAGCATTCCCGGCCAACGTGTGCGCGGCAGCAAACAAAATGGAAGCGGAGGACACCAGGTTGTGCTGGTGCAGAACGCGGGCGGCAGATGCGCTGGCGCAAGGGAAGCGGGTGCGGGCTGCTACAGCCGCTTCCTGGGGGACGGGGGATCGCGTGGCCGGACAGACCTCGTCGGCATTCGGATTGCGGGAGATGGCCTTCAGGGGTAGCATCCATAGTCAGGCGCCCGCCCAAGCTCTGGACAGCTTGAAACAGGCATTCGCAGCTCCCCGCAGTACCCCTCGCTTTCAATCATCCGGAGTACCGGCTGTTCGACAGCGACAAAACGTCCAGCGCTCGAACAGTAGCGGAGTATTCCGATGAGCAACTATGTACGTTCAGCCGCCTTCGCGGCTTCCCGGGTCCTTGCTGCGCAAGGCTTGACGGTCAAGCGTTCCCACCTCTCCGAGGTCATTGCCGCGTTGCTGGGATACCGCACGCACGCGGCACTGTCCGTTGAGGAGGCGGATCCCAAGCTCGACTACCACCTGGACGATGCCGAGATCCTCGTGCTCAACCTGCCGATGGGCGAGAGGCGGGCCGCGGAACTCGGCCTTGCAGCGGCGGGCGCGGCACCGTCGGCCGTCACCACGGCTTGCGTCGAGGCGTTGAAGGCCAGCGCCGGTTCCACGGACGTGTACGTCAGTGTGGCCGACTTCTACGACTTGCATGCCCGCCAGGCATTGGCCGAAACGATCTACAACGCCGATGATGTGGCCGGTGCGATGGCTGAGAGCAATGCCTCGTTCCCCGACGAGCCCGATATGGACATCGAGTGCCCCCCGACGACGGACCTGTGGGCGGCGGTCGACGAATGGACGATCGAGGCCGACGGCACCATGACGGGCGAATACGACCCCGAAGGTGATCGCATGTTCAATGGGGACACGCTGAACTGCCGTGGCTGGCTGATCTACCGCAAGGCAGGTCGCGCCGGGCTGGTGTTCATCGAGGGCGATGGAACGAGTGGAGCCGACGACAGTTGGCGTGACCTGGATCGCGATGACGAATGGGCGTATCAGCAGAGCTTGGGCAGCAATCCGGCGAACTGATGAAGCGACAAGCTCCGGCGGCAGTGGAAACTGCCGCCAGTCTTTGTTCTGCGGTTCGTCACACCGAGATAACTACCTTGGTACGAGATGGTTCTTGAGTAGGAACCAGCACATGTTGAGCGCGAAGGAACGGCCAAGGCGCGTCATCTGACCTTCCGGGATGCCAACAGGGCGATGCGCGCCTGGGCTCAGAAAGCCGAACACGCCAGCAAGTCCTTTCTCCTCCTCAGTCGTGAACTCGTTGCATCCAAGCCAGGACTCCAGGGAAACAAGACCGTTGCAGGTAACTGCGCTATAACCGCGATAGCGAATAATCGATGCGGGGACGGAGGATATATGCGCGTCAGGCGTTTGAAGATTGAAAACTTCCGATGCGTCTCTCAAGGGAGTGTTGATTTTGCTGGGCACACACTTCTGGTCGGAGGCAACAACATTGGGAAGTCAACGGTGTGCGAGGCTCTTGATCTCGTCCTCGGTCCTGAGCGCATATTCCGCAGGCCTGTCGTTGACGAGCATGACTTTCATTGTGGCCGCTATCTGAATGCGGAAGGTGCGCCGGTTGAAATTCGCATTGAGGCGATCCTGGTCGATCTTTCCGAAGAGGCGCAGCGGCGCTTTGGTGGCCATCTCCGCAGGTGGGACGACTTGGCGGGTACGTTCATAGACGAGGAGCAGGATGGTCTTGGAAAGGCCGATGGTCCGGCAGTGATCTGGGCTCTACCACTTCTGTTTGTCGGTCGGTACGACCCGGAAGAGGACGATTTCGTCGGCAACACATTCTTCGACCATCCAACCAAAGAGGTCGATGCTCTCGACGAAGAAACCGAGGTCAAGCTCGGTCAGGGCCGTGTTCCGTTCACGCGTGTGCACAAGCGCCTTTGCGGCTTTGTGTTTTTGCGGACGTTGCGGACCGGTTCACGCGCTCTCAGCCTGCAGCGCGGTTCGTTGCTCGATTCCGTATTGAAGCTGGGCGGCGCCGGTGCCGTCGAGATGTGGCGGGACACTCTGGCCAGACTACAAGCGCTTGACCCGGCAATCGGCGAGATCGAGCAACTGAAGCATATCCGCTCAGAGTTACGATCCCGGATGGGACGCTTCGTCAACTTGGCGCCTGGTGACGATGCGACGGCCTTCTTTGCTTCGGACCTGACGCGCGAGCATCTCCGGGAAGTCGTGCGGCTGTTTATCGCAGCTCAACCTGGTCAGCATCTCGTACCGTTCGGTCGGCTGGGTACTGGTTCAATCAACCTGCTGGTCTTCGCTCTCCTGACCTTCATTGCCGAATTGAAGGACAAGCAATCGGTGATCTTCGCGATGGAGGAGCCGGAAATTGCGCTCCCGCCACACACGCAGCGCCGGGTGACGCGGTTCGTGCTCGCGGAAATGGGGCAATCGATTGTCACTTCGCATTCACCCTACGTGATCGAACAGTTCGATCATGAGCAGATTGTCATCCTGAACCGCAACGAGACCGGCGCTCTGACAGGCCAGCCGATCGATGGCCAGGCTGTTAAGTCCAAGACGTTCCGCGTCGAACGGCGTCAATTCGCCGAGGCAATTCTGAGCCGGGCGGTGCTGGTCGTGGAGGGATCGACGGAGGCAGCCCTATTTCCGGTAGCTTCGTCGATTATGGAGGCGTCCCTCAATCCGGAGGACTACACCCACCTCGATCTGGCTGGTGTCAGCATTTTCAATGCCGGCGGGGATGGCTCGGTACCGCGTCATGGTCCGGTGTTTTCGGCGCTCGGAAAGCTCGCCTTCGGTTTCTACGACAAACCCAACGCCCCGCTGAACCAGGATGCGATGGACAAGCTGAAGAGCTATACGCAGGTTTGGGAGTCCCCCGAGAAGGGCATTGAGGAGCTGCTCGTAAAGGAGACGCCCATCGCAGTTGTGAGGCGGTTTCTCAATGAGGTGAAGGATCGACCCGACTATCCCAGTGTCGGCGTCTATGATCCGGCGGCGGGCGATGGTGAGGTAACTGCATTGGCGACGAAGGTTCTGAAGGCGCGCAAGGGCGACGCTTACGGCTATGCCGCCATGATGATCAGCCAGTGCCAGCACGCCGACCAGCTACCGGCGACGATCCGAGAAATCCTTGAAACCATCCACAAGGCGCTGAGCGCCGTTTCCGAAGATGTCGCAGCACCGCCGCCGGACGATTTGGAGGATCTCTTCTAATGAAGCTGGAGCTGTGCGAAAAACGCAAGGCGGTCATCGCACAAGGCGGACACCTTTTGGTCCTCGGCGGGCCCGGCTCCGGCAAGACCACGATCGCCCTGCTGAAGGCCCAGCGCCAGTCTGCGACGCTCAAGCCAGGACAGGGAATCCTCTTTCTCAGCTTCTCGCGCGCTGCCATCCGTCAGGTTCTCCTGCGCTGCAAGGAGATCCTGACGCCAGCCGAACGGCGGGCCGTCACCGTCCAGACCTATCACGCCTTTTGCATGGAGATTCTGGAAGCCCACGGCCGCCTCCTGCACGGCCGGCCGATCCGCTTTCTCTACCCCGGGGAGGAACGTCTTCAGAAATCGGCGTTCGATGGGGATTGGATGGTCGAGCGACGACGTCTGGCATCGGAGCAAGGGCTCTACTGCTTCGATCTCTTCGCAGCGGGCGCGGCAGACCTACTGGAGGGATGCGCGGCGCTGCGCGAGCTCATTGCCGATCGGTTTCCGATGATCATCGTCGACGAGTTCCAGGACACCGACGACAACCAGTGGCGGATCGTTCGCGCTCTGGCTGAGGTCACGGACGTGTTCTGCCTTGCCGATCCAGAACAGCGGATCTTTGATTACCGGGATGATATCGATCCGCGCCGGCTGGATATTCTCCGAGAGGATATCCAGGTCACCGAGTTCGATCTGGGCGGGGAAAACCACAGAAGCCCAAACGCGGGAATCCTTCAGTTCGCCGACGCAGTACTGCACAACCACAGTCCGCTGCCGGCCACCCCAGACATCAAACAGGTTTCGTACTGGCAGAACACGTTTGCCGCAACGGTCCATGCAGCGGTGATATGGACCTTCAGCGCGTTGCGGAAGAAGGGGGTCGAGCATCCGAGCGTGGCGGTGCTGTCGAGAAGCAATTCGCTCATCGCCGACCTTTCGGTGATCCTGTCGGAGACGCACACTTACAACAAGCAGACCCTACCCGTCATCGAACATGATGTCGTTTGGGATGCTGAGCTTTCCGCGGCGGCGGCGGTGGTCGTGGCGTCAATCCTAGAATGGCCGACCGGCCCGGCCGAAGAGACCCTTGCGCGGACGCTCCGGGTCATTGCTGGATATTACAAGCTGAAGAACGCGGAGGAGCCGACCAACGCCGCGGCGGAGCACGCACGTAAGTATGACGAGGCGGCAGCCAAGGTGGCGACGGGCGAAGGACCGCGCATCAATGCCGCGAAAGCCCTCGTCGCGGTCTACAAGGCTGGCATCGATCTGGTCGGAGAACCTGTCGCGGACTGGAAAGCGGCGCGCTGGGTGCTTCACGATATTCCAGCGCTGAATGAGCTGTTCCGCGAGGCCCGGCTAGTGCGGCTGTTCAGGGCGACCGACTCTCTGGCCTCCGGACTCGGCGAGCGTTGGCTCGCCTTGAGCAGCTATGCAGGTGCGAGCGAACTAGTCAAACGTACCCTCGAGCAGGAGCGGCTCGTGGCGGCCGAGCGCGACCCCCAAGGCTGCATCCTGATGAATATGCACAAGGCCAAGGGAAAGGAGTTCGATGGGGTCGTTCTCGTGGAAGGCGCTTTCAAGTCGAGCTTCTTCGATGAGAGGAATGAGCAGCCGCCGTTTGAACGTAGCCGCCGGCTGCTGCGGGTCGGCCTGACGCGGGCTAGGACGCTAGTGGCGATCGTGCGACCGCAGAATGCCCGGCCGCTGGTCGATTGAGCGGATCGGTGGCCAGTCTGACGAACAAGGCGACCGAAGACGCGACCATCCTCGTCATCAAGCTGAACGGGAACAGCCGTGGGGATCCTGCTTGGCTGGTCAGGATTGCGGCGCACCACTATCAGATGCAGAGGGCTTCGCACCCAACGTCACCGCCTCAATGCGATACGGCAGAATGCCCACGCGCCGCGCTTCGACCTTGAACGTGACGCGCTCGTTCTCGTCGGCGTCCTCCCATTCGTCGCGCACGGTGCGGCCCTCGACCAGCACCCGCATACCTTTCTGGTACAGCGTCTTCCAGTGCTCGGCGTCGCGGTGCCACAGCTCCACCGGCGCCCAGAAGCC
This sequence comes from Thauera sp. WH-1, assembly GCF_047806685.1. NCBI lineage: Bacteria > Pseudomonadati > Pseudomonadota > Betaproteobacteria > Rhodocyclales > Zoogloeaceae > Thauera > Thauera sp. WH-1. Next base: position 156,856 of record NZ_JBLQGP010000005.1, read on the forward strand.
GCCGCGATCTTCGTACTCGCCGTCCTTCTTCGGGATCGGGTTGTCGAAGTAGACGTTCAGGCGAAGCAGCCGGCGCGGCTCGTCGTTGCCGTTCGGAAATTCGCGGTAGTCCGGCGCAGAACCGATGTTGCCCTCGCCGACGAAGTGCGTGCTCATGGTGACTCCTTGGTGGTGGGTGGAACGGACGCGGTATGCCCGTGGACGCGCCGCAGGTAAGCCGCTTCGGCCTGGGCGGCCTTGTTGGCGCATTCCAGGGCTTGGCGAGCGATGCTGTGGGTCAGACTGATCTGCATGTTCAGCACGATGCGCTGCAGTTCGATCGCGTACAGCTCGTCGATCAGCGAGGCCGGCGTCGCGGGGTTGGCCAGCAGGGCCTCCCACAACGCCACGCCCATGGAGGAACGGTCGAGGTTGCGCCAGCGCAGGAAGGTCGTCCCTGCGCCAGTGGCCTGCTGGGCCAGTTGCACGTGGAGCAGGCTGAAGGGGTAGGCGCGCGCCTGGGGCAGCACGCGCCGCTGCGCCAGGCCAATCACGTCGTCGCGCAGCGCTGCGCACTGGCTGGCCCAGGTCTCCAGACTCCCCTTACCCTTAAAAGGCTGTAAAAGGCCTTTTAGGTAGCCTGCGTGTTCCAGCCGCTGGAAGTCCGCCTGTTCCAGCGCCACGAAGCGCGTGGAGTGGCTGATGGGGATCGATGCCGTCATGCGTCAGCACCCTCATTACCCGTCGCTGGATTGGCTGCGCCATCCGTGTGAGCCGGCGCATCGGGCTCAATGGCGGGCGCAGCAGGCGGCGTGCCGGGCTTGGTCGTCCGCCGCGCGATCGGTGGCGCGAAGCGCGAGCGGCGCGTGCCTTCCAGCACGTCTTGCGGCAGCTCGCCGAACTTCTCCAGCGCCGCTCGCGCCGCGGCGTTCTTCGCCGCGAAGTCGTCGCGCATCGTGCCCGAGTAGCGGTACTGCTGGGCGAGCGAGAACAGGCTGCGCAGCGCGTGCGCGCCATCATTGAGCCAGCGCTCCAAGGTGCTGCGGTCGATCAGCGCCGTGTGGTGCGCCAGGATGAGTTTGCGCGCCAGGTCGTCGTAGTCAGCCAGCAGGTACACCGCCATGAAGCCGAGCTGTGCATTCACGAACAGCGGCAGCTTCACCGGCTGCACATTCATGTTCTCGCCCAGCGACAGCGCCGGTGGCACGTCGGCCAGGGCCTGATCCACCTGGTCGCGCAGGGTCTGCAGACGGGTCTTGGTGTCGGCGAGCTTGTCCTCGATCCGCAACATCCACCAGTCCGAGTACGGGTCGTCCTGCTCGGCGCCGCGCTTCATCTTGTTCATGGCGCCGATGAAGCCGTTGAGACCGATGATGCCTGGGCGCCCCTCGGTCGGCGCGCGGCCGTGCCAGATGCGCGAAGCGTGGTGCGTGTGCAGCGTCAGCGACATCGCGCTGCGCAGCGATCCGAGATTCAGTTGCAGGGGTTCTGTGCGTTCGTTGGCCATGGGAGCGACTCGCGGTGAATTGGCGAGTCGCCAGCATCGGCATCGGCCGGAAGGCTGTCAGTCAACAAACCGCAGCCCATGCGCGCCCGGTTTGTTCCGCGCGGAAGGCTGTGTGTGCCGGCTATCCCCTGGGGATAGCTCGGCGGATCTGTTCGCGGCTCGCGCGGAGGTGAGACCGCGTTGCGGGGCTATGCTTCGCGAGGTCTGTACCAGGCGGCCCGTTGCCTCTCCACCTCACGGTAGCGAAGCTCGAACAGGCGGCACTCATGCACCACCTGCCGCCAACTGCTGCAGCCGTACTTGGCTGGAAGCTGCTCGGGATGCCGGTCCGCGATCCAGCGGCCAGCGGCGGCGATGGGTGTCCAGCCCTCGACGGCCAACTGCGCGGCGGCCTCGCGCAGCACGCGGACGATGCCGGCGGCCGGCCAGTCCACCGTGCCGTCCGGCGCGATGCCATTGACCACCAGGTCGTGGAACACATCCGACTGGACGAACTCCGCTGCCAGGCGCCGCGCCTGATCCATGTGCTCGGCCCAGCCGCGCAGCTGCTCGAAGTGTTGATCGATGCGCGTGTAGGCGGAACCGAGTTCGTCCTGTGCAACGCGGCACCCGTCCACGGTCCATAGATCGTGCTGATCGATGAAGTGGTGCACCAGGGTGTTGCGCAGCGATACCAGGTCTTTGAGGTCGGCTTGGGTGTTGGCGTAGTCCTGCGCAGACAGGCTCAGTTGCACGCGCGTGCGAAAGGAAATCACGTCGCCGGGAAGAGCGTCGTCGCGTTCCTCGCCGCCATTTCCATCGGTGACGACATACGAACCAAACAGTTGTCCGACCAACGTGCCCAGGGTCTTGGTCGCGGCATCTTCAATCCGCGCTGCGCGAATGGCCTCCAGCGAATGCGCCGGGCCTGAAATCTCGTGGTGGGCCACGATGGCTTTCATGAGGCGCTCGTATTGTTGAAGGCGCAACAGGCATCTGCCCAGCAAGCGCTGAACGTCTCGCTGCAGTGGTTGCAGTACGTTTGTGACGGGGGAAGTCGTCATGTCCATCATCGGCGGGGCTCGTGCGTGGCTGTCCTCGTCTGATCCACAGGCGACAGTTTCGCCTGTCGTTCGGCGGGCGACAATTGAGCGCGGCGGAAAGGTGTCTGTTCCAGCTATCCCCTGGGGATAGTCAACATCAGCGATCACGCAAGGCTTCTCGGAGCTGTGCCAGGTAGGCACGTGCCACCTCGGGGTCAGCCGCACGGGATGCCGGTGGTGACGATGGCGGGGACGCTGGCGCCGCCGATGCACTTTCTCCGGCCCAGGCCTTGAACTCCCCGCGGATCGCCTTCTGGATGATGCCAAACAGGTAGCCGGCCGGGTTGCGTACCGCGCTGTTGTGGCAGCGTGCCGCCCACTCGTCGAAAACGGCCTGCCTCTGCGCCTCGTCCACCTGCTGCAGCGCCACCAGCGCGCCGGCCTGCTGCTCGTCCTTCAAGCGCAGGAAACGCTCGGGCAGCCGCAGGTTCTGCAAGGCCCTCGCGCGCGGTACTGTACGTACTTCATTTATACGATCATTACGTACTGTACGGTCCTCCTTCGGAATCCGAAGAGAGCCGTCCGGCGCGGGTTTCGGCCCTGCTTCGGATTCCGAAGACGGGCGCGCGCCATTCCGAAGCAGGGCTTCCTGGCCTTCTTCGGATTCGTGGTCCGCACCCTTCTGTGGATAACCTGGCGTCGTCCAGCCATGCCGCGCCATGCGCTGCGCGAGCACCTGCAGGCGGGTCGGCAGCGTGCGCCCGCTGAGCAGCGGGTCTTCGGCGATCTCCCGCAGCGTGTTCATGCCCACGACCTGCACCGCCTTCGCCGCGTGCGTGAGCGCTTGGCTCACCAGGCCCAGATAGTCGGGGTCGAGCTGCATCGCCTCGAAGGGCGACAGCGGTTCGTCGTGCAGCACGTAGAGGTTGCCTTGGATGCGGCCGGTCTTCGGGTCGCGCCGTCGTCGCACCAGGCTCAGCCAGCGCGTCAGCCGCAGCAGCGTCAGGGCGCGCGCCACGGTCTCGTGCGATGCCTGCGCCGCGCAGGGCATCGAGGCTAGGTAGGGGCGCAATTGGTCGTAGGTGGGAAAGGCGGTCACGCCGTCGTCGTTGAGCTGCAGGCGGAACACCTGCCAGGCATTGCGCTCCAGCGGCGTCAGGCGTCGGTCGAGGAACAGCGCGCGCGGCACGCTCTCGTGCCGGTTGCCGCTGTAGAGAAAACCGTCCTGGCTCGGCGCCGTGCCCTGCGCCGGTTCCTTCGGCTCAAGGTGCCGCAGCGCCTCGTCGAACAACGCCGACAGCGCAACCGGGCCATCACGCCGTGGAGCGTCGCCCGTCGTCATGACCTACACCAGCCCCTGGTCGACCCAGTTCCGTATCGCCGACCAGATCACCGACATGGGCAGGGTCATGGCCTCGGCCAGGTCCATGGTCAGCGCCAGCATCGCCATGTCGTCGTTCAGTGCGATGTGCCGCTCCGTGATGCCGGCCTTCCAGCGTTCCCACAGGGCCACGTCCTGCGCCTCGTCGAGCACCGGATGCCGGCCCTTGCGCTTGGGCAGTCCGAGGATGTCGCGGCGCAGCGCCACTTCTTGATGCGTGAGGCCGTAGAACTTGCTGACCATCTCCGTGCTCGCCCCCAGGCGCAGCATGCGGTCCACCGTGGCGATCTCCCGCTCCACGTCGTGCACCTGGCTCAGCAGCCGCTTCAACACTTCCCGGTTCACCGACACCGAGCACCACGACACCGTGGCATTCACCAGCATGCTCACGAGTTCGGGGTGCTTCAGCGCATCCAGCTCCTCCTCGCCGAAGCCCATCGCCTTGCAGCGGCGCAACTGCCCGTTGCGCAGGTCATGCAGGGCCTGGGCGATCACGGCCTGGTTGAGTGGGTGCGGTGCCGACATGCGGGAGCCTCCTGCGCTCAGGAATCCTGGCTCGCTACGCCGGCTTCCAGATCCAGCAGCCGGCGCGCCAGGCGCAGCAAACGGAACAGCTTCACCAGCGCAGCATCGCTCAGGCGTGTGGCCGAGCCGCCGTGGCCATGCAGCAGCGCCGCCAGCTCGTCGGCCAGCCGCGCGCGGTCCAATCCATTCGCGGAGGGCGGAGCCGCACTCAGCACATGCAGCAGGGTCAGCACCGCCCGCGCGAACGCCGGCAGCGCCTTCGCCTGGCCCACGGCCGGTGCCACGCAGACGAAGCCGATGCCGCCGACGCTGGCCTCAATGTGGTCGGCGACCGCCGCTTCCTCGCCGATCTCGCGCGCGAACTGCGCGATGTGCACGCGCAGGCGATCCGGCACGTCCAACCCCGGCTCGACGTACCAGACGTCCGAGATGGGATAGAGCCCGCCCGCCTGCACGGGGATCGCACGCAGCGCATCGGCCTCGAAGTCGGGCAGCTTGTCGCCGAGCTGGTCCGCGACCATCCGCTGGATGGACTGCAGGCGCTCGGTGGTCGGTGCCGGTGTCACGATGTGCCCTTGCAGGCGCTCGTCGCGTTGCCCGTGCTGGTCCTCCGGCGCTTCGGGCGATGCAGGCGGTGTCGCTGCTGGCGCCGAAGGCGCGACCGGCGTGGTGTCGCGCGGCACAGACGAGGCGGGTGGCTGCTGAGGCGCGGAGACCGGCGGGGGAGGACCAGCAGGCACGACAAGCGCTGCCGGTGGCGTCGGCGCCGCCGGTTCGCTGGTCAGCGCACGCTGGCGGCTTTCGCTGTCGTTGATCTCCAGCGCCAGCGTGTCGTAGTCCGCCTCCAGCAGCTCGGCCATCTGGCCGACCAGCTCGTCCTGCACCCGCTGCGGCGAGAAGTCGTCCGGCTGTGTGTCGAACTGCGTCAGCACGTCCTGAAACAAGGTGGCGAAGTCCACGGTCACGGTGCGGCCCAGTGCACGCCGCTCCCAGGTGCGCTCGCACGCCTTGCGCAGCACCGCCAGCCGGTCCACCTGATGCCGGCCCAATCCGCCGTACAACAGCGTCGGGATCGCCGGCAGTAGATAGCGCACCGCATCGTTCATGCGGCTGATGTGTGACTGCGGTACCGGATAGCCGTCGGCAGTCAGTCGCCGCGCGAGTTCGCTCTGCGACAGCGCCTGGCCGCTTTCCTGCTCGTAGAACTCGCGCGCCTTCTCGATGCCCAACGCCCGCTCGATGAAGGTCAGCCCGCCGCGCAGCTCGTTCTCGGCCAGATGCCCGGTCAGCGCCACGATTTCGCCGCGCGCCGGCCACGGGCGGAACAGGCACGCAATGCGGAAGAAGCGTTCCTCCTTGGTCTCGCTCCACAACTCGCGCAGGATCGCCAGCCGCGTGTTGCCGCCGTTGCGAATGATGTAGTGCGCCTCGCCCGGCCTGCGCGTGATCGCGGGGGGCGCGTCCAGCCCACGTTCGCGGATGGACGCCTTGATCTCCGCATAGGCCGGGTTGCGCGTCACGCGTGGGTCGTGGTCGTAGGGCCGCAACTGGTCCAGCGTCACCACCATCGGCGTGTCGGCGATGGGGTCGCTCAAGGTCGCGGCCGAAGGGCCGCTGCGCTCGAAGCCGGTGGCCAGCAGCTTGGCAGCCATGTCCTGCGGCGTCAGCTCAGCCACGGCCATTCTCCTGCGCTTGCCGGTCGGCGCGGCGAAGCTGTGCGCGGGCATTGCGGTCGGCACGGTTGTCGCTCGCCGTCGAGCTGGTGTAGATCGACGCGCAGCCTTGCTTCGTGAATTTCAGGTGCCCGCCGGACGTGCGAACCACGCGCCAGCCTTCGCCCAGCGCGAACTCGATCAGCGCGCGCAGTCGTTCGCGGCCGCGCGCCAGTTCATGCGCGCTCGCCATGGCCGGCCCCTCCCGCATCGGCCCGACCGGTGACCAGCGCGAAGCGCTCCCGCCACACGGGGAACAGCTCGCCGGCCAGCGTGCGCATGGTCTCCAACGCCGCGGGCGCCGTGCGCCCAGCCGGCTGCCGGTACTCCACCCGGTGCACCGGCAATCCTCGTGTCGCAGCGCGCGGATAGGCTTCGATGGCCGGTACGTCGGTGCCCAGCACCTGCACGCCGGCCTGTTCCTGAAACACCTGTCGCAGCGCCTGCTGGACCAGCCGCGCATTCGACGACACAGGATGCACACGGTTGATGAGCAGACGCAGCGGCGGCGGCTCGATGCCCAGGTGCCGATACGGCGCGATGTCCTCGATCAGTTGCAGCGTGCCGCGCCGCAGCTCGCGCGCCGCGAGGATTTCCGGCGTCACCGGCGACAGCGCCAGGTCGGACGCCAGCACCGCCATCTCCAGCAGCACGCTGCGCGCGCCCTGGGTGTCGATCAGCAGCAAGTCGTAGTGCGTGCGGAAGACGGGAAGCAGATGGCGCAGTCGCAGGCGCCCATCCGGAGCGTGCAGCAGCAGCGTGTTCAGTTCGCCGCGGTCGTCGTTGGAGAGCACCAGGTCCAGGCCCGCGATCACGGTACGCGACACCAGTTGCTCGATGCGCCGCTCGTTGAAGGCCAGCATCTGGTAGATGCCGCCGGGCGCGCGAACGTCCAGCGTGAAGTAGCTCGACAGCGTGGGCTGCACGTCCAGGTCCAGCAGCAGCACGCGCAGCCCGGCATCGGCGATGAAGCCGCCCAGGTTGGCCGCCGTCGTGGTCTTGCCCACGCCGCCCTTGGTCGAAATGATGGACACCACCTGCATGGGCTTCTCCTCGTCGAATGGCATGAACCGAGAAGAAGCGTCAGGCGCGTTCTTTGAGGCGATCGGCGATCCACTGTTCGATCTCCACCGAGTCCCAGCCCACCGCGCGCACGCCCAGGCGCAGCGCCTTGGGGAACTTGCCTTCCTTCATGAGGCTGTAGATGTGCGCGCGCTTGAAGCCGGTCTTGGCTTCGACCTCGGCGCGGCGCAGGATGCGGTGCTCGGGCGGCAAGGCCGGCGCGATGGTCTGCGAAGACATGAGAGGCACTCCTTGACGCTCGATGGCGTTGTTCAGAAAGTGCCTCGCATTCCATATGCTGCTGCTGCGAGATTCACTGCAACTGCAGAACACGCAACTGCAATTGCAGTCTGCTGTTACAGGCTCAGCGCGATGCCTCCAGGTGGCGACGCGCCTGTGCCAGCTTGCTCCACAGCGTTCGCTCGCTGATGCCGGGCCGCCCTTCATGGTGGGCCAGTAGCGCACTGATCACCGCATCCATGTTGCGGAAGGACGAGTAGGCAGAGCCCGCGGGGGACTTGCCCAACAGCAATGTCAGCAGGCCGCCAATGATGTTCAGGTAAGTCGATTCGCTGCGCAGGCCCGGTTCACTCGCATCGCCCTCACGAATGCTACTGGCATGCTCCTTCGCCAACGCTTCGTGCTGTGCCTTCAGCGCCGCATGTAGTTGTGCGAGTTCGGCAAGCTGCAGCTTGGCGGCCTCGCGATCGGCTAGCAACACGTTCAGCATGGCGACGCTCACCGAAGGATGCAGTTCGCGCTCGATGCCGTCGAACAGGAATGGAGGCCGCTCACCGGGGTAGTAATGCGACATCCACGCCTTCAGGTCGACGTGGCGCACGATCAACGCAGGATCGTCGAGTGCGGGGCGCTGAGGTTCCTGCGCCATGCCTGCCTTGCCGTAAGAAAGCTCATCGTGTGCCAATGCGTCGAAGATGCGCTCGGAGAAAAGGCGCAGCAAGGGCCAGCGCGGAAAGTCGTTCGGCTCAGGCATGGCACGTGGCCCGAGCGTTTCCAGAATCCGCGGCTCAAAGCGCAACAGTCCCGCCCAACGGACGGCCGCCTCGATCGGGCGGTAGTAGATCCTGGCGCCAAAGGCAAGGCAACTCGATTTCTCCATGTCGCGTGCGTCCCATCGTCGGATCGAACTCTGGCAGACGCGCACCGCCCAAGTGGGCGAGGCGATTGCCCAGAAATCCGGATGAAGCGCAGGACCGGCCGGGATCGTGGAAGGAAGCGTTGCATCGGCGCTGACGGCCGGCTAAGGGCGAACTACATCTTGCTACGCTTGAAACTCCTCAACCATGATGCGGGCGCTTTGCCTTTGGACCGGCACGCGGCTTGGTGGTCGCGCTCCCCTGGAGTCAAGCATGGGTGCCGCGCTTTACCCGAAACCTGGCCAAAGTTTTCCGTAGGAATTCCAACGGCGTAAAGTGCCAATGCGTCAACAGGATGAGCCGGTTTGCAACCAGCAAAAGCTCATGCGTTCCGCGTCAGTGAAATGACCGCGGCGGCGAGCCCGCAGGCGAGTGCCGGAGTACGGAAGGGCGCAGCAATTGCGTCGAAACTGGAATCAGTACAGCGCATGAGCCATGCAGATCGGGTCAGCCGCAAGACCAAAGATGAATCGCGCAATCCGAGAAAACTAGCCGCGCACCTTTCGATAGATCTGCGTCAAATCGCGCGTGATGTGCTTGCGTCCTGATGACATACACGTTCGGCGCGTTCGATGAACCGCTGCAACGGCTCCGTCATGCCACCCTCGGTTCGTAACAGATAGGTGGTTATCGATGCGCTCTGACCGGCCAACGGGCGGACAACAACATCCGCCGGCTGGCAAGTTGCCAAGTGCGCGGCAGTGGAAAAACTTAGCCCGTACCCTGCGGCCACCAGCGTCAGCATCAGCCCGTGAGAAGCGGCATACTCAGCCACGATCGGTTGGACATCGACAGAGCGGAACAGTCGTTCGCTCTGCCGACCGCAACCTTGGCATGCCCGTGGATCACAAAGTACCAGCGGATAGCTCACCACTTCCTGCAACGGCACTTCCTTGAAGGCTACAAGCGGGTGCCGTGCGGGCAGGATCACTACCAAGGGGTCGGCCCACAGCGGCTCAGCAATGATCCCGTCCTCCACTTCATTGACCATTGCAAAGCCGGCGTCGAACAGATTTGCGTTCAGCCCCTGCACGAGTTCGGTCAGCGGTACTTCGGAGAGCCGGATGTTTACCTGCGGCGACTCTTCGCGGCACAGTGCAAGCAGTGCTGATAGCCTCGCCCGTCCTATGTCTCTCGACAGCGCGATTCGCAAAATGCCCTGAGAACCGGAGGCAGCAGCCTTCGCGCTGGCCACTGCCTGCTCAACGCTCAACATGATGCGGCGGGCGTCGTCGAGGAAGACTCGCCCTGCCCAAGTCAGGGTTGCGCCCCGCGGCGTGCGACTGAGCAACGTCACGCCTAGAGTTGTCTCCAACTTGCGGATCGTGCGTGATAGGGGAGATTGTTCTATATGCAGCCGCCTAGCGGCTCGACCGAAGTGCAGTTCCTCGGCTACAGCAATGAAACAGCGAAGATGACGTAAGTTCATGCGCAGTCCCTCGTGACGTGACCAGTCCTTATGATCGTAGGGAGCCGCATGCGTGCGGAGAAGAGGCCGGCATGTCTTGCAGCGGCTGCCGTCGCTGGCTCACAGCACGCGGGCAATGGTGTCCGGAGTTATTGCAACGCTGCTTGAACGCGGGCGGCGGTCATGGCGGATGGCTAGCTAGAGCACTCGCGCCAGCGCGCCTCGGCTAGTCTTCTGTGGCCGCAGCGACCCGAGGAAGACAGTCGCGGCGTCTTACGTCACTCCCCGAGGGCGAGCGATTTGGTCTGTCGACACGGGCGGCGGCGCAGCGTCTGAAGTTCGCGCCAGCGGGCATCGCGCCGGATGAACTGTCGATGGGCATGTTCGGCGAATTCGAGATCGCCACCTGTAACCGCGCTGCTGAAGCACTGCGGCCGGAGCAGTCGCAGCAAGCGGCTGACGCGGGCGGACAAGCAATTCCTGTAACATGTGCCGCGCATCTTCACTGCCTTGCAGCAAGCCCGCGACAGCGTGAGGGGAGCGGCCAACGGCTTTCACGGTCAGCAACGCATTACGCTGTCCGATGGCATCACCCCGTCGCGCTTGCCGACCTTGCTGGCGTTAAGCTGGCAGGAGGAGCCCGACGTCGAGTTGCGCCTGTTCGAGGTGTCACTGTCGCAGCAAATCAAGGGGCTGCATGGCGATCTGTATGACCTAGGGCCCAGTCTGGTGAAGTGGATGACGACATCGTGGCTAAGGCGCTTTGGAGCGCCCCCCCTCATGGTCGCGGCGCCGGCATGGCATCCGCTGCTCAAGCACAAACGTATCTCACTGGACGAGGTGCTGCGTTATCCGCTGGTGCTGGTGACCCACATGCATACGGGAGTCATGCACGTCAGATCCAACGAGTGCTGCCGCGGGTGAAGCAGGAACCCGTGATCGCTGCACGGGTGGCTTCCTGGGAACCTGAAACGCGTCGAGGTATATTGATTGGACAGAAGCTAGTCTTCCGTCAACAGGTGTAGCCATCCCTTGCTAGCGGCTTCCACCATAGAACTTTTCCACGAACGAGCGACGGTAACTCTGGTGGCAGGCTAGGCAGCTTTGCTGGGTTTTGGAGAAAGCCGCGATGACTGCTTGGCCGTCATTCCGCTGTGCAGCCTCGCCCATGGCGGTTGCGGCGTCATGGACCTGTCCATCAAGACCCCGAAACTTTCCAGCGTCTGCCCCAAGCCAGGCAAGGATGCGCATCTTTTCCGACATGGGCGGCTCGGCATGCTTGGCGATTCGTGGTGCTAGCTCGGCGACCAGTGGCCAGTCTTCTTTGGAGATCGCGCCCGTGACGGCTTGCATGTCGCGCCCGAGTCTTTCCATTATGGTACGAAGCGCCATTGGCTTTGCCGCCTCTACGGACTGCGCACCGAGTGCCGTGGCGAAGGTTGCCAAGAGCACGGACAGCGAGACGGTGAAGAACGATCTGGGTTTCAAGGGCTGGTTCACGAATTTCTCCATTGATGTTGTGACGAATGCTTTGGGTCTAACGAATGGTTGCAGGTGTCCTCAAAATTCCAGACTCAGCGCGATCGATCCGAATGCATGATGGCCCGCCTGCTGGTCGAACTCGCGGGTTCTCCAAACGCGCATCACGGCAAGCCGCACGCCACGTCCAGCAACGATCCATTGGCTGCTGATGCCGAGAGCTGCTTGCACGACCCAAGGCCGCCGGCTGACATGATGGCTATGCCGGAACATGTTTCCGTCGAGTGAGAAGTCCCAGGCGACGGCTCTACCCTCCAGGTTCAGGAAGACATGTGCCCCAGGTTTGGGCGCCAGGACCGATTGCGGCGTTGTCGTGCGCAGATCGGCAACACCAGAGGGCGGGCGGTTCTCCGCGCCAGGGCGAATCGGATAGCTGCCGAAGTCGTTCGGTATGTTCCAGCCCGCGCGAAACTCCACGCCGGTACTGGCGGCGGTTTCGATGTTTCCGACCCGCAGGGCATAGCTGCCGATCACGTCGCTGCCCCATCCAGGGCGGACCGCACCCTCCGTGTACGGCTTGAACTTGCGCTCCATGGCCATCTGAAACGCCGGCTCGTTGCGCAACTGGTTGTCCCAGCCGCGAAATCGCTCAATGCCGCGTGCCCGATGCACCAGATCCTGAGATTGCTCGGCCAGCGACCAGGGTCCGATCACGCCCAGGGTCAGCTCACGCACGTCAAGCATTTCGTAGCTGGCGGCTTGTGGGTGGATGCGGCGATTCCACGCCAAACCCAGGTAGAGCAAACCAGCGTACGGTCGGTCATCTGGAATCACGTCGGTGCGCGTCTTGTTCTCGGGCGTGTACATGGACTGGCCAAAGCGCACGACGAGGTTTTGCGACGATGTCTGGGCGCCGGAATCGCGCCAGAACCCGGGATCAGCCCAGCCGATGAAGCGGGCGTACAAACCAATCGGCTGAGGCAGGCACTCCGGACGGAGCCCGCCTTGCAGATCGCGTGAGACTGCTGTTAGCGCGACACCGTTGGTGTAGTTGCGATCGGAGCCGGTGAACAAATCGTTCTCCAGACGCAGGGTGCCGCCCCGCCAGCGCAGGGATTGCTCTGGCGAGCAGGAGGGAGGATTTGCAGAGAGTGAGACTTCGGAACCAAAAGCAGAAATCGGGCTGAACAATGCACCCGCAATCAACAAGATGACGCACTGCATCGGCTGCCGCACCTTAGTGCCGCGCAGGCTCCAGCGATACCCGCCGATGCCAATCATGTTGCCCCATCGCCTGCCGCCCTGTTGACGTAAAAGCGTTCGAGGGCACTGACGATTTCCTCCGCATCGTCTACGCAGGTGAACAAGTCGAGATCGGATGAAGAGACATAGCCTTCGTCGAGCAGAAGATCGAAATCAACTACGCGACGCCAGAATGCACGGCCGACCAGCACCACCGGAACACGCTGCATCTTTCTGGTCTGGATCAAGGTGAGCACCTCGAACAGCTCATCGAGCGTTCCATAGCCACCGGGGAAGGCCACCAAGCCCTTGGCGTGCAACAAGAAGTGCATCTTGCGCAGCGCGAAATAGTGGAATCGGAACGCCAAATCCGGGCACATGTAGGGGTTGGGTGCCTGTTCGTGGGGCAGCGTGATGTTGAGGCCAATCGAACGTGCGCCGACCTCGAAAGCACCGCGGTTGGCGGCCTCCATGATGCCGGGCCCACCCCCGGTGACGACGACGAAATCACGGCGGTTTTGCTGCTGGAAACGCGCCGAAATAAGGCCCGAGAAACGCCTCGCTTGCTCGTAGTGACGTGCCTGTTCGACCCGGCGATTGGCCCGCGCAAGCTCTTGCCGCAGCCCGACATCCTCCGGAGTGACGAGCGCCTGACGCTCCAGAACGCCAAGACGGGCTTCTGCCGTCTCGGCATCGCTCACGCGTGCGCTGCCGAAGACCACTACCGTCGAGCGAATGCCTTGCTCGTGCAGGATGCGCTCGGGCTTGAGCAGTTCGAGCTGTAGTCGCAGCGGCCGCAGTTCGTCCTGGCCAAGCAGCTCGATGTCTTCGTACGCAAGCCGGTACGTTGGCGACTCGCGGATGGCGCGCAGGCGTTCATCGAGATCTTCTGCGGGCTTCATCACTCGTGCGCCAGAAAGTCCGGCCAGCGCAGCGCATGGCCATACTCGGGCACCGTGACCTGCCAGCCGAGTTGCTGCTGCAAGAGGTCAGCGAAGGCTTGCGCGGCCGACGATTCCCCATGCACCACGAAGGTTTGCGCCGGTGCTTGAATGAAAGCACGGGCCCAATCCAGCAGCGCCTTCTGGTCGGCATGCGCCGAGAGGCCGTCCACGCTGTGGATCGCCGCACGTACCGGGATGTCCTCGCCGAAGATGCGTACACGTTCGGCCCCCTCGATCAGGCGCCGGCCAAGCGTCCCCTGCGCCTGGAAACCGGGAAACAAGATGCTGCATTCGCGGCGTGGCAAGTTGTGGCGCAGGTGGTGCCGGATACGTCCCGCGTCGCACATGCCGCTGGCAGAAATAATGATGGCCCCGGAGCGAATCCGGTTCAGCGCCATGGACTCCTCAGCGCTCGCTGTGAAATCCAGGTACGGGAGGTTCTCGCCGCGCGCGTGCCATCCGGCCAACCGCTTCGCCTGTTCGTCGAACAATTCGAGATGTTCACGCGTGATGCGTGTGGCCTCGGTGGCCATCGGCGAATCGACAAACACCATTGGACGCTGCAGACGCCCTTCGCAGGTGAGACGATGTAGGTGGTAGAGCACCTCCTGGGTTCGGCCGACCGCAAAGGCCGGCACGATGACGTTGCCGCCGCGCTCGAACAGGGTTTTCTCGACGATGCCGATCATGTCCGCTTCGGTCGCCGAAAAATCCTTGTGCCGGCGGTCACCGTAGGTGGACTCGATGACGAGGATGTCGGCTTCCTCAATGGGTGTCGGGTCGCGCAGGATGGGGCGTCCCGGCTGGCCCAGATCGCCGCTGAACACGATCTTCGTGGGGTAACCGTACTCGGTAATCCACACTTCCACGATGGCCGAACCAAGGATGTGTCCGGCATCACGAAAGCGGGCGCGCACCCCGACGCGGAGTGCGAACTCCCGGTCGTATTCGATACCTCGTACCTGCTGCAGGCATTCGTGTGCATCCTGCAGGGTATACAGGGGTGGCGGCACGGTCTTTTCTTTGAGCCGCTTGGCAACCCGCTTGGCATCGCTTTCCTGGATGTGAGCGCTATCGGGCAGCATCACCCCGAGCAGATCAACCGTCGCTGGCGTGGCGTAGATGGACCCCTTGAACCCGGCGCGCGTGAGTTTGGGCAATAGCCCGCTGTGGTCGATGTGGGCGTGGGTCAGCAGGACGAAGTCAATGGACGCCGGGTCGAACGCGAACGGCTCGTGGTTGCGTGCTGCTGCTATACGCCCACCTTGAACCATGCCGCAATCGACCAGGAAGCGGACATTAGCCGCTTCGACCAGGAAGCACGATCCGGTGACTTCTCGGGCTGCGCCCAAAAAACTGAGTTTCATAGGGCGTTCACTCGGGTTTTCGCATCGGGCAAGTGCTGAGGCCGAGCAGGCGATAGCCAGGACAGCGGCCTGCCAGGCCGGTGAGGAGTGGCATGATTCCAATGAGTCCCAGCCAACGCCAGGATGAGTCCAGCCACAATGGGAGACTGAGCAAAATCAGTCCGATGACGATGCGCACAATGCGGTCGAGATTTCCAACGTTGATTTGCATGACGGTCTCCTTTTGTTGAGTCAGCGGCTTGAAAACGCGACGGGGGCGGCAGCGCCCCGCAGCGGATGGGTTGCGGTCGATGCCGTCGTGGATACGTCCCAGCCACCACCAAGGGCCTTGTACAGCGCCACCAGTTGCACGGCGGCGTTGGTATGCGCGCGTGCGGCTGCGGTTTCGGCCTCGTGCAGACTGCGCTGGGCAGCCAGCAGTTCGACCAGCGCAATGTCGCCCGCCGCGTAGCGCGCCTTGGCGTGGCCGTAGCTGGTGCGCGCGGCATCCAGTGCCATACCGCGGCGCTCCAGTGTGTCCAGCCCGCCGTGGTAGTCGCCAAGCGCGCGCTCGGCATCGCCCAGCGCCGCCAGCACGGCCTGCTCATAGGCCAGCGCGGCCTGTCGCTCGGCCGCCTCGCGTGCCCGAATTTCGGCTCGCACACGGCCACCGTCGAACAGGCGCCAGGAAATCAGCGGCAGGATGGAAAAACGCGAGCTGGATGCATCGAACCAATCGCCCGTACTGAGCGCTTGGAACCCGCCGCCGACACCGATGGAGAGTTTGGGGAACAACTCGGCCGCGGCCACGCCGATGTCGGCGGAACTCGCTGCCAGGCGACGTTCCGCAGCCAGCACGTCCGGGCGCCGGCGCAGCATCTCTGCGCGCTCGCCCACCGGCAGCGCCCGCAGCGTGCTCGGCGTCAAGGGGCCATCCAGCAGTGCCAGCTCCCGCTCCGGCGGCGCGCCCAGCAGCACGCCCAGGCTGAGTATCGCGGCGCGCTGACGCGCCTGGATATCCGGGATGAGCGCGTTGACTGCTGTCCATTGGGCGTACGCCGCCTCCACGTCGGCGGCCGACGCGTCGCCCAGCGCATGCCGCAGGCGCACCAATTCCAAGGTCTGCTGCAGCGTATCCAGTGTGGCCTGTTGTGCGTGCAACTCGTAGCGGGCGCCGACGGCGGTGAACCAGGTGCGCGCGACCTCGGCCACGATGCGCATGCGTACGCCCTGCGCCTCGGCTTCGGTCGCCTGCAGGCGGGCGCTGGCGCCTTCCAGCGCCCGCCGCTTGGCCCCGAACAAGTCGGCCTCCCAGGCCGCGTCGAAGCCCGCGTCGTAGATGGTCTGCGTGGCGTCAAGGCCGGGGATCGAACCTACGGGCAGGGGTCCGTTCTCGCTTTGACGGCGCCGGTTGACGCTCGCGCCAGCGGCGGCGGTGGGCAATGCCTCGCCGGCCACACGATCGCGCAGGGCGCGTGCCTCATCGATGCGTGCCGCAGCCTGGCGCAGATCCAGGTTCTGTGCCAGCGCCGTGGCCATCAGGCGATCGAGGATGGGATCGTCCAGTGCAGACCACCATTGGCTCAAGTCTGCGGACTGGGATTCGCTTGCCAACGGCAAGCTCCAGCCGCTGCCGACGTCGACCGGCGGCGGCTCGCGGTAGTCGGGGCCCACGCTTGCGCAGGCAGTCAGCAGCACGCAGGACAGGGCCAGCGCGAGCGGACGCGCGCGCCCAGGGGTCAGGCCGGTGACGGTTGCGCGAAGAAAGGGAGTGCGGGGCTTGGATTTCATTGCAGGCGTCCTCGGACGAATACGGTGGCCATCGTCAGCGTGGCCAGGGCGATGACCGCCAGCGGCCACAGGCTGGCGAGAATGTCACCGGGCGGCATGGCCTTGAGAAAGCTGCCTTCGACGATGATGAGGAAATGGGTCAGTGGAATGGCCTGAGCCAGCCATTGCAGGACGACAGGCATGTTTTCCACAGGTGTCGCAAAGCCGGACATCAGCACCGCCGGCACGCCGATGGCGAACGCCCCCAGGATGGCCTGCTGCTGCGTCATGCTGACCGCGGAAATCATCAGACCGATGCCGACCACCGACAGGATGAACAGCACCAAACTGGCGAGCAGGAGCGCAAACGAGCCCGTAAACGGGATGCCGAACAGGAAGACGCCCGCGCTGATCATGAACAGGCCCAGCGCAGTGCCAATTGCGAGTGCCGGCAGTGATTTGGAAATGATGATCTCTGGCGTCGAGGTGGGCGACACCAGCAACTGGTCGAAGGTTCCGAGTTCACGTTCGCGCGCAATCGACAGCGAGGTGATGAGCAGCGCGCTGAACAGCGCCAGGATGCCCGTCAGGCCGGGCACGATGAACCAGCGGTAGACCAGATTCGGGTTGAACCAGTGGCGCACGACCACGGGCGTTGGTGCCTGGGCGTCGGGCACGACCTCGGCGCCGACATCGGCGGCGATGGTGGACAGATAGGCCACGGTGATCTGCCCGGAGTTGCTGCGCCGGCCATCGACCAGTACCTGCGCGCGGCCACTTTCGCCGGCGGCGATGGAGCGCGAGAAATCCACCGGGATGGCGAGCGCGGCGATCACCTCGCCACGGTCGATCAGCTCGTGCAGCTGCTGCTGGCTGTCGACATGCCGGACGTGGGTGATGAAGCGGGCGCTGTCCAGGCGCTGTACCAACTCGTGCGACCACCGCCCCGCATCCTGATCGTAGACGGCGATATCGACGTTACGCACTTCCAGCGTCGCGGCAAAGGCGAACACCAGCAACTGCAGGATCGGCGGCACGAACACCACCATGCGGCTGCGCGGGTCGCGCAGGACGCTGAGCACTTCCTTGATGAACTGGGCGCGCAGGCGGGTGAACGAGAATGCGGAAGTCAACATCGCGTCACTCCAGGTTCTTGCGCGTGGCGCGCTTGGCGATCACGAAGAACAGCACCCCGATCGCCGCCATGGCCGCCAGGTTGGGCAGGAACACGGCCCAGATGTCGCCGGCCAGGAACACCGTCTTCAGCGAATCGACGAAGTAACGCGCCGGAACCAGCCGGGTGATGGCCCGGATTGGCGCGGGCATCGCGTCGATCTCATACAGAAAGCCCGACAGCATGAAAGCCGGCAGAAAACCCGTGAACAGCGCGATCTGCGCTGCCAGGAACTGGTTGCGTGCCAAGGAGGAAATCAGCAGACCCTGACCCAGCGCCGGCACCATGAACACCGCCGACAGCAGCAGCAGCGCCGCCAGCGAGCCCCGCATCGGGACCCCGAACACGAACACCGCCAGCGCCGCCGCACCCAGCGTGGACAGCATGCCGAGCACGAAGTACGGCAGCAGCTTGCCGATCAGGATTTCGGCCACCGAGGCCGGCGTGGACAGCACCGCCTCCATGGTGCCGCGCTCCCATTCACGCGCCACCACCAGTGCAGTCAGCATGGTGCCGATGATGGTCATGACGATGGCGATGGCACCGGGAATCAGTGCGCGGCGGCTTTCCAGCTCGGGGTTGAACCAGTAGCGCGGTTCCAGCATGACGGCCTGCGCTGGTGCTCCGACGTCCAGTCCGGCACGCCAGGACTGGACCACGCCGCGGGCGTAGTTCTCGACGTAGTTGGCGGTATTGGGGTAGGAGCCGTCGGTGACGATCTGCACCAGCGGCTCGCTGCCACGCTGGGCCAGCCGCTGCTCGAAATCCTGCGGGATCACCACGTAGCCGCGCAGGTCGCCTGAGACCAGCTGGTCGGCCACTTCGCGCCGGTCATGGGCGAAGTGGGCATCCAGGAACTTTGTGCCGGCAAAGGCCGCCGCAAGCTCCTGCGCTGCAGCGCCGGGCGACTCCAGCACCACGCCGACGCGGACATCCTTCGCATCCAGCGACACCGCATAGGCGAACAGCAGCAGCAACACCACCGGCAGCACGAACGCGATCAGCAGCGTCGAGGGGTCGCGCAGCGCCTGGTAGCTTTCCTTGGTGACCAGGGCGATCAAGCGCCGCAGATCAAAATCGCGCAGGTCGGTCTGCTGTGGTCCATTCCCGTCCTTGTGCTTTGTGGTGCCGTTCATGTGGCGGCCTCCAGCTCGCGGTCCGCCGACTCCACCAGGTGAATGAAGGCGTCCTCCATCGTCGGGTCGGGTCGTTCGGGGCTGACCGCCGAACGTTTGAGCGCGTCGGGCGTATCCAGCGCAATCAGTTGCGCACGCGAGAGCATGGCCACGCGGTCGCAGTATTCGGCCTCGTCCATGAAGTGGGTGGTGACCATGATGGTCACGCCCTTGCGGGCCAGTCCGTTGATGTGGGTCCAGAATTCGCGCCGGGTGATCGGGTCCACGCCCGAAGTGGGTTCATCTAGGAACAGCACGGGCGGCCGGTGCATCAGCGAACAAGCCAATGCCAGGCGCTGCTTGTGGCCCAGCGGCAGGGAATCGGGCGTGGCGGACAGCCAGTCGCCCAGATCGAAGGTTTCGATCATCTCGGCAATGCGCTCGCGACGGGTGTTGCCTTCCAGTCCGTAGACGCCGGCCGAGAATTCCAGGTTCTGCTGCACCGAGAGCAGGCCGTAGAGCGAAAACTTCTGCGCCATGTAGCCGAGCCGGCTCTTGGCTGCGCCGGTGGCGCGGCGCAGATCATGGCCCACCACATGCGCTTCGCCAGCCGTGGGTTTCAGCAGGCCGCACAGCATCTTGAAGGTGGTGGACTTGCCGGCGCCGTTGGGGCCGAGCAGGCCGAAGATTTCGCCCTTTTGCACCTCGAAGCTGACGTTGTCGGTGGCGGTGAACTCGCCGAAGCGCTTGGTGAGGTTTCGGCACGACACGGCAATGTCGGAACCCAGCTCAACCGGCGGCAGACGCTCGGCCAGCGTCGAAGTGCCGCCGGGGCCACCACCGAGCAGATCGATGAAGGCGTCTTCGAAGCGCGCGGGCACCTGCGCCAGCTCCACTCGCGCCTGATCGGACAGGGCCTGGAGCTGCTCCGCTTGAGCGCCCTCGCGCAACACCACGCGCACGCCGGCGCCCTGGATCACGCCATCGCTCACGCTGGGCAGGTCGAGTGCCTGGGTCAGGACCGCTCGTCGCTCGGCACCGACGTCTTCCAGACGGAAACTGCGGCCTTCGAGCTGCGCGGTCAGCTCCTGCGGCGGGCCATCGAACAGGAGCTGCCCTTGGTTCAGCAGCAGCACGCTCTCGCAGCGCTCGGCTTCGTCGAGATAGGCGGTGGACCAGACCACGGCCATGCCTTCATCGGTCAGCGCCTGCACCATGCGCCACAAGTCCTGGCGGCTGACCGGGTCGACACCCACGCCCGGCTCGTCCAGCAGCAGCACCTTCGGCCGCGCCATGAGCGCACAGGCAAGGCCCAGCTTCTGCTTCATGCCGCCGGAGAGCTTGCCGGCCAGGCGTTTGGTGAAGGGTCCGAGCCGCGTGAAGTCCAGCAGCTCGGCAAACAGATCGGCGTTGCGGTCCGCATCCATGCCGCGCAACTGCGCATACAGGCGCATGTTCTCCATCACCGACAGGTCTTCGTACAGTCCAAAGCGTTGCGGCATGTAGCCGCTGGCGACGTGAATGGCGTCGTTGTCCTTGACCACGTCATAGCCTGCCAAGGTGACGTGGCCGGCGTTCGGCACCAGGAGGCCGGTCAGAATCCGCATCAGCGTCGTCTTGCCAGCGCCGTCGGGGCCGACCAGACCCGTCAGCCGCCCATAGTGGATGCGCGCGCTCAAGCCCCGCAGCGCCTTTACGTCGCCGAAATGCTTGTCCACGCCCTCGATGACGACGGCAGCGTCTTCGCCCGCACCCGCAGACACGGCGGCGATGGCAGGGCTTGCCTGCATTTCAACGCTCCCCCGCCGGGATACTGGTGCCGGCTTTCGCATCGACCTCGATCGTCACCGGCATGCCCTGGCGCAAGGCACTGTCGCTGTCG
This sequence comes from Thauera sp. WH-1, assembly GCF_047806685.1. Taxonomy (NCBI): domain Bacteria; kingdom Pseudomonadati; phylum Pseudomonadota; class Betaproteobacteria; order Rhodocyclales; family Zoogloeaceae; genus Thauera; species Thauera sp. WH-1. The sequence continues at coordinate 177,561 of NZ_JBLQGP010000005.1, forward strand.
GCTTCGTCGATGACGATGCGCAGGCGGTAGACCAGATCCGTGCGCAAATCCGTCGTCTCCACCGTCTTGGGGGTGAACTCGGCGCGCGGCGAGATGAAGCCGATCTGGCCGCGATAGACCTTCTCTGATGAATCGCTTTTGACGCGCACCACAGTACCGGGCGCGATGCGCCCCAAGTCCGACTCGCCCACGTAGGCGCGCACGTAAACCGGCTTGTCCAGGCTCAGGCTGTAGACCGCGCTCTGGCTTGCGACCATGCTGCCGGGCTCCCGCACTCGTGCGATGACGGTGCCGCTACTGGGCGCCATCAACTCGGTGTCCGCCAAGGCTGTCGTGGCTTGCGCTGCGGCAGCCTGTGCGGCCGCAAGGCGAGCTTCTGCCGCGGCGATGTCTTCCTTGCGAAAACCTTCGGATGCTTGCGACAGGGCCGCCTTGGCCGCTTCGACGCCAGCGGCTGCCTGGTCGCGCGCCGTGCGGGCTGCATCGACCGTGCGCTGGCTGCTGGCGCCCGATGCCAGCAGGCCACTCTGGCGCTGGAAATTGCGCTCGGTCTCGGTGGCGAGCGCCTGGGCCTGCCTGAGGGCTTCGCGCGCCTGGGTGATTTCCTGCGGTCGCAGGCCGCGGCGCAGCTTGGCCAGTTCGGCCTGCGCGACCTGCACTTGGGCTTGCGCGGCGGCCAGCGCATCCCGGTAGGGCTGCGCGTCCAGCGTGGCCAGGCGATCGCCGGCGCTGACGGCATCGCCCTCGTCGAAAGCCATTTGCATCACGCGCCCGGGCTGACGGAAGGCCAGTTGCACCTCGCGGATGTCGACGTTGCCGTAGAGGCGCAATGCATCTTGTTGTCCATGGTCGCGCGACAACCAGAACGCCAGTGCGCCGCCAAGAGCGAGCACGACGACGGCGATCACGACCCAACGGGTTTTCTTGAAGAGGAGGTTTGGAGTTTTCATCGATGGGTTTCCGCTGGATAAAGGTGCTCAGTGCTCGCGTGCGACCGGCGCATTCGCCGCTGACCGGCGCCAGGCGATGGCCGCTATGCCAGCCCACACCAACGTGCGCAGCGTCATGGCGACCACCGTGCGTCGCTCCCAGGCGCCACCCAAAGCCACATGCACTCCGAAAGCGAGGAACACGAGTGCGGTCGCCACCGTGATGACAATCGCTAACCACGCGGCCCAGCGCCGGCGCATCCACAAGCCGACGCCGGCGACGATGTAGGCGAACCCGGCCAGAAAATTGAACCAGAGCACGAAGGGCACATAGTGGCCGGCGGCTTGGCGCGCCGCGCCGTCGACAAACAGAACGGCGCCGCCCTCCCGAAGAGTGAGCAGACCGAAGCCGATCGCGAGCAGGGAGATCAGCCAGTTCCAGAGGCTGCGTTGTGGATGAGTGGTCATCTTCATGGCCTTTACTTGATCGCGGAAACTCCCAAGCCTTCGCCGTCGTCGCGGCGTGCGTGTGCGTTCCGCCGGGCGGTCGGGCTGAGTGTTGAATGACGCGGATTCGCGCTGGAGGCGCAACGCGATCGCATGACCGTGGTGTGCCTCTCGGCCGACCGGGCAACTGCGTGGCGGCAGGATGGAAGGCGTTTCATCGGGTGTGCGTGATGCCACGGAGATAGATGGCAAACACGGCTGGCGCATCACGACGAATGCGACTGACCTTGCCGGCCAACAGCGACTGCATGACCAGTCCCTGGATCGTGCCGATGAACAACACGGCGGCGGCATCCACGTCCAGATCCGCATCCAGGTCGCCTTGCGCCTTGCCTGCCTCCATCAGGCGGCGCAGGCGCTGTTCGTATTGACGGAGCAAGGTCTGCACCATCCGCTTGGCGAGCGTCTCGCCAGAGCGTTGCAGTTCTCCGAACAGCATGCGCGGCACGCCGGGATGCTTGGCCACGAAGTCGATGTGCGTCATGAACATGGCTTCGAGTGCTGCGGCAGGAGACGCGGCGCCCTCGGCCGCCTTGTCCACGCGCACCAGTAGACGCTCACCGACCCAGGTCATCGTTGCCTCCAGGATCGCGTCCTTGGTGGGGAAGTGGCGAAACAGCGCGCCCTGCGTCAAACCCATTCGATCGGCGATGGCCGTGGTCGTGATTTCGGCCGGGTTTTGCTCCGCGGCCAAGTCCACCACCGCTTGCACTGTGGCAGCACGCCGCTCTTCAGCGGACAGATATTGAGGACGTTCGCTCACCGATCAGACTCCATAAAGTAAGTGACCTATTACTATCCTAACATGCAAAACATCCGCGTCGCAAGATCGGGAATACGGTTCATCGCACGGGAAAGGATGGTTCCTGCCCCATCCATGGATCGTGGCCAAGTGAGCTGACGAGACCCAGGAAGCGAACACACCCCTCAGGCGGATCATGAGTAATCGGTCGGCAAGTCGGCCACCTCAGTCAGAGCAAGAGAAGCGATTTCGTTCGAGCGAAGGCGGAAATCCCCCGGGCGTTCTTCAAGGCTTTGCATCTTTTCCCGTAGGCATTATGATAGTAATAAGTTACTTACAACATCGGAAGATCAGAGATGAACACCCTTGCCATACCTGACAAGCCCGCGCCGGCACCGTCCGTCTGTCACCCCGATGTCCTGGATACGCTTGCGAACGCGTGCCGGGCACGCGGCACTGGCGGGTTGTCGCCGGCGGCGGGTTTGCTGGCTTGGTACGACTGGGCGCTGCACCTGAGCCTTTCACCGGGCAAGCAGCGCAGCCTGATCGACAAGGGGTTGCACAAGCAGCGACGCTTGGCGCGTTACGTCGCGCACGCTGCAAGTGCCCACGGCTGCCCCACGTGCATTGAGCCGTTGGAACAGGATCGGCGCTTCGAGGCGCCGGCCTGGCAGCAATGGCCGTTCAACGTGATCCACCAGGGCTTCTTGCTGCAGCAGCAGTGGTGGCACAACGCCACGACCGGCGTGCGCGGCGTGTCGCGCCATCACGAGAACATGGTCACTTTCGCCGGGCGGCAGTGGTTGGACATGTGGTCGCCATCGAATTTCATCTGGACCAACCCGGAAGTGCTGGAAGCCATCAAAACCAGCGGCGGCGTCAACCTGTGGCGCGGCGCGATGAACTTCCTCGACGATGCACAGCGTCTTGCGCTTGACGATGAACCGGCCGGGGTCGAAGGCTTCAAGGTCGGCCAGGACGTGGCGGTCACGCCAGGAAAGGTGGTGTTCCGAAACCACCTCATCGAACTGATCCAGTACACGCCGACGACGCCCGATGTGTATGCCGAGCCGGTGTTGATCGTGCCTTCCTGGATCATGAAGTACTACATCCTCGACCTGTCACCGCACAACTCGATGGTGAAGTACCTGGTCGACCAGGGGCATACGGTGTTCATCCTTTCCTGGAAGAACCCGACCGCGGCCGATCGCGACCTCGGCCTCGAGGATTACCGGTGGCTGGGGGTCATGGATGCACTGGACGCGGTCACGGCCATCGTGCCCGAGCGCAAGGTGCAGGCGGTTGGCTATTGCCTGGGCGGCACCTTGCTGACGATCGCCGCAGCCGCGATGGCGCGCGATGGCGACGAACGGCTGCGCAGTTTGACGCTGCTGGCGTCGGAGACCGACTTCCGCGAGTCGGGCGAAATCGCGCTTTTCATCGACGACAGTCAACTCGCCTGGCTGGAAGCCGGGATGTGGGACAAGGGCTATCTCGACGGCAAGCAGATGGCCGCCTCTTTCCAGATGCTCAACTCGCGCGACCTGATCTGGTCGCGCCGCGTGCGCGAGTACCTGCTGGGCGAACGGCAGGAGTTCAATGACCTGATGGCATGGAATGCCGACGTGACGCGCATGCCGTATCGCATGCACAGCGAGTACCTGCGGCGTTTGTATCTGAACAACGATCTGGCCGAGGGACGCTACCGGGTCGGCGGACGGCCGGTGGCGATCGCCGACATCGAAGTGCCGATGCTCATCGTCGGCACGGTGCGCGACCACGTTGCCCCCTGGCCATCCGTGTACAAGATGCATCTGCTCAGTGATGCGGAGCTGACCTTCGTACTGACCAGCGGCGGGCACAACGCCGGCGTGGTCAGCGAGCCGGGGCACCCCCGGCGCAGCTACCAGATTGCGACCCGCAGCGTCGGCGCTCGCTACGTCGATCCGCAAACGTGGCGTACCGAAACCCCTCTGAACGAGGGCTCCTGGTGGCCAGCCTGGCAGCAGTGGCTGGCACGACATTCGACCGAGCGGGTATCGCCGCCCGCCATGGGCGGCACGCAGGTCCCGCTTGGTGATGCACCGGGAACCTATGTGGCAATGCGCTGATACGACGCGCCGAAGCCGAGACAAGACAAGACAAGACAAGACTATTTCAACAGGGACATCGCTAGGGATGGCCTACACCCGCCCCGAAGGGGGCCCACCATGACCGAAGGGCACTGCAATGAGCAACGAACTGCCAATCCATCTCTACAAAGCCAATGCCGAGCTGCAACTGCAGATCACGCGCTTGCTGCAGGAGAGCAGCCATCACTGGCTCGAAGTCATGCAACAGCTCAGCGCTGGCGGCGTGCTGGAGACCACCTCGCGCATCCAGGGCCTCCAACAGGCGGCCGACTGGCAAGCGCTCGCGACCTTGCCGTCCGAGGTGTTCTGGCGTCTGTGCCAAGGCCGCATGGGCGATGCCCAAGCGGTCGGGCAAGTAGCAGCCAAGAGCCAGACGGCCTTTGCCAATGGACTGCGCCAGGCGCTCACGACTTGGCAGGAGTCTGTCTCCGAGGCATTCGGCGCGAGTGGCGACGCAGCCTCTTTCACGCAGCTTTGCCAGCGCTGGACGCAGCCCTGGACCGCCCCAAGCGCCGTACCCCAGGGCAAGACCAAGAAATGAGGGGACGGCAATGAATACGACGCAACGGACGGCGCTGGTGACGGGAGGCAACCGGGGGTTGGGCGCTGCGATCGCCCGTGCCCTGCACGATGCCGGCCACCGCGTGATCGTCACGCATACCCCCGGCAACACCACGATTGGCCAGTGGCAGCAAGCGCAAGCGACACAGGGCTACACATTTGCTGCCTACTGGGTGGATGTATCCGACTACGAATCAACGCAGGAACTGGCGCGGCGCATCCACGCCGACGGTCATCGGATCGACATCCTGGTGAACAACGCCGGCATCACCCGCGATGCAACGCTGCGCAAGCTCGACAAGACCGGTTGGGATGCCGTACTGCACACCAACCTGGACTCCATGTTCAACGTCACCAAGCCGTTCATTGATCCGATGGTCGAGCGCGGCTGGGGTCGCATCGTCAACATCTCGTCGATCAACGGCAGCAAGGGCCAGTTCGGGCAGACCAATTATTCGGCGGCCAAAGCCGGCGTGCACGGGTTCACGAAGGCGCTGGCGCAGGAGGTCGCGCGCAAGGGTGTGACGGTCAACACCGTGTCGCCGGGTTATCTGGCCACCGAGATGGTGATGGCGGTGCGGGAGGACATGCGCCAGAAGATCATCGATGCGATTCCGGTTGGCCGTCTGGGCCAGCCGGACGAGATTGCGGCACTTGTCGCCTTCATCGCCAGCGAAGCCGCCGCCTTTATGACCGGCAGCAACGTGGCGATGAACGGCGGCCAGCATATGTATTGAGTAGTCGAGGGGCCTGCGGCATGAAAGTCTGGACCATTCGCTTGGGCAGTTCACCGAAGAGCATCCTTTACACACTCGGGTGCTCGGACACGAAGCATGCGCATTGACACGAGGGTGTTTGCGTGCTGACGGATAGTGATCTGCAAGTCCTCCGGTTGACCGCACGTTTAGCAGGCGTCGTCACCCTGATCCTGATTGACATCCCCATCGTTTGGTGGCTGGCTCGTACCAAGACCTGGTGGAAAGGGCCGATGGGAGGCTGCCTTGGAGCCTAGATTGCTACGCTATTTCGTTGCAGTCGCGGAAGAGCTGCATCTCGCCCGCGCGGCCGAGCGTCTCGGGATCGAGCAATCTCCCGTATCGCGAGCAATGCGCGACCTGGAAAGCCAGCTTGGCGTGCAGTTGTTCGACCGCAGCACCCGCCTGACGCGGCTGACCTGGGCCGGCCAGGTGTTCCTAGGCGAATGCCGACGCGTGATGGCCACCGTGGAGCAGGCAGTCAAGAGTGCCAAGGCGGCGGCACAGGGCTACCAGGGCCATCTGCGCATCGCGATCTGCGACGGCCTGGCGCAGCCCCGCATCGCCACCTTGCTGGCACGCAGCCGCGAGGAGGAGCCCGAGATGGAGATTCGCGTCTTCGAGCTGCCGTTCGCGCAGCAGCTCAAGACGCTGCACGACGATCTGCTGGACATCGGCTTTGCGTTGTCAAACGCGGTACATGATGGCCTCGTCGCCGAGCCGGTGTGGACCGATCCGCTGTCGGTGATCGTGCCCGCACGCCACCCCTTGCTGGCACACGTGCAGGTGCCGCTGGCCGAAGCCCTGAAGTTCCCGCTGGTTCTGTGCCATCCCGAATCGGGATCGGGCTGCCGCCATCAGATTCAAGCGCTGCTGCAGGACGCAGGCACGCCGCTCAAGCTGGTCGATGAAGTGACCAGCCTGGGCGTGATGCTGACCCTGGTCGGTGCCGGCTACGGCATCGGTTTCGCCATCGCCTCGCAGGTGCAGACGCTACAGCGCCCGGACATCTCCATTCGTCCCTTGGCCGGCAGCCCACCGGTGCTCTCTACCTACCTGCTGCGCCGCCGGGGCGAACCCTCGGAGCCCATGAAGCGGTTCATCGAGCGGGCGAAAGGCGGGCGGGACCGCGCCTGTCGATGATGAGTCAATCCTTTGAGGACGCAGCTCACCTGTCCGTAGCGGCCTGTGGCGTGATGTGCCAGTGGACAGATAGACTTCGGTATGAAATCCGATGCTCTGGCTGTTGATGGATGTGCTTGGCTCGCTTTGGATCACCCGCAACGGCCTGCGTTGACCAGGCCGAAGACTTGAGTCCACAATCGAGTCCATTCCGTGACGCTTGGATCGGAAAAAACGTTCGTAATAAACGAGTTAGCGACCGGGTGCTGTTCCCTTCACCCGCTCCACCAGTCCCGCGCCATCACTTGTCGCTTGCGCCGCGTGTGCGCCAGGCCTCAAGGTCGGCGCGCTCGATGTAGGTTTCGAGCCGGTTGATGTTGCCCGGGAGCTGGCGCCCTTCCCATTGCTCGGTCGCCCAGCGCTTGACGTTGGCGCGCAGCGCGCAATGCTGGATTGCGTCGGCCAGCATGACCTCGGCGTCATGCTGCGACATCGCCTCGCCGGCCAGCAGCTTTGCGGCCTGCTGCAGCGTCAGGGTGGTGGCATGCTCGATCTCGGTGCTCATCGTCGTCTCCCTGGAAGCCCGGAATGGGCCGGTACGCCCTGTCGACCGCCGCGGGCGCGCAAGGTGCGCGGGACGCGTTTCCTGCAGGCCCGATTCAGCGCTAGGCTTGCAGGGCGGCATTCATTTCAGGATAGCCATGAAAACCGTCCTTGCGCGCCACGCCTGGTGGCTGGGGCCGGCCCTGCTTTGCGTGCTGGCCGTCGCCCTGCTGCTGGCACCGCCAATCGCCCAGCCGCAGGAATATCACCGCCTTGCCGACGCCAGGGCGCTGGCCATTGGCCACTGGCGCTTGCCTAATGCGGCCGATGTGCTGAGCAGCCTGGCCTTCGTCGCCGTCGGCGTCGCAGGCCTCGGTCTGATCCGCCGCGCCCCTGTGCCGCAGCAACTGGCGCTCGGGATCTTCTTCGCCGGCCTCGCACTGATCGGCCCCGGCAGCATCCACTATCACCTGGCGCCCACCGACACGACGCTGTTCTGGGACCGCCTGGCGATGAGCATTGCCTTTGCCGGCGCCGTCGGCGCAGTCGCCGCTGAGCGCCTGGGGCCGGTCGCCGGGCGTGTCTGGCTGTGGAGCTGGCTGCTGCTGGGCGTGCTGGCGCTGGCGCAATGGCGCGTTGCCGACGACCTGCGGCTCTACCTGCTGCTGCAGTTCGGCGGCTTCGCCCTGCTGAGCATGTGGCTGGCGCTACCCTGCCCGCCCGGCCACCTGCGCCTGCCGTGGGGCTGGCTGCTGCTGGCCTATGCGCTGGCAAAGATCTTCGAAGTGGCCGACCAGGCGGTGTGGACGCTGAGCGGCGGCTTCGTCGCCGGCCACGCCCTCAAGCACGGGGTCGCCGCGCTCGGCGTGCTGCCGCTGCTGCACGCCCTCGCCCACCATGGACGGCCTCACAGCTCGGGCGGCAGATAGAGGCTTTCCTTGACCTCTTCCATCACCACGTAGCTGCGCGACTCGGTTGCCGACGGCAGCTTGAGCAGGATGTTGCCGAGCAGGCGCCGGTAGTCGCTCATCTCGGCGATGCGGGCCTTGATCAGATAGTCGAAGTCGCCCGACACGAGGTGGCATTCCATCACCTCGGGCACGAAGGCGAGTTCCTTCTTGACGCGGTCGAAGGTGTCGTTCGACTTGGCAGCGAGCTTGAGCTCGACGAACACCAGCAGCGGCCTGCCCAGCGCGCGCGGGTCGATGCGCGCGTGGTAGCCCATGATGACGCCCTCGCGTTCGAGCCGGCGCACGCGCTCGGTGCACGGGGTAGGCGACAGGCCCACCCGATGCGCCAGTTCGGTCATCGACAGACGCCCATCCTTTTGCAGCAAGTCGATGATCTTGCGGTCGATGCGGTCGAGTTCGCGCATTTCACTGCCCCCGGCTGATCTTAGCACTCAGTTTAGTTTATTCCACTATTTCTTTGCCAATCCTGAGCGTCTTTCACTGCCATATCGTCAATAAACTGCCGACATTCAACAGCAAAACGGCAGGAGACTTGAGATGAACGTAATCGTACTCGGAAGTGGCGTGATCGGTACCACCACGGCCTGGTATCTGGCCCAGCGCGGCGCGCGCGTGACCGTCATCGACCGCCAGCCGGGCGCCGCGCTGGAGACCAGCTTCGCCAATGCCGGCCAGGTCTCGCCAGGCTACTCCACGCCCTGGGCCGCGCCCGGCATCCCCCTCAAGGCCATGAAGTGGCTGTTCCAGCGCCATGCGCCGCTCGCCATCCGAGCCGACGGCAGCCTGTTCCAGCTGCGCTGGATGGCGCAGATGCTGGCCAACTGCACCAGCGCGCGCTACACGGTCAACAAGGAGCGCATGATGCGCGTCTCCGAGTACAGCCGCGACTGCCTGCGCGAGTTGCGCGCCGACACCGGCATCCACTACGAGGAACGCAGCCGCGGCACGCTGCAGCTGTTTCGCACCGAGGCCCAGTTCGAGGCCGCCGCGCGCGACATCGCGGTGCTGGAAGAATGCGGCGTCCCCTACGAACTGCTGAGCGCGGACGAACTGGGCCGTGCCGAACCCGCCCTCGCCGGCCGCGGCGCAAGCCTGGCGGGCGGCCTGCGCCTGCCCAATGACGAGACCGGCGACTGCCACCTGTTCACCGCCCGGCTCGCCGAGATGGCTCGTGCCGCGGGCGTGGAGTTCCGCTTCGGCGTCGACGTGCATGAGCTGCTGCACCAAGGCGGTCACATCGACGGCGTGCGCATCGGCAGCGGGGCGGACGCGCAAGTGCTGCGCGCCGACCGCTACGTGCTGGCCTTCGGCAGCTACTCGCGCCAGATGGCGGCCAGCCTGGGGCTCGACCTGCCGGTCTATCCGGTCAAGGGCTATTCGCTCACCGTGCCCCTGGTGGACGCCGACGCCGCACCGGTGTCGACGGTGCTGGACGAAACCTACAAGGTCGCGGTGACGCGCTTCGACGACCGCATCCGCGTCGGCGGCATGGCCGAGCTCGGCGGCTTCGACCTGCGTCTCAACCCGCGCCGGCGCGAGACCCTGGAAATGGTGGTGGGCGACCTCTTCCCCGGCAGCGGCGACCTCGCACGGGCCGAGTTCTGGACCGGCTTGCGGCCGATGACGCCGGATTCGACGCCGATCGTGGGCGCCACGCCCTATCCCGAGCTGTTCCTCAACACCGGCCACGGCACCCTCGGGTGGACGATGTCCTGCGGCGCCGGCGCGCTGCTTGCCGACCTCGTCTGCGGCCGCCAGCCGGCGATCCGCTGCGATGACCTCGGCCTGGCGCGCTACGGCCGCGCCGCTACCCGCGGCGCGCGCGGGCTCAGCCTGTCGCCGGCCTGACGCCGGCAGACCGCACACGTGGCACCGGCAGGGGGATGCGCGAGATTGCGCACCCCCTGCTTTGCCTGCACCATTTCGACCTCCAAGCTGCCAACCGGATGCCTCCCATGCGCCCCGCCCGCGCCCTGATCGATCTCGCCGCCCTGCGTCACAACTACCGCCTTGCCCGTGAGCGCCACGGCGGCCGTGCCCTCGCCGTGGTGAAGGCCAACGCCTACGGCCATGGCGCCGTGCAGTGCGCCTGCGCCCTGGAGGGCGAGGCGGACGGCTTCGCCGTCGCCTTTCTCGAGGAGGCGCTGACGCTGCGCGCGGCCGGCATCCGCAAGCCGATGCTGCTGCTGGAAGGGGTGTTCGAGGCCAGCGAGCTGGCCGACGCGGTGCGCGAAGACCTGTGGATCGTGATCCATCACGAAGCCCAGCTGCGGATGCTGGAGACGACGACGCTGGCCGCGCCGCTTCATGTCTGGCTCAAGATCAACACGGGCATGAACCGCGCCGGTTTCCTGCCCGAGGCGGCCAGTGCCGCCTGGCAGCGTCTGCAGGCGAGCGGCAAGGTGGCCGACATCACGCTGATGACCCACTTCGCCCGTGCCGACGAACCGCAGGTGATCACCACGAGCGAACAGATCACACGCTTCGACGCCGCCACCGCGGCACTGCCGGGCGCGCACAGCCTCGCCAACTCGGGCGCCATCCTGGGCTGGCCGCAGGCGCGGCGCGACTGGGCGCGGCCGGGCATCCTGCTCTACGGCGCCGACCCGCTGCCACAGGAGGGCAACGGGCTGCAGCCGGTGATGACGCTCGAAAGCGCGGTGATGGCGGTGCGCGAGATCGCCCCCGGCGAGGCGCTGGGCTATGGCGGCCGCTTCGTCGCCGACGCCCCCACGCGCGTCGGCCTGGTCGCGATGGGCTACGCCGATGGGTATCCGCGCGGCGTGCCGGACGGCACGCCGGTCAGCGTCGATGGTCACCCCAGCCGCATCATCGGCCGGGTGTCGATGGACATGCTGACGGTGGATCTGAGCAGGCTCCCCACGGCTACCATCGGCAGCCGCGTCGAGCTGTGGGGGCGCGAGGTGCCGGTCAACCGCGTTGCCGCCGCGGCCGGCACGATCGCCTATGAGCTGCTGTGCAACGTGAAGCGGGTGCGCTTCAGCTACCAGGGCTGAGCGCGGCCCGGCCTTCCGGTTCAGTCGCGAACGCGGTCGATCACCACCCGCAGGCCGCTCGCATCCGGCGCCACCGCGGCGCTGGCACCCTCGAGGTCGCCGCTGCGTGCGGTGGCATCGCCCCCCTTGGCGACGCGCGCGGCGACGATGATGCGCTCGGGCACCGGCATGTCGCCCATCATCATGGTCGCGCCGTTGAAGCTGAAGTCGAGCGGCAGTTCGCGCGCGGTGAAGCGCAGCGCCGCCAGCGGCGGTCCGCCCGCCTCGCCGCGCGCGAAGACGAACACCACGTCTTCCGGCGCGACCTTGTCGCCAAGGGCCTCGGCAAGCTCGAGGCGGCCGCTGGCCGTCAGCGCCGTCGTCGCCGCAGGGGCCGCGCCTTCGTCGGCGGCGAGGGGCGCCATGCCCGCCCTCGCGCGCGCATTGTTGATGCTTTCGCGCACCCCCGCCGCCATCTCGTTGCCGGACGGGATCTGCGCCAGGATGCGCTCCCAGTGGCTCGCGGCGCCGGCAAAGTCGCCGCGCTGGTAGGCGGCGGTGCCGGCCAGCGCGAGGGCCTTGACGTGATTGGGCGCGACTTCCAGCGCACGCTGCACCAGCGCCTCGGCCTCACCCTGCACCGAGCCGCTCACCACCGCCGTGACGTCGGCCCAGTCGGTGAGCACGTCGGGATCCTGGGGCGTGAGCGCACCCAGCCGCGCATAGGCGGCAAGCGCCTTGGGGTAGTCCTCGAGCACCACGTAGGTGCGCGCGAGCATCGTCCACCCCTCGACGTTGTTGGGCTCGTTCTCGAGCCGAGTAACGAGTTGCCCGACCATCTCAGTCACCTGCTCGCGGGTGAAGCCCTGCTGCGTCGTGAGATTCTGCGGGTCGAGGGCATCGGGCTCGCCGATCGCCAGGTAAACCGCCACTGCCACGGCCGGGATCGTCAGGGCCATGCCGATCGCCCACGAGCGGCTCGGGCGCACATCGGCACTGTCGGCCGCCTCGGCCGCCGCCTCGCCCTCCTCGAGGGCGCGACGCTCGAGCTCCTCACGGCTCCTGGCATGGCTGGCGGCATCGATCTGGCCTGAGGCGAGGTCGGCATCGAGCTCGGCGAGCTGTTCGCGCAACACGGTCAGCACCATCGTGCTCTGCTGCGCCTGCTGGCGCCGCTTGCGCGCGCCGGCGCCAAGCAGCGGCGGCAGGATCAATAGCAGGGCACCGGCCAGCAGCAGGCCGGCGAAAAGGATGAACGCGGTCACGAACGGGACTCCGGAGATTCAGTGTTTGACGGCGCCGTCTCGGCGCCCGCGAGCAGCGCGCGGGCGCGCTCGCGCTCCGCCGCCGACAGGCCACGCTCGGCCTCGGCCTCCGCACGCCGCCGGCGCAGGCGGAAGGCGAGCCAGCCCGCGCCGCCCACCAGCAGCATCGCCGGCCCCAGCCACAACAGGGCGGTCGCAGCACGGAACGGGGGCTGGTAGAGCACGAACTCGCCATAGCGGGCAACGACGTAGTCGACGACCTGCTCCTTGGTGCTGCCGGCCTCGAGCTGCTCGCGCACCTGGTCGCGCAGGTCGACCGCCAGCGGTGCGTTCGACTCGGCGATCGACTGGTTCTGGCAGACGAGGCAGCGCAGCTTGTGCGCAAGCTCCATCACATCGGCCTCGAGCTCTGGGTTCGCCGCCACAGTAGGCGCCAGGCCCGGATCGGCTGCCGCCTGGCCGTCCTGCGCCCAGGCCGCTGCGCTCAGCGCCAGACCGAGGCCGCAGACGAAGGCGAATGCGGTGCGCCGCAGCGCGAACAGGGATCCCTCAGCCCGCACGGCGGACCTCCTCGATCTTGGGGATCAGCACGTTCTGCAAGGCCTCAGGCGTGATCGGTCCGATGTGCTTGTAGCGGATCTTGCCTTCGCGATCGATAAGGAAGGTCTCGGGCACGCCATACACGCCGAAGTCGATGCCGACGCGGCCGTCGATGTCGAGCACCGACAGCACGTAGGGGTCGCCATGATCGGTGAGCCAGCGCCGCGCGCGCTCGATCGCCATGCCGGTCTCGGCCTCCAGCGCCAGGCCACGCGGGTTGATGGCGCCGTCGCCGCGCACCTCCTTGTAGTTGAGGCCGACGATCGGCACCAGCTTCTGCTGCGCCATGCGCACCAGCACCGGATGCTCCTCACGGCAGGCAACGCACCACGACGCCCACACGTTGAGCAGCCACACCTCACCACGCATCTCCTCGAGCGCAAAGGCCTGCTCGGGCTGGTCGAGGCGGGCCAGACTGAAGTTGGGTGCCGGCTTGTCGATCAGTGGCGAAGGCACTTCGCGCGGGTTGAGGGTGAGGCCGAAGGCGAGAAATCCGGCGAGGCCGAAGAACAACAGCAGGGGAACGAGAAACTTGGCTTTCATGGGCTTCCTTGGGACTTCACTCAGGCTGCGCCAGCGACACTTTGCGCAGCCCCGACCTTGGCATCACGCTCGGCGAGCCGGCGGTAGCGACGATCCGCCGCGGCGAACAGCCCCCCCAGGCCCATCAGCGTGCAGCCGAGCCAGATCCAGCTGATGAAGGGCTTGTAGTACAGACTGACGATCCAGGCGCCATCCTCGAGCTGCTCGCCAAGCGAGACATAGACGTCGCGGAACGGCCCGATATCGATCGAGGCCTCGGTCATCGGCATGCCCTGCGCCCAGTACAGGCGCTTCTCGGGAGTCAGGGTGGCGATCGCACGGCCGTCGCGGGTGACGTCGATGACACCGCGCTCGGCATCGTAGTTGGGACCGTCGGCCTCGATGGCGCCGCGGAAGGTGAAGGTATAGCCCGCCATCTCGGCGCGCTGACCCTGCTGCATCTTGACGTCGAGTTGCTGCTCGAGGCTGCCGACCAGGGTCACCCCGATGATGAACACGCCGACGCCGAGGTGGGCCAGCCACATGCCCCACCACGCAGCGGTGATCGAGCGCAGGCGCGAACCGGCCGACGCACCGGCGCGCTCCTTCAGGCGGCCGACCAGCAGCTGGAGGCTGGTCAGCACCACCCAGGCGGCGAGGAACAGGCCCAGCGCGGTACGCCAGGTCAGGTGATCCACGGCCATCGCCACGCCGACGCCAATCAGGATGCTGGCGATGAAGGCCGGCGCCACCTTGCGCGCGGCGGCGACGAGGTCGTCATCCTTCCAGCGCAGGAAGGGGCCGAACATCATCAGCACTACCACCGGGGTCATCAGCGGCACGAACACCGCCTCGAAGTACGGCGGGCCGACCGAGATCTTGCCAAGGTTGAGTGCGTCGAGGAACAGCGGATACAGCGTGCCGATCAGCACCGAGCTCGAGGCCACCGTGAGCAGCACGTTGTTGCCGAGCAGCGCGGTCTCGCGCGACACGAAGCTGAAGCTGCCACCGCCTGCCAGCTTGGGCGCGCGCATCGCATACAGCAGCAGCGAGAAGCCGATCACGAGCACCAGCAGCGCCAGGATATAGAGGCCGCGCTTGGGGTCGGTGGCGAAGGCGTGCACGCTGGTGATGACGCCCGAGCGCACGAGGAAGGTGCCCAGCAGCGACATCGAGAACGCCGCGATCGCGAGCAGCACCGTCCAGCTGCGGAAGGCGCCGCGCTTTTCGGTGACGGCCAGCGAATGGATCAGCGCCGTGCCCAGCAGCCAGGGCATGAAGGACGCGTTCTCGACCGGATCCCAGAACCACCAGCCGCCCCAGCCCAGCTCGTAATAGGCCCAGCCCGAGCCGACCGCAATCCCGGCCGTCAGGAACACCCACGCCACCGTCGTCCACGGCCGCGACCAACGCGCCCAGGCGGCGTCGAGGCGGCCCGACAGCAGGGCGGCGATGGCGAAGGCGAAGGCGACCGAGAACCCGACATAGCCCATGTAGAGCAGCGGCGGGTGGATGATCATGCCCGGGTCCTGCAGCAGCGGATTGAGGTCGCGTCCCTCGGCCACGCCCGGCAGCAGGCGATCGAAGGGGTTGGAGGTGACCAGGGTGAAGGAGATGAAGCCGACGCTGACCCAGCCCAGCACGCCGAGCACGCGCGCCAGGAAGGCCTCGGGCAGATGGCGCGAGAACACCGTCACCGCCACCGTCCATAGCGACAGCGACATCGCCCACAGCAGCAGCGAGCCCTCGTGGTTGCCCCACACGCCGGTGATCTTGTACATCAGCGGCGTCGCGCTGTGCGAGTTGGAGGCCGCGAGCTGCACCGAGAAATCGCTGGTGATGAAGGCCCAGGTCAGGCAGACGTAGCTGAACAGGATGAAGAAGAGCTGACCCTGTGCGGCCGGCCGGCCGACCGCCATCAGCGCCATGCTGTTGCGCTGGGCGCCGACCATCGGCACGACGGCCTGCACCAGCGACAGCACCAGGGCAAGGATGAGGGCGAAATGTCCGAGTTCGGGGATCATGATGTCACTGGCTCACGGTCTGGGCGGCCTTTTGCGCCTGCTCGACGGCATGTGCGGCTTCGGGCGGCATGTAGTTCTCGTCGTGCTTGGCGAGCACCTCGGTGGCGCGGAACACGCCGTCTTGCTCGAGGCGGCCCTGCACCACCGCGCCCTTGCCTTCCTTGAAGAGGTCGGGCAGCGTGCCGCGGTAGGTGACCGGGATGACCTTGGCGGTGTCGGTGATCGCGAAGCGAACGGTCAGGCCGTCGCCCTCGCGCGCAATCGAGCCGTCCTCGACCATGCCGCCGATGCGGAAGGTCTTGCCCAGCGGCGCCTTGCCTTCGGCGACCTCGGAGGGGGTGTGGAAGAACACCAGGTTCTGCTGGAAGGCGCTCAGCACCAGGGCGACGGCCGCCACCAACAGGGCGACACCGCCGCCGACCAACATCAGACGCTTGCTACGGGCTTTCATGTTTCAGACTCCAGGGCGGGCTCGCGGGCGCCGCCGTTATGCTTGCCAACCTCTTTGCCGACCGCACGCCGCCAGCGCAGCAGCCGGCGCGTCGTGTCCTTCCGACGCTGGAACAGGAGCACGAGTTCCAGCGCGATGAGGCCGAAGGTCAGGGCGTAACTGCCCCACACGAAGACGGCGGCCCCACCCATGTCCCAGAATGCGGACCAGCTTTCCCATTGCATCAGGCACGCCCTCCCTTGTTCGCGGCCTCGGCCTGCAAGGCCTTCTCGAGCACCGCGCCCACCCATTCGGTGTGGCGCTCGCGCTCGAGGATCATCGGGCGCACGCGCCACAACACCACGGCGATGGTGTACATCCACGCCGCGATCGCCATCACCAGCATGCCGGCGAGCATGGTCGCCGCCATCGACGGCGCCTTGGTGAGGCTCACCGAGGCGCCCTGGTGCAGGGTGTTCCACCAATTGACCGAGAAATAGATGATCGGAACGTTCACCGCGCCGACCAGCGCGATGATGGCGCCGGCGCGGTCGGCGCGGCGCGGGTCCTCGATCGCGCGGGTAAGCGCGATGAAGCCGAAATACAGGAAGAGCAGCAGCAACTGCGAGGTCAGTCGCGCATCCCACACCCAGTACGCGCCCCAGGTCGGCTTGCCCCACAGCGCCCCCGTCCACAGCGCCAGGAAACAGAAGATCGCACCGGTGGGGGCGAGCGCCTGGCTCATCACGAAGGACAGGCGCGTGTTCATGACCAGACCGACTGCAGACCAGAAGGCCATCACCAGGTAGATGAACATCGACATCCAGGCCGCCGGCACATGGATGAAGATCACGCGGTAGACCTCGCCCTGGGTGGCGTCGGTCGGGGCGACGAAGAAGCCGAGCCACAGGCCCACCACGGTCAGCACGACTGCGATCGCGGCAAACCAGGGCGCCAGGGTTCCGGCCAGGGGGTAGAAGTGCTGCGGGGAGGCAAAGCGGAACAGGCTGCGCCCGCGTTCGGAAGTCGTCATGCGTCGAAAGGTCGCTTTTACGGTCGGCCGCAGCCCGGTTGCAGGAGGCGCGGTCTTTTCATCATCAATCGGTCGATATGCGCAGTGCCGCTGCACATGCCCATGGCGCCAGCGCAATGGCTCCGGTCAGGCCGCCGCCAAGCAGCAGCAGATGGGCGACGGCCCCACTTCCGGACAGCTGCGCCTCGACCGCTCCGGCGCCGAATATCAGCACCGGCACGAACAGCGGCAGCACCAGCAGGGCCAGTAGCATGCCGCCACCGCGCAGTCCCAGCGTCAGCGCCGCACCTACCGCACCGAGGAGCGTCAGGATCGGCGTGCCCAGCGCCAAACTTATTACCAGCACGGGCAGGCCACCTTGCTCCAGGTCAAGCAGCAGCGCCATCGCCGGCGCCACCGCGATCACGGGCAGGCCGGTACTAAGCCAGAAGGCCAGCACCTTTGCCATCACCCATACGGCAGCCGGTTCCCTAGACAGGAGCAGCTGTTCCAAGGTTCCATCCGCGTAGTCCTGCGCGAACAGCCGGTGCAGGGACAACAGGCAGGCGAGCAGCGCGGCGACCCATAGCACGCCGGGCGCGATCGCGCGCAACTGGTTGGGCTCGGCGCCGACGCCGAAAGGGAACAGGCAGACGACGATGACGAAGAAGGCGAGCGTGACCAGTACGTCGGCGCGGCCGCGCCAGGCCAGCAACAGGTCGCGCCGCAGCACGGCGAGGAAGGCGCTCAGCATGCGAAGGCGCCGACGTCGAGCACGGCGGGCGGGCGCGCAAAGGGGGCGTCCTGATGGGTCGTCATCATGACGATGCCACCGGCCGCGCAGTGCTCCGACAGGGTCGCGGCGAGATCGGCCACGGCATGCACGTCGAGCGCGGTGAAGGGCTCGTCGAGCACCCACAGCGGGCGCCGGCCGGACAGGAACAGGCGGGCGAGACCGACGCGGCGGCGCTGCCCCTGGGACAGCACCCGGGCCGGCAGGTCGAGCTGATTCTCCAGGCCAATGCGCACCAGGGCCTGCACGCAGTGCTCTGCAGCGACGTGGTCGCCAGCGGCCGCGCAGGCAAAGCGCAGGTTCTCGAGCGGGCTCAGCAGGTCGTTGAGCGCAGGCGCATGGCCCAGGTAGAGCAGTTCGCCGTGGAAGGCCTCGCGCTCGCGACGGATGCAGTGCCCACGCCAGCGCACTTCGCCGGCTTCAGGCAGCGCCAATCCAGTGACAAGGCGCAGCAGGCTGGTCTTGCCGACGCCGTTGGGGCCGGCAATGCGCAGCATCTCGCCGTCCTGCAGACGGAAGGCGAGGTCGCGGAACAGCAGGCGATCGCCCTTCAGGCAGGCGAGTTCTTGGGCTTCGAGCATGGGGACGAATTGAACCACAGGGACGGCAGGCGGCGCCATCGGAACGACAGCCGGGACAATGAAGTACCCCTCGCGGCGCCGATCGGGCGCGGCGACACGAGGGGTGCCTGCATGCGGGGGGCGCGGGGACGGCAACGCCCCCACGACGCGGACAGGCTTACTGCTGGGCGGCGGGCGGCACCGGATGCATCATCTCCGGCGGCACGCCGCTACGCTCGGCCCCGATGTTCTGCACCACCGGCGGCAGCGAATGGGCGATACCCTTGTGGCAGTCGATGCAGGTCTTGCCCTCGGCGAAGCCGGCCTGGTGCATCTGGTTGGACCGACGGCCCTGCACCGAATAGTCGAAATACTCGTAGTTGTGGCAATTGCGGCACTCCTGCGAGTTGTTCGCCTTCATGCGGCGCCATTCGTTCTCGGCCAGGCGCAGGCGTTCGTTGTTGAACTTCTCCGGCGTCGAGATCGTACCCATCACCTTGCCGTACAGCTCACGCGAGGCCTTGACCTTGCGGACCATCTTCGGCCCCCACTCCTTGGGCACGTGACAGTCCGGGCAGGTCGCGCGCACGCCGGTGCGGTTCTGATAGTGGATGGTGTTGCGATACTCCTTGAAGACGTTCTCCTCCATCTCGTGGCAGGAGATGCAGAACTTCTCGGTGTTCGTCATCTCCAGGGCCCAGTTGAAGCCGCCCCAGAAGATCACGCCCGCGGCAAACAGCAGCACGATCGCACCCCAGCCGGCGTTGCGAATGCGCTGCACGATTCCCTTCTTGTTGTCGTCGGTCATTTCATACCCCGTTCGTCATCTTCAGCGCAGGCCCTGGGCGCGCTGGAACTGGTTCTCGACCAGCGGGCGGGCGTCGGTCTGCGGCACGTGGCACTGCAGGCAGAAGTAGCGCCGCGGCGAGATGTTGGAAAGCTCCGTGCCTTCACGATCCTTGAAATGGGTGATGCTGACCTTGGTGGCACCGGTCTCCCGGTAGCGGGTCCAGGAGTGGCAGTCCATGCATTTGTTGAAGTTGATCGTAACCTCGTAGCCCTCGACCTTGTGGGGGACCAGCGGCGGCTGCTGCACATAGTCGCGCGGCAGCGGGGCCTGATCCGGAATCAGCTTGTAGTTGCCGACCGCCAGCTCGGGGTCGGCGACGTCGGCGCCACGGATGCTGCGGACGCTCTGGGCCTCCGCGACATCGGGCAGTGCAGCGCCGATGCCGAGTGCGGCGACGAGCGCGATCACAAGGTGACGGGTTTGTCGTTTCAGCGCCGGGCCGCCCCAAGCTGAAACAGCCCCCTCGGGGGGCAGCGCCCCCGCAGCGCGGGGAAGCGTGGGGGTCTCCTTCAGCGCCGGGCCGCCCCAAGCTGAAACAGCTCCCTCGGGGGGCAGCGATCCTGCGCAGCGGGCAAGCGTGGGGGTCTTTTTCATGACTCGCTCCTGTTGAATCGGGTCGTAATACGGAAAACGTCGTTGCCGCACACATCCACACAACGTCCGCAGGTGGTGCAGTCGGCATCGAGAATGAGGGGGTGGGTCTGGCCGACGCCCTTGAGCGCAGGGCGGATGACCTGTGGCTCGGGGCAGACGGCGAAGCAATCCATGCAATCGTTGCAGGCGCTGCGCCTGGCCGCAGAGATCTTGAGGACCGAGGCACGGCCGAGCAGGCCGTACAAGGCGCCTTGCGGGCACAGGTGGCCGCACCAGCCGCGCGGCGCGATCAGCAGGTCGTAGAAGAAGATGCCACCGACGATCCCCCAGGCCAGGCCGAAGCCGAAGATCAGCCCGCGATGAAACATCGACACCGGGTTCACCCACTCCCAGGCCAGCGAGCCGGTGGCAGCCGCAATCACCAGCACGAAGCCGAGCAGCCAGTAACGCGTGTTCGCCGCCGGCGCCTTGCCGCCCTTGAGCCCGAGCCGGCGCCGCAGCCAGGCCGCGGCGTCGGTGACGAGGTTCACCGGGCACACCCAGGAGCAGAACAGCCGCCCGCCGAGCAGCAGGTAGAAGGCCAGCACGATCCCCCCGCCCAGCAAGGCCTCGCGATAGGGCCAGTTGCCCGCCGCCAGCTGCTGTGCGATCAAGAAGGGGTCGGTGAGCGGCAGCACGCCCAGGGTCAGGCTGGAAGCCAGGTTGCCCTTCACGATCCACCAGCCGAGCCAGGGCCCGGCGAGGAAGAGCGCGAGGATGCCGAGCTGGGAAGCACGCCGCAACAGCAGCCACTTGTGAGCGCCGAGCCAGCCCTTGGCCTCGATCGCCTCATGTCCGGGGCGCGCGACGACGCCGCGCATCGCTGCGCCACGCACGCTGGTGGCTGGCACCGCGCGCTCGGGCTTGCCGCCGTCCATCGGGGAAGTCGTCTGCGTGCTCATGGCTTCCACCCCGAATCGAGTCCGCCGGGCGCGGCCGGTACGTAATCGGGCACACGGGCCGGCGCTTCGCCGGGACGCACCCGGGTGTCACCGAAGGGCTTGTCCTCCAGGCCACGCACCGGCAGCTCGATCTGATCGCCGATCAGCGACTGGCCGGCCGCCTCCTTCTCTTCCCAGCCGCGCAGGTAGTGATCGGCCTTCGAACCCTGGGCAAGCTTGATCGGCAACACCTTGATCGCCGACTCGCCCGGCAGCACGCAGGCCTGCTCGCACTTGCCGCAACCGGTGCAGTGCTCCGAATGGACGGTCGGCAGCAACATGGCGTGCCGGTCGGAGCGCGGGTTGTGCATGCGCTCGAGCGTGATCGCCTTGTCGATGACCGGGCACACGCGATAGCACACGTCGCAGCGCAAGCCGAGGAAGTTGAGGCAGTTCTCCTGGTCGATGAGCACGGCCAGCCCCATGCGCGCCTGCTCGATGTCGGTGAGCGCACGATCGAGCGCTCCGGTCGGGCAGGCGACGACACAGGGGATGTCCTCGCACATCTCGCAGGGGATCCTGCGGGCCTCGAAGTAGGGCGTGCCGGTGGCGACACCGTCGCCCAGCTCGGCCAGCTTCAGGGTGTCGTAGGGACAGTCGCGCACGCACAGGCCGCAGCGCACGCAGGCCGCCAGGAATTCGCGTTCGGGGAGTGCGCCGGGCGGACGGATGGCCGTGGCCGGCAGCGCCGACGCCTGCTTCGCGTACATTCCGGCGCCGAGCGCGAGCAGTCCTGCGCCGCCCGCCACGCCGGCCGATTCCTTGAGGAACCGGCGGCGCGACGACAGCACACCCGCCGCCTTGCGCTCAGTCTTTTCCACTTGCTCGCTCATTTACTTCGTGGCATCCCGTCCCCGCACGCCGTCCCCGGAAGGTCGTGCGGAGAGCGGGATCACGCCTCCGTTGTTCAGGCCTTCATCACCTTGACCGGGCACTTCTTGAAGTCGGTCTCTTTCGAGATCGGGCAGGTCGCATCCAGGATCAGCTTGTTGACCAGGCGGCCCTCATCGAAGAAGGGAATGAACACCAGGCCGACCGGCGGCTTGTTGCGGCCACGCGTCTCGAGACGCGCCACCACCTCGCCGCGCTTGGACACGATCTTCACCGCCATGCCGCGCTGCAGGCCGCGCTTCTGGGCGTCGTCCGGATGCATGAAGATCTGCGCGTCCGGCACCGAACGGTGCAGCTCGGGCACGCGGCGGGTCATCGAGCCGGTGTGCCAGTGCTCGAGCACGCGGCCGGTGCACATCCACAGGTCGTACTCGGCGTCCGGCATCTCGGGCGGGTCCTGGTAGGGCAGCGCGAACACGATCGCCTTCTTGTCCGGGTAGCCGTAGAAGCTCCAGCCCTCGCCGGCCTCGACATAGGGGTCGTAGCCTTCACGGTAGCGCCACAGGGTCTCCTTGCCGTCGACCACCGGCCAGCGGAAGCCGCGCGCGCGATGGTAGTCGTCGAAGTCGGCGAGGTCGTGCGCCTTGCCGCGCCCGAACACCGCATATTCTTCGAACAGGCCCTTCTGCAGGTAATAGCCCAGTTCCTTCGACTCGTCGTTCATGTAGCCGTCCCACGCATGGGCATTGACCTTGGCGACCTCATCGAGCGGGAACTTGTTGACCTGACCGTTGGCGTAGAGCACGTCGTACAAGGTCTTGCCCTTGTACTCGGGCATCTTGTCGAGCAACTCGGCCGGCCACACTTCTTCCATCTTGAAGCGTTTGGAGAATTCGATGTACTGCCACAGGTCGGACCTGGCCTCGCCCGGCGCGCTCACCTGCTGGCGCCAGAACTGGCTACGGCGCTCGGCGTTGCCGAAGGCGCCCTCCTTCTCGGCCCACATCGCGCACGGCAGGATGAGGTCGGCCGACAGCGCGGACACGGTCGGATAGACGTCGGAGACGACGACGAAGGCTTCCGGATTGCGCCACCCCGGGTAGATCTCGTCATTGACGTTCGGGCCCGCCTGCATGTTGTTGGTGGTCGTGGTCCAGTAGCACTTGAGCGTGCCATCCTTGAGCGCGCGACTCTGGGCCACGGCGTGTAGCCCGACCCAGTCGGGGATCGTGCCCTCGGGCAGCTTCCACACCTTCTCGGCGAAGGCGCGGTGCTTGGGATCGGTGACCACCATGTCCGCCGGCAGGCGGTGGGCGAAGGTGCCGACCTCGCGCGCGGTGCCGCAGGCCGAGGGCTGGCCGGTGAGCGAGAACGGGCTGTTGCCCGGCTCCGAGATCTTGCCCACCAGCAGGTGAACGTTGTAGATCATGTTGTTCACCCAGGTGCCGCGGGTGTGCTGGTTGAAGCCCATGGTCCAGAAGGACGTCACCTTGCGGTTCGGGTCGGCGTAGGCCTCGGCCATGCGCTTGAGGTGGGTCTCGGGCACGCCCGACAGCTGGGCGGTCTTCTCCAGCGTGTATTCGGAGACGTAGGCGGCGAACTCGTCGAAGCTCATGTCCTCGGACTTGCCCGGGTTGCCCTTGGGCTTGCCGTCGGCGCCCGGATAGCCGTTGTTGGTCGCCTTGGCCTCGAGCGGGTGGTTACCGCGCAGGCCATAGCCGATGTCGGTCTCGCCGCGCTTGAACTTGACGTGCTTGGCGACGAAGTCCTGATTCACCGCACCGGTCGAGATGATGTGGTGGCAGATGTAGTTGAGGATCGCCAGGTCGGTCTGCGGCTTGAAGATCATCGGGTTGTCGGCGAGCTCGTAGGAACGATGCTCGAAGGTCGACAGCACGTGCACCTCGCAGCCCGGGTGAGTCAGGCGGCGATCGGTGATGCGGCTCCACAGGATGGGGTGCATTTCGGCCATGTTCGAGCCCCACAGCACGAAGGCGTCGGCGTTCTCGATGTCGTCATAGCAGCCCATCGGCTCGTCCATGCCGAAAGTGCGCATGAAGCCGGCCACCGCCGAAGCCATGCAGTGGCGGGCGTTGGGGTCGATGTTGTTGGTGCGGAAGCCGGCCTTGTGCAGCTTGGCGGCGGCATAGCCTTCCCAGATCGTCCACTGGCCGGAGCCGAACATGCCGATCGAGCGCGGGCCGTGCTCCTTGAGCGCCGCCTTCCACTTCTCGGCCATGATGTCGAAGGCCTGATCCCAGCTGATCGGGGTGAACTCGCCGTTCTTGTCGTACTGGCCGCCGCGCATGCGCAGCAGGGGCTGCGTCAGGCGGTCCGCACCGTACATGATCTTGGACAGGAAGTAGCCCTTGATGCAGTTCAGGCCGCGGTTGACCGGGGAGTCGGGGTCGCCCTGCGAGGCCACCACGCGCCCGTTCTGCACGCCCACCAGCACCGAGCAGCCCGTGCCACAGAAACGGCAGGCCGCCTTGTCCCAGCGCACCGAGGTGCCGGAAGGCACAGCGCCCTGCGCCTGCGTCACAACGGGAATGCTGATGCCGGCCGTGGCAGCGGCGGCGGCAATCGCGTTGTTCTTGATGAATTCGCGTCGATTCATGCTCATTTCATGCCTCCTGTAATTCGAGACCGTCATCGGTGTATTCGTAAGCGATCGTCAGCCCCTGCACCTTGGGCGCCAGATTCACGGCCAGGATGGAGTCGGTGACCGTCCAGCCCTCGCCGTCCTCGATGGTGATGACGATGTTGCCCTGCTCGGGCGAGGAGCCATGCAGTTCCACGCCCGGGATGCGCTGCAAGGCCTCGATCACCACGGGAAAATCCGCGGGAAAGGCCCGCACGACCAGACTGGCTATGTTCATTGTTCGCTCTCCGTGGGAATGTCGAAGTTGGCCTGAAGCGCAATCGCCCGCGTCGGGCAGGGCGCGTAACAGGCACCGCAGCCCGTGCAAGCGGCCACATCCAGTGCGGGCTGGGCCACGCCGCCGGCCTGCAGCCGAAACCGGATCGCACCCGTCGGGCAGGACTCGCCGCACACCCGGCACTCGATGCCCCGCTCGGCCAGACAGGCATCGCCAATCGCCGCCCGCAGCGCCCAGGGCACGGAAGACGCACTCGCGCGCTGCAGTGCACGCGGCTCGCAGCGGCTCACGCATTCTGCACAGAAGGTGCACTCGCCCAGGGAGAAGTCGACCGCCGGATAACCCCCTTCGGCGCGCACCAGGATGCCGGTGGGACAGGCTTCGACACAGGCCTCGCAACGCGTGCAGCGGGCGATGAAATCCTCCTCGACCAGCGCCCAAGGCGGGCGTTGCGCCGGCGCAAGCTTGCGCAGTCGACCCCGCAGGAAGCTCCGGCGGGAAATGGGGGCGGATTCCACGTGCTTTCAGGCTCCAATTGGGAAGAGATTAGAGACCCTTCCCACACCCGGGTCGTTGACCAGAGTCAACTTGAGAACCCCCCTCACTTTCACAGGTTCCCGAGCTCTGCCGGCCGCCGCGCCGTGGTCGGGAACCTGCATGCGCCCTCAACCGCGCATGTGCTCCACCGCCCACACCGCGGCCTCGACGCGCGAGCGCAGGTCGAGCTTGCGCAGCAGGTGCTTCACATGCACCTTGACCGTGCCCTCGGCGATGTCGAGCTCGCGGCCGATCTGCTTGTTCGACAGGCCTTCGGCGATCTTCTCGAGGATGCGGACCTCCTGCTCGGTCAGCCCTGCCGCCCCCACCGACTGCGGCCTCGACTCGCCGCGCAAGGCTGCGGCCAGCAGGTGGTTGAGCTGCGGCGGGATGACCACGCGCCCGGCCGCCACGTCGCGCAAGGCCTCGAGCATGGCCTCGGGCTCCATGTCCTTGAGCAGGTAGCCGTCCGCGCCGCCGCGTAGTGCGGCGACGACATCGGCGCCCGCATCGGACACCGTCACCATCACCACGCGGCTGTCGATGCGGGCCGCGCGCAGGCCGCGCAGCACCTCCAGTCCGCTCATGTCGCGCATGTTGAGGTCGAGCAGGATCAGCTCGGGGTGCAACTGGCGCGCGAGCTCCAGCCCCTCCGCGCCGCCTGCCGCCTCGCCGACGAGGCGAAAGCCCGGGATCGTCTGCAGCAGTTGGCTCAAGCCCTTGCGGAACAGGGGGTGGTCATCGACGATGATGACGGACAGGCGTTCGCTCATGCGCTCGAATCTCCAGTGGCAGGGGTCAGGGTCGGCGTCGGCGTCGGGGCCAGACCCGCTGCTGGCGGCGCTGCCGGAATGCTGCCCGCAGCGCGGAACAACACACGCACGCAGGTGCCGCCGGCGGGGTCCGCCGCGAACGTGATGCTGCCCCCCATGCTGCGCGCGCGCTCGCGCATGATCGCAAGCCCGTGGTGGTTGTGCGCATCCGCCGGCGGCTCGCCGATGCCCACGCCGTCGTCCTCGATGGTCAAGGTCACGCTGCCGTCCGCGCCCCCATGCAGGGCCACCCGCGCCCGCTGCGCACGGGCATGGCGGACCATGTTCGACAAGGCCTCGCGCGCGATCTGCAAGACGTTCACTTCCTGGTTGGCACTGAGCGCACAGTTGCCCAGCCCGACCTCGAGCGCCACCTCGACGCCACCGCGCGAGCCATATTCGCGCACCGCGTCCTCGAGCAGGGTCGCGAGGTCTCCCGACAGACCGAGGCGGAAGGACACCAGCAGTTCGCGCAGCTGACGGTAGGCAGCATTGATGCCCTCGCGCAGGTCGGCGAGGATGGGCTCGGCCTCGGCCTTGCGTACCGGATCGGCCAACACCGCCTGCAGCAGGCTGACCTGGATCTTCATGTAGGACAGCGCCTGGGCGAGCGAATCGTGCAGCTCGCGGGCAATCACCGAGCGCTCTTCCTGCAGGGCGAGCAGGCGCTCCTGATCGCTGCGCCGACTGGCGCCGAGCGCCATGCCGATATGCCGCGACAAGGCCTCGACCAACTGGCGCTGCCAGTCTTCCAGGCGTCCACCGTCGGGCAGGGACAGGCGCAGCATGCCGTAATGGTGCTCGCGATCACGCAGCGGAAAACGCAGCAGCGCAGGATTGTGCAGCGCCAGCGCGTCCCCCTCCGACGCCGCGCGGCAGGCTTCGCAGGCCGCCTCCCCGCGCTGCGCGCGATCCGGGCACGGCCCCATCGAGGAGGCGATCACCGTGGCCGGGCCGCCGTGGCGCGGCTCGATGCAGACGAAGCTGCCATCCAGGCCGGCCACGCGGTCGATGTCGCGCAAGGTCGCCTCGTAGGCCTCGGCGGCGGTAGGCGTCTGGTACAGCCGCGCGATGGCGTGATAGAGCAACTCAAGCGAGCGGTTGCTGCGCTGCAGCTCGGCCGTCTTGCCGGCCACGCGCTGCTCCAGCGTGTGATAGTGCCGGGCAAGCTCGTCAGCCATGCGGTTGAAGGCGCCGCCGACGCGACCCAGCTCGTCCTCGCCGGTGTAGCCGACGCGCACGCCGAAGTCCCCTCCCGCAATGCGGCGCGCCGCGTCGAGGAGCCCCCGTAGCGGCTTGAGCAGCGCCCGATGCAGCATGAGAAGGGCAACGAGGACCACAAGCACGATGACGGCCATCGCCGCCGCGAGGATGAAGCGCAAATCGTGAATGCGCTGCTCGGTGTCGCGCTCGAGGACGGCCACCAGGGTGTTGAGCTGCTCGACGAAGGCGTCCACTTCCTCGAGCAGCGCCTCCACCTCCTCGATCGGCGGCGGCGACGACTGGCTGCCGAGCGCGGCGATACGCGGCTTCAGGTTCACCGTCCAGGACGCCTGCACGCCCCGGTGGGTCGCGGCGAACAGCTCGCCGGGTGCGCGATCGATGAAGCGTAGCAGCGCCGGATGCTCGAGCTGCGTCTCGAACTCCCGCACCGCCGCCGCCACCCGCGCGGACTCGACACGGCCGTTCAAGGCATCGACCGCGATCAGGTTGGCGACGCGGTGGGTGTAGCGCCGCAGACTGCCGGCGACATTGATCGCGCTCGCACTGCCACGCGTGCTTTCTACCACCAGCACCGACGCGCTCATACCGGCCAGGCTGATCAGGGTCAGCGCCAGCATCGCCACCGAAACCAGCAGCATGATCGAACGCCGCACCAGCGGACGAGGAATGGCGATTCGCATCACGAGCCTCCTTTCAGGCCTCTGCCCAGCGACAACGTGGACATACTCCCTTCACTCCGTTTTCCCCTCGCCGGATCCTTCACTTTCATTATTTATACTTATTATCAATATGTTAAGAAAGTTCCCGACTACCTCTTTAGAGGTAGTCTCCATCACTGCCTGCGGCGCCGGATTGAACTCGCCGTCATTCAAACGGCACACCAGCGGCTAGTCTATAGTCCGACCGCCCTGCTTAGCGCCCGCTGGAGATCCGCATGAACCGCAGCAAGCCCGCCGTCGTCGAAACCAGCACCATGCTGTCCCGCTTTGCGCCCTTCAACATGCTCGACGAAGCCGAACGTGCGCGCATACAGGCCAGCGCCAGACCGATCCATGCCGCCCGCGGCGAACTGCTGTTGCAGCAGGACGACTGCCCGCGCGGCATCTACCTGGTGCTCGAGGGGCGGGTCAAATGCTTCGTGCTGTCACCCTCCGGCGGCGAGAAGATCGTCAGCCTGGCCGAAGGCGGTAGCTTCTTCGGCGAGGACGCGGCCCTGTTGAACCGCCCGCACATCGTCAACGCCCAGGCGATGACGGCGAGCGAACTGCTGCTGGTGCCGACCGCCGCGCTGCGCGAGGCGATGGTGAGTTCGACGCCGTTCTCGGTCTCCATGGTGATGCGTCTGGCGATGGCCAGCTACGACCTGCTGTCGACGATGCAGGTCCAGTTACAGATGAGCGGCACCCAGCGCGTCGCCCACTATCTGACCCGGCTCGCACCGGAAGATGCCGAGCATTGCGAAATCCGCCTCGAGATCGACAAGCAGACGATCGCCGCCCAGCTCAATCTGACCCCCGAGACCCTGTCGCGCATCCTGTCGCAGCTCGCTCGCGAAGGCATGATCCAGCCCCGCGGCCGGCGCGGCATGGTGCTCAACAAGGTGTCCGAACTGCGCAGCTGTGCCGCTCACTGAGCCGCCAGCGGCTCGACCTGGGCAAGGTGGGCAGGCACGGCCAGCCAGCGCCCGAGGATACGCCACACATCGACATCAAAGGCCCGCGGCACGGCCGCGAGCGGCGCCGGCAGACCGCCGGCGGCTTCGGCACTGCCCAGATGGCACCAGCGGTCGAAGAGGTGAAACGCCTGCCGTGCGCCGTCGGCCTGCTGCTCATGGACCAACACCGGCCCCGCCCACGGCCATGGCTTGATGCCGACCCCGGCAAGCGCCGACTCAAGCCGCGCATCATGCTCGGCCGCCGTCTCGCGCCGCGCGCACACGCCGGCACAGCGCTTGGCCAGATGGGCTGAACAGGGCCCGGTGGCGCCCGGCTCCAGCCCGAGGCGGCGCGGGCACAGGCGATACAGCAGGGCCATTTCGCGCAGCAGATTGTCGGCCTCGCGGCGATTGCGAAACACGCCATGCAGACCGTCCCACGCCGCCGGATCGGTGCCGGCGATCGGCACGCACGCATAGATCGGCGCCCGCTTGCGCCCACGCAGCAGGCGCAGCGCAAACACGTCGGCGCTCGCCTCCTGCGGACGGTTGTAGGGCGGACGGAAACGGCGCAGCAGTTCAGCCTCGCGCAACGAGGTCTCGAGCTCGCCCGCGGTCTCGATCCATTCGACGCGCCGGGTGCGGGTAAGGAGTTCGGCATCGCGCCCCTTGCGCGCATGCGCGCCGAAGTGCTCCTTGACGCGTGCGCGCAGGCTCTGCGCCCGACCGATGAACAAGGGACGTTCCTCGCGGCCCTCGGCCGGCGGTTCGGACTCGGCCAGGAAGAAGTACAGCCCGGGCACGTCGGGCAGGGCCTCGAGCGTGCCTTCGGGCAGACCCGGCGGCTGCACCGGCGCCTTCATCGCGCGCTCGACCGCACGAGCGAGCACCTCGGGGGTGAAGACGCCCTGCACCCCCTGGACGAACTGCCACAAGGCCTGCACATCGCCCATGGCGCGATGGCGGGCGTCGCACACCAGCGCATGGCGCTCGATCAGGGCATCCAGGCCATGGCGGTGATGTTCGGGGAACAAGGCGCGCGACAGCTTCACGGTGCACAGCACCGGAGCGTCGAACTCGCGCCCGATGCGGGCGAAGGCGTTCTTGATGAAGCCGAAATCGAAGCGCGCGCTATGGGCGACGAAGACGCAGTCGGCAAGCAGCGCGGCGACGGTATCGGCCAGCGCGTCGAAGGGCGGCGCATCGGCCACCATCTCGTCGGAGATGCCGGTGACCTCGCGGATCAGCGGCGGAATGGGCTGACCGGGGGCGACCAGGCTCTCCCAGCTCGCCACGATCTCGCCATCCTCGACCCGCAGGATGGCGATCTCGGTAATGCGGTCGCGCACCGGATGCGCGCCGGTGCTCTCGACATCGATGAAGGCGAGACGCCGGGGCAGGCTCATGCCCGGCGCGTCCGTGCGCGATGGGCCGCGGGCAAGGCGATCAGGACGCCACGACTCAGTGATTGGCGTCGTAGTAGTAGGGCTTGACCGGCACGCTGGCCTGCGCGCGCTGCTGCTGCTCGCTCAGGCTTTGCGGCTTGTCCCACCATAGGGCGCGTCCCTTTTGCTGCTCGACGCGCTCCTCGGGGTGCTTTTCCAGCCATTCACGCATGAACTTCGTGTGTTCGGATTCGTACATCGCCATGTCGGGCCCCAGTTGGAATGTGGTGAACGCTTCAGACCGCGCGCATTCTACCAGCGCCGCACATGATCAGCTCGGATCAACTCGCCCGGCCGTCGCCCTTCACGCGGCCGATGCGCACCACGTCCTGCACCCTGCGCACGGCGCGCATCGCGCGCGCCAGGTGCATGCGGTCATGCACCTGCACGGTGAAGTTGAGCGCGGTGTAGTCGCCCTGACCCCCATCCATGCTCACGCTCTGGATGTTGCAGTCCTCCTCGGCAATCGCGCTCGCCACGCGCGCGAGCACGCCGCGCGAGTTGCGGCTGAGCACGCGGATGCCGACGTCGAACAGGCGATCGTCGACCACATGCTCCCACTCGACGTCGACCCAGCGCCCGCGATCGCCACGCAGCTTGCTCATCACCGGGCAGTCGTGGGTGTGCACTTCCAGCCCCTGGCCCTTGCGCAAGGTGCCGATGATGGGGTCGCCCGGAATCGGGTGGCAGCAGCGCGCGAGCTGCACCGCCACGCCTTCCGAGCCGCGGATGGTGATCGCCCCGGCCGGCTTGGGCTTGACCACGTCGGGGCGGCCGGACTCGAGGTCCTGCGCCTCGGCCAGGCGGCGCGCGACGATGACCGGCAGGCGCTTGCCCAGCCCGAGGTCGGAGAAGATGTCCTTCTTGCTGCGCACGCCGCGGTCCCGCAGGAAGCGGTCCCAGGCGAAGGTCGAGATCTGCCCCAGGGTCAGCCCGTGCGGGCGCAGGGCCTGGTTGAGCAACCGCTCGCCCAGCGCCACCGACTCGTCCTGCTGCGCGTTCTTGAGGAAGTGGCGGATCTGCGAGCGCGCCTTGCCGGTGCGGGCGTAGGACAGCCAGGCCGGGTTCGGGTTGGAGTGCGAGGCGGTGATGATCTCGACCTGGTCGCCATTGCGCAGCTCGCTGCGCAGCGGCATCAGGTCGCCGTTGATGCGGCAGGCCACGCAACGATTGCCGACGTCGGTATGCACCGCGTACGCGAAATCCACCGGTGTCGAGCCCTTGGGCATGGAGAAGATCTTGCCCTTGGGCGAGAACACATACACCTCGCCCGGGAACAGGTCGATCTTGACGTGCTCGAGGAACTCGGTGGCCTCGCCCGAGGTGGACTGCAGCTCGAGCAGCGACTGCAGCCAGGAGTGGGTCTTCTGCTGCAGTTCGGACAGCGTGCGCTCGTCTTCCTTGTACAGCCAGTGCGAGGCCACGCCGGTCTCGGCGATGTGATGCATCTCGCGGGTGCGGATCTGCACCTCGACCGGCATGCCGAAGGGGCCGATCAGCGTGGTGTGCAGGCTCTGGTAGCCGTTGGCCTTGGGGATCGCCAGGTAATCCTTGAACTTGCCCGGCACCGGCTTGTACATCGCGTGCAGCGCGCCCAGCGCCAGATAGCAGCTCGGCACGTCGCGCACGATGACGCGAAAGCCGTAGATGTCGAGCACCTGCGAAAAGCTCAGGTGCTTTTCCACCATCTTGCGGTAGATGCCGTAGAGGTGCTTTTCGCGTCCCTGCACCTCGGCACTGATGCCCCACTGCGGCAGGCGCTCCTCGATGCTGGAGAGGATCTTGCCGACGACCTCGCGGCGGTTGCCGCGCGCCGAGCGGATCGCCTTCGCCAGCACCTCGAAGCGCAGCGGATACTTGTTGCGGAAGGACAACTCCTGCAGCTCGCGATAAAGGTCGTTGAGCCCGAGCCGGTTGGCGATCGGGGCGTAGATCTCGAGCGTCTCGTTGGCGATGCGGCGACGCTTGGCCGGACGCATGTGGTCCAGCGTGCGCATGTTGTGCAGGCGGTCGGCGAGCTTGATGAGGATGACGCGCAAGTCACTCGCCATCGCCAGCAACATCTTGCGGAAATTCTCGGCCTGGGCCTCTTCCTGCGAGCGGAACTCGATCTTGTCGAGCTTGGACAGGCCATCGACCAGCTCGGCGGAGACCTTGCCGAAGCGCTCGGCGATCTCCGCCTTGGTGATGTGGGTATCCTCCATCACGTCGTGGAGGAGCGCGGCGATCAGGGCCTGGGGGTCGAGATGCCAGTCGGCGACGAGCGAACACACAGCCACCGGATGGGTGACATAGGGCTCGCCGCTGACGCGAAACTGCCCGGCATGGGCGTCGGCCGAGAAATGGTAGGCGGCCTCGACCCGGCCCACGTCCTCGGCCTTGAGATAAGTCTCGAGCTTGGCCTTGAGCTGCTGGAAGTCGAGCGACAGCACGCTCGACACCGGGGGGCTGAACGCCTCTTGTCGGGGTTGCGCGGAGTCAGGGGGTGCGCCGACCTCGTTGGCTTGCATGCGTCACCCCCGTCCCCGGGGTCAGGCCTGGCCGCGGTTGAGCATCTCGAGCCCGACCTTGCCTGCCGCCACTTCGCGCAGGGCGATCACGGTGGGCTTGTCGTTGTCGCCCGGCTCGAGTTCGATTTGCGGCGTGCTGCCGATGGTGAGCTGGCGGGCACGATAGGTTGCTGCCAGGGTGAGCTGGAAGCGGTTCGGAATCTTCTTCAGGCAGTCTTCGACGGTGATGCGGGCCATGTTCAATCCTGTTCTAGAAAGGCGAAAT
The DNA here is from genome assembly GCF_047806685.1 of Thauera sp. WH-1. Taxonomy (NCBI): domain Bacteria; kingdom Pseudomonadati; phylum Pseudomonadota; class Betaproteobacteria; order Rhodocyclales; family Zoogloeaceae; genus Thauera; species Thauera sp. WH-1. The sequence goes on from NZ_JBLQGP010000005.1 coordinate 210,606, forward strand.
ATGCGGGATGCCGCTGGTGCTGGTTGGCGTAGCGCAAACGCGCAGCCCGCACCACGGCGACCAGGTCGTCGAGTGCGGCATCGATTTCGTCGTTGATTATAACGTAGTCGAATTCGGCGACATGCCGCATTTCCCCGCGCGCACCCAGCAGGCGACGATTGATCACCTCGGCGCTGTCGGTGCCGCGCCCGACCAGACGCTCTTCCAGCGCGTCCATCGACGGCGGCAGGATGAACACGCCGACCGCGTCGGGGAAGTGCTTGCGCACCTGCTGCGCGCCCTGCCAGTCGATCTCGAGCAAGGTGTCACGACCGGCTTCGAGTTGCTCCTTCAGCCAGACTCGGGAAGTGGCGTAATAGTTGCCATGCACCTCCGCCCACTCGAGGAACTCGCCGCGATCGCGCAGGGCGCGGAAGCCGGCGACGTCAACGAAGTGGTATTCACGGCCGTCCTGCTCGCCGGGGCGCGGGTCGCGGGTGGTGTAGGAGATCGACAACTGCACGCGCGGATCACGCTGCAGCAGGCCGCGCACCAGGGTCGTCTTGCCCGCGCCCGAAGGCGCGGTGACGATGAAGAGGGTTCCGGGCATGGGGCTCGCGTTCCTTACTCGATGTTCTGCACTTGCTCGCGCATCTGCTCGATCAGCACCTTCATCTCCATCGCGAGGCTGGTGATGTCGGTGGCCGGCGACTTGGAGGCCAGGGTGTTGGCCTCGCGGTTGAGCTCCTGCATCAGGAAGTCGAGCCGCTTGCCGGCGGCGCCGCCGGCTTTGAGGATGCGTTCGACCTCGTCGAGGTGGGTGACGAGGCGGGTGAGCTCCTCGGCCACGTCGATGCGCTGGGCGTAGAGCGCGACTTCCTGGCGGATGCGGTCCTCGTCCAGGCTGGCGAGGGCATCGCGCAGCTTGCCAGTGAGGCGGTCCTGGTACTCGGCGACCACCGCCGGCATGCGCGGCGTGGCGATGGCGACCAGCTCGCGCATGCGGGCGACGCGCTCGCGGATCATGTCGGCGAGCTTGTCGCCTTCGCGGCGGCGGGTGGCGACAAGCTCGTCGAGCGCGGCATTGGTCAGCTCGATGATCACCGGCAGCATCTCGTCGAAGCCGAGGCTGTCGTCGGCGAGCATGCCCGGCCAGCGCAGCAGCTCATTGACCGACAGCGGCGCCGCATCGGCAAAGCGCGCGCGCAGGCTGGCCTGGGCATCGGCGAGCTGGTCGAGCAGCGCGGCGTTGAGCGCCAGGCTGCGTGGCGCGCCATGGCCGGCCTGCAGGTTGAGACGGCATTCGACCTTGCCACGGCCCAGGCGCGCGCTCAGGCGCTCGCGAATCGCCGGCTCGGCCGCGCGCAGATCATCGACAATGCGAAAACCGAGGTCGAGATAGCGCGAATTGACGCTGCGCAGTTCGAGGTGAAGGCAGACGCTGCCCAAGTCTCGCGTCTGGACCGCGAAACCCGTCATGCTGTGGATCATGTGGAGTCTCCGGGAACCCTGCGCGATCGATTACACTCGGGGTCCCATTCAGGAATGAAGCTGCGAAGGCCCGATTCTAGCGCCCACGAAGATGCCGTCTCAAGCCAACTGCGCGCTGCCACAGGGCTTCCAGCTCGATCAGTACCGCATCGAGCGGCAGCTCTCGCTCGGCGGCTTCTCGATCGTGTATCTGGCCTACGACGAGGCGGGCGTGCCGGTGGCGATCAAGGAGTACCTGCCGAACTCGCTCGCGCTGCGCAAGGACGGCGAGACCGAGCCGCAGGTGAGCGACGAGCACCGCCCCGCCTTCCGCTATGGCATGAAGTGCTTCTTCGAGGAGGGCCGCGCGCTCGCCAAGCTGATGCACCCGAACGTGGTGCGGGTGCTCAACTTCTTCCGCGCCAACGGCACTGTCTATATGGTGATGCAGTTCGAACGCGGCCGCACCCTGCACGACTACATCCAGCGCCACCGCGGCCAGCTCAAGGAGATGTTCATCCGCGCCGTCTTCGCCCGCATGCTCAATGGCCTGCGCGAAGTGCATGCACACAAGCTGCTGCACCTCGACATCAAGCCCTCGAACATCTACCTGCGCATGGATGGCACGCCGGTGCTGCTCGATTTCGGCGCCGCGCGCCAGACGCTGCTGTCCGACCAGCCGGTGCTCAAGCCGATGTACACCCCGGGCTATGCCTCGCCGGAACAGTACGACAAGCGCGACAACCTCGGACCGTGGACCGACATCTACAGCGTCGGCGCCAGCCTGTACGCGAGCATCACCGGCAGCGCGCCCCCGCGCGCCGACGAGCGCAGCGTCAAGGACAGCCTGCTGCCGCTGGCAAGGACGCACGCCGACCGCTACGCCCCGCAACTGCTCGAGCTGGTGGACTGGTGCCTGCAGCTCGATCCCCTCGCCCGGCCGCAGAGCGTGTACAGCCTGCAGAAGGCCCTGATCCAGCGTGAACCCGGCGCACCGCCCGCTGCGCACTGGTTCTCCGATCTCGGCAGCCGGCTCAGATCCTTCATCGGGCGGAGTGGATGAGGCACAGCATGCGTTTCACGATCTATCAGGAAAGCCGCACCGGCAAGCGCAAGAGCAACCAGGACCGCATCGTCCATTGCTACTCGCGCGACGCCCTGCTGATGCTGGTCGCCGACGGCATGGGCGGCCACCTGCACGGCGAGCTCGCCGCCCACGTCGCCGCCCAGCACATCACGCAGGCCTTCCAGCGCGAGGCCCGCCCTGCCCTGGACGATCCGTCCCTGTTCCTGTCGCGGGCCCTCAGCGCCGCCCATCACGCCATCCTCGACGACGCCCTCGACCGCCAGTTGCCCGAGGCCCCGCGCACCACCCTCATCGCCTGCATCGTGCAGGGCGGCGCGGCCTACTGGGCGCACGCAGGCGATTCGCGCCTCTACCTGCTGCGCCGCGGCCACCTCGTCACCCGCACACGCGACCACTCGCGCACCCAGTTGCTGATCGACCAGGGTCTGCTGCAGGCCGACGAGGCGGCCGAGCACCCCGGCCGCAACCGGCTCTACTCCTGCCTCGGCGGCAACCACTCGCCGCAGATCGAACACTCGCCGCGCACGCCGCTGCGCGATGGCGACATCCTCGCCCTGTGCAGCGACGGCGTGTGGGGCCCCATCGGCGACGATCAGCTGGTGGCCGGCCTCAGCGGCGGACCGCTCAACCGCCGCGTGCCGCTGTTGATGGACCAGGCCGAGCGCGCCGCCGGCGCGAGCGCCGACAACCTGTCGATGGTGGCGATGTGCTGGCACGACGAGACCAGCGCCGGCGCCGCCACGGTGGACGCCATCTCCACCCGCACCATGGCGCTGGACGACTTCACCACCCGGCTCGACGTGTCGAGCATGGGCGCCGGCGGCGGCGCCCCGGGCGACCTGAACGAGGACGAGATCGAGCGCGCCATCCGCGAGATCAACGCCGCCATCCAGAAATTCGACACGCGATAGGAAACCCCATGCGACCCAGCCAACGCCAGCCCGCAGAACTCCGCCCCGTCCGCCTCGAGCGCGGCTTCACCCGCCACGCCGAAGGCTCGGTGCTGGTCGAATTCGGCGACACCCGCGTGCTGTGCACCGCCAGTGTGGAAGACAACGTGCCCGGCTTCCTGCGCGGCAAGGGCCAGGGCTGGCTCACCGCCGAGTACGGCATGCTGCCGCGCGCCACCCACACCCGCAGCGCGCGCGAGGCGGCCAAGGGCAAGCAGAGCGGCCGCACCCAGGAGATCCAGCGCCTGATCGGGCGCAGCCTGCGCGCGGTGGTCGACCTCGCCGCGCTCGGCGAGCGCCAGATCGTGATCGACTGCGACGTGCTGCAGGCCGACGGCGGCACCCGCACCGCCGCCGTCACCGGCGCCTGTGTCGCGGTGCATGACGCGCTCGTCGGCCTGGTCGCCGCCGGCAAGCTCGCCCACAACCCGATGCGCGAGCTCGTCGCCGCCGTCTCGGTGGGCATCTACCAAGGGGTGCCGGTGCTCGACCTCGACTACGCCGAGGACGCCGACTGCGACACCGACATGAACGTGGTGATGACCGAGGGCGGGGGCCTGATCGAGGTCCAGGGCACGGCCGAAGGCGCCGCCTTCTCGCGCGCCGAGCTCAACGCGCTGCTCGACCTCGCCGAACTCGGCGGCCGCCAGCTGTTCGAACTGCAGCGCGCAGCCATCCATGGAGGCTGAAAAAATGAGCAAACGACTCGTCCTCGCCAGCAACAACGCCAAGAAGGCCGCCGAGATGCAGGCCCTGCTCGCCCCACTCGGCATCGAGGTGGTGCCGCAATCGGTGTTCGGCGTCGGCGAAGCCGAGGAGCCGCACCCCACCTTCGTCGAGAACGCGCTCGCCAAGGCCCGCCATGCCGCAGCCGCCACCGGCCTGCCGGCGGTCGCGGACGACTCCGGCCTGTGCGTCGAGGCGCTCGACGGCATGCCGGGGGTGATCTCGGCCCGCTTCGCCGGCGAGCCCAAGTCGGATGCGCGCAACAACGCCCTGCTGCTGGAAAAGCTCGCCCATCTCAGCGAGCCCGCGCAGCGTGCCGCCTACTTTTATTCGGCCGTGGTGCTGGTGCGTCACGCCGAAGACCCGCGCCCGCTGATCGCCGACGGCGAATGGCACGGCGAGATCCTCACCGCCGCGCGCGGCGAGGGCGGCTTCGGCTATGACCCGCTGTTCTGGCTGCCCGAGCTCGAGCAGACCGCCGCCGAGCTCGACGGCGCGCTCAAGAACACGCTGAGCCACCGCGGCGCCGCCATGCGCCATCTGCTCGACCGCCTCAAGTACCACCCGCTGTGAGTAACCGCCGCATCATCCCGCTGAGCCCGGTCACGGCCCCGGCAAAGCCCCTGCCGCTGCCCGAGCGCCCGCAGCTCGAGGCCCCGCCGCCGCTGTCGCTGTATGTGCATTTCCCCTGGTGCGTGAAGAAGTGCCCCTATTGCGACTTCAACTCGCACGCCCCGCGCGAAGGCGGCATCCCCGAACAGGCCTGGCTCGAGGCCGTGCTCGCCGACCTCCAGCATGCCCTGCCCCAGGTCTGGGGCAGGCGGGTGCACAGCGTCTTCATCGGCGGCGGCACGCCCAGCCTGATGTCGGCCACCACGCTGGACGGCCTGCTCACCGGCATCCGCATGCTGCTGCCGCTCGACCCGCTCGCCGAAGTGACGCTCGAGGCCAACCCCGGCACGGTCGAGGCAACGCGCTTTCGCAACTACCGCGCCGCCGGCGTCAATCGCCTGTCGCTCGGCATCCAGAGCTTCGACGACGCGATGCTCGCCAGGATCGGCCGCATCCACGGTGGCGACGAAGCGCGACGCGCGATCGACACGGCGCGCACCCACTTCGAACGCGTGAACCTCGACCTGATGTACGCCCTGCCCGGCCAGACCCCGGACATGGCGCTCGCCGACCTGGAGACCGCGATCGGCTTCGGCGTGCAGCACCTGTCCTGCTACCACCTCACCCTCGAACCCAACACCCCCTTCGCCCACAACCCGCCGCCGCTGCCCGACGACGACAGCGCCGCCGACATGCAGGAAGCGATCGAGGCCCGCCTGGCGGAGGCCGGCCTCGCGCACTACGAGACCTCCGCCTTCGCCCGCCCGCACGAGCAAAGCCGCCACAACCTCAACTACTGGACCTTCGGCGACTACCTCGGCATCGGCCCCGGTGCCCACGGCAAGCTCTCCAGCCATGAGGGCATCCGCCGCGAGATGCGCCACAAGCACCCGGGGCGCTACCTCGAAGGCGCGGCACGCGGGGATTTCATCCAGGAGGCGCGCGAGGTGTCGGTGGCGGAGCTGCCCTTCGAGTTCATGATGAACGCGCTGCGGCTCACCGAGGGCGTGCCGGCGAAGCTGTTCGCGGCCCGCACCGGCGTGCCGCTCGAGGCCATCAGCGACGAGCTGGCGCTGGCGCGCGAACGGGGGCTGCTGGAGACCGCCGAGGGCCAGCTACGGCCGACGCTGCGAGGGCGGCGCTTCCTGAATGAGCTGCTGCAGGTGTTCCTGCGGGATTGAGGGTGCAGGCCCTCACGACCATGGGGATGAAGCGCGGCCGCCTCGCTCAGCCAGCGGTCGAGGCTCGCTGGCCTTGCCCTCATGCAGCGCCGGATACCGCGCCTGATCAGATCGCCACCGTGGCCGCCGCCCTCGTCGCCGCACCGCAGGCCAGCGCGCTGCTGTCCGGCTATCACGATGAAACCGGCGGCGCGGCCGTCAACGCCGAGGTCGCAAAGAACCGCGCGCTGTCGGTGCGCCAGGCGCTGATCGCCGCCGGCGTATCCGCCGAGCGCGTGCTGATGCGCCGCCCGGCCGTCACCCTGGGCAGCGCCGACGCCGCCGAAGCGCGTCGGGTCGAGGTGCGGGTGCAGTAAGTTCGCAGCACCGGCCCGAGCTCGGGGAGCCTTCATCCTGATCGGGATCCTCGCAAGGCGAAGAACTGCTTGCATTTAATTAGACGCTCGGTCTAATATTGTTTCATGGAAGCACAGCAAACCCCTGTTCGCCGACGCGGCCGCCCCCCCAAGCGGCCCGAACAATCCCTCGAAACGCGGGAGTTGCTGGTGCGTGCCGGGCTCGAGGCGCTGACCGAGAAGGGCTTTTCGTCCACGGGAATCGACGAGGTGCTCAAGCGGGTGGGCGTGCCGAAGGGCTCCTTCTATCACTACTTCGACAGCAAGGAAGCCTTCGGGGCAGAGTTGATCGAGCGGTACGCGCGCTACTTTGCCCACAAGCTGGAGCGCCACTTCGGTGATGCGTCGATGCGGCCGCTCGATCGCCTGTGGGCCTTCGTCGAAGACGCCCGGGCAGGCATGAAGCGACACGATTTCCGCCGCGGCTGCCTGATCGGCAACCTCGGTCAGGAGATGGCCGCGTTACCGGAAAGTTATCGGGCGCGTCTCAACGCGGTGTTTCACGACTGGGAGCAGCGCTTCGCGCGCTGCCTCGAAGCAGCACAGCAGCAGGGAGAGATTCCCCGTTCCGTGGACTGCGAGCAGGCGGCCGTCTTTTTCTGGATCGGCTGGGAGGGTGCGGTCTTGCGGGCGAAGCTCGAACGCAGTGACAAAGCCCTCGAGCTCTTTGCCCGCGGTTTTTTCGCCGGGCTGAAGAAGGCCTAATTTTTTTCATTTTTAGTAGACGATCAGTCTAAAACAGGAGGAGCGAAGCATGTTCAAGGGCATTCTGATTGAGAAGGACGACGCCGGTTACCGTGCCGCCATCAAGGACATCGACGAGGCACAGTTGCCCGATGGCGACGTCACGGTTCGCGTCAGCCACTCGACGCTCAACTACAAGGACGGCCTTGCAATAACCGGCAAGGGGCCTGTGGTTCGCCGCTTCCCGATGGTTCCGGGCATCGACCTCGTGGGCGCCGTCGAATCGAGCAGCCACCCCGACTACAAGCCCGGCGACCAGGTGGTGCTGAATGGCTGGGGCGTCGGCGAAGTACATTGGGGCGGACTCGCACAGAAGGCGCGCCTCAAGGGCGACTGGCTGGTGCCGCTGCCCGAGCGGTTCTCCCCCCGGCAGGCGATGGCGATCGGCACCGCCGGCTACACCGCCATGCTCTGCGTGCTCGCGCTGGAGCGCCATGGCGTGACCCCGGCCCACGGCGAGATCCTCGTCACCGGCGCCGCAGGCGGGGTCGGCAGCGTGTCGATCGCGGTGCTGGCGAAGCTCGGCTACACCGTCGTCGCGGTCAGCGGTCGCACCGAGGAGGCCGACTACCTCAAGCGCCTGGGCGCCTCCGAAGTGCTCGGTCGCGCGGAGTTCGCGACGCCGGGCAAGCCGCTTGGCAAGGAACGCTGGGCGGGGGCGGTCGATGTCGTCGGTAGCCATACCCTCGCGAACGTCTGCGCCACGACCAAGTACCGGGGCGTCGTCACCGCTTGCGGGCTTGCCGGCGGAATGGACTTTCCGGCCTCGGTCGCGCCCTTCATCCTGCGCGGCGTCACGCTTGCCGGCATCGATAGTGTGATGTGTCCGCGTGCCGAACGCCTCGAAGCCTGGCGTCGCCTCGGCGCCGACCTCGACATCGCCAAGCTCGAGACGATCAGCACCGAGATCTCGTTGGCCGAGGCGATCCCTGCCGCATCGAAGCTGATCAATGGCGAGATCCGCGGCCGCGTGATCGTGGACGTCAATCGCTGAACCAGGTGAGCCAGGGTGACCGGCCGTCTCGCGCGGCCGGTCACCCCTTTCACCGGAGGAGCAGCGCCTGGTCGACCAGTTCTGGGAAGAATCACTGACATATCTCGGTCAGTAATTGCGGGCCTTGGAAACCCCGACGGGCGAGTGCAAGGATTCCGCAGAGGCGACGATTCAAACACAACGAACAGTCGACACGGCTCTGCAAGTCACCAGGCGGGGGCAAGGTCATGCAACCCGACGACACGGCGGTGTGCGAACTGCGCGACTGGACACCCTGATTCAGCTGATGGCTGGGCGGTACGGAGAATACGAAACCGCCCCAACCGCGCGCGAAATGCAGGCTCAGGTCTTTCACTTGCCCGCTCCGCCGGGCGGCCGGCAAAGGCCGCCAACGGCGGGCGGCTCAGATGCGGGAGATCACGACCGCGTCACCCTACGGTATAGCCGCCATCCACGACGATCTCCTGCCCGAAGATGTTCTTGGCAGCATCCGAGGCCAGGAACACCGAAAGCTCGGCAATATCCTCCGGCTGGCCGAATGCGCCGGGCATCAGCCGGGAATTGATCTTCTCCGCGACCGCAGCCAGGATCTCGGGCGGCAGTCCGACCGTTCCCCACAGCGGCGTGCCGATCGGGCCCGGTGCGATGGAATTGACCCGGATGCCCTGGGGCGCGAGCTCTGCGGCCAGAGTCTGCGAGAGCGACTTTAACGCCGCCTTGCTGGCGCTGTAGATGGCCAGACCGGGGAAGCCGACCTGGGTGAGGAAGGTGGTGATGAACTGGATCGATCCGCCCTTGCGAATGTGCGGAACGAACAGGCGCGCGGTTTCCGCCGCGCCGAAGAGATTGACCGAGAACTGGGTGTTGAAGGCTTCGGCCGTGCTGTCCTCGAAAGACACGACGCGCGCAATGCCGGCGTTCGGCACGACGATATCCACGCCGCCATGGGCGCTCACGGCTTCATCGACCAGGCGCTTCAGGTCTTCGGGGTTCGTCACATCGCCCGCCACCGCCGTGACCTGCCCGGGATAGCTCGCCTCCAGCGCCTTCAGCGCGTCGAGATTGCGCGCGAACGCGACGACCCGAGCGCCCTCTTCCACGTATTTCTGGACGATCGATTTTCCGATCCCGCTGCTGGCGCCGGTGACGACTGCGACCTTGCCTTCAAGCTTTCTTGCCATGTCTCGCTCCTGAAATGATCCCGAGCCCGGGGTCGTCGAAGCGTGTTTGAAACGAAAGCAATTCTCGTTGACGCTGATCAAGACGGTCCGGCGCCGCAGGCTCAGGGCACGAGCCTCAGGCTGATGAGGGTAAAGAGAAAGCGGGCGACCGGATCGGGCCGTCGCTTGTCGGGCGTCTGCTGATCAGGCATCGCCGCAGCACCCCGGTTTGCACCCACCCGGCGCGGCCGCTGCGTCACTGGCAGGGCTCAGGGCGGCGGACGCGGCAAGCAGCGCGGCCTTGAGGATCAGCGCTTCCGGAATCGCCTCGAAGGTTTCCGCTCCCACTTCCAATGTCCGGCACGCCGCGCCCCCACAGGCCGCGCAGCAGGTGCTCTTGCCGACGGTCGCGCTGAGCCAGTCCTCGATCGAACGGCCGCCGATCCAGATGCGATTCGACTCCGAGGGCATGCACTTGAAGGCGTCGAGCGCGATCTCCCGCGTTTCCAGGACGGGCTCGATGCCAAGCGGGCGCAGCGCTTGTTCAAGCTTGGGGAGCGCCTGGACGATGGCGTCGTACGTGCCGCCGCAGCGCTCGCAGGTCTCCCCTTCCGGCGTCACGAGTCGCTGCCAAAGGATGCTCAGGGTCTTCATGTTGATCGGGATCCTCGTTGGGCAGACGGCTATGGGAGCGACGACCGGGAGGCAGGGAGCCGTTCATTGGCGGAACTCTGGCCGCCGATGTTATCCGCGTCGCGCGACTTCGAGCGCCTAAGGCTTGGCGCTTCGGTCGCGACGTATATTGCTTGTTCGGCTGCCGATAGAGCGACTGATCTGGCATCAAATTGCCCCCCATCGCCTCGCGCCTCATGTGTGGAACACGGCGGCGTGCGCGGGGGGTCTTAAGGATCGCAGTCGGCAGCCGACCCCGAACGAGACATTCGTCAACTCGATGCTGCAGCGGCGGGTTTCTGAATGGAAAGGACCTTCAAGAGAGGGCGTAATGGCGCTTCAGCGTCATGCACCGCCAGACTCACAACTCGCCGCGATGACTGAGGTAACGTCTGATGGCGTGAACAACCTCATCGGCGCTTGCATGGACCTCCACTTCGACCCCGAGCGCCCGCGCAAGCTCACGTGCGTTCGATAGGCTCACATGTGCCCCTCCCCGCTCGGCAGCCTTGACAAGTTCTAGCGCCCGCTCGAGATCTTCAGCCGATTGTCGCTTGAATTGACTCAGGATCCAGTTGAGCATTTCGCGGTGGCCTTTTCGGAGACGACACGATGGAAAGGCCGTCTGACTGTGGGTCGGCTGCCCTTAACGGGGTGGCCGGTTAACGTTTGCGGCCACTGGCTGCAAACGCCTCCACCTTCTTGGTGGGCCCCGAGACGATCAGCAGATCGCCGGGCAGCACGACACTGCTCGGCTTGCCGTGCTGAAAGTCCTCGTGCGCGCGCTTGATACCCACCACCGTGACGCCGAAGCGCTCGCGCACCAAGGACTCGGCGAGCGAGAGGTCGTGCGTGGCTGGCGGCGCCTGTATCTTAGCGATCGCAAAGCCGTCGTCGAATTCAATGTAGTCCATCATTCGCCCGCTGATGAGGTGGGCGACGCGCTCCCCCATGTCGGCCTCCGGGTAGACCACGTGATGCGCGCCGATGCGCTCGGCGATCTTGCCGTGCTCGGGCGTCATCGCCTTGAGCCAGATGTCGCGGATTCCGAGTTCGGTCAGCGCCATCACCGTCATCAGGCTGGCGGCCAGATCGCCGCCGATGCCAACGATGGCGTGCGAGAAGTCCGCCACGCCGAGCTGGCGCATCGTCATCGCGTTGGTCGAATCCGCCTGGACCGCGTGCGTGAGCAGATCCGCCCACGCATGCACCGGCTCGGGATCACGATCGATCCCCATCACGTCGTGCCCGAGTTGCATCAGGGAGTTGGCCACGGAGCCGCCAAAGCGCCCCAGGCCGATCACGACCACACTGTCGCCCTTCGAGAAGGCGAACTGCTCTGTAAATAGCCTAGCCAACAACGGGATGCTCCTCTGGATAGCGGAACGGCATGCGATGCTCGCCCAGTGCGAGCGATGCCGCCAGCGTGATCGTTCCAACCCGGCCGACGTACATCAGCAACACCAGCATCAGCTGGGCGGATTCGGGCAACTCGGCGGTGATGCCGGTGGACAGGCCCACTGTTGCAAAGGCCGAGACCACCTCGAAGATGACCCTATCGGTGGCGATGTCGGTGGTGTGGAGGATGAACACCGTGCCCAGCACGATCACGGCGCTGCTGAGGACAAGCACGGTGATGGCCTGGCGCTGGGCCGAATGGCTGATACGCCGGCCGAAGGCCTCCGTGTCCATACGGCCCCGGATCTCGGCGATCACCAGCAACACCAGGATCATCGCCGTGCCCACCTTGACGCCACCGGCCGTGCCGGCACTACCGCCACCAATGAACATCAGGAAGTAGTGCAGCCCGAGGCTCTCATGCGTCAGCCCGCCGATATCGATCGAATTGAATCCGGCCGTGCGTGCCGACACCGACGCGAAGATCGCTGACAGCAGCTTTTCCCCGGCGGCCATTGGACCGAGCGTGCGCGGATTGGACCACTCGAAGCCAAGCAGCAGGATCGTGCCGCCCACCAGCAGCACGGCCGTGCCCAGGAGCGTCAGCTTGGTGTGCACCGACCAGCGGTGCGGGCTGGCGAACTTCCGGCGCAGGTCATGCAGGACGGGAAAGCCCAGGCCTCCGATCACGATGGCCAGCATGATGGGGGTGAGGATGAAGACGTCGGTCGCATGGCGAACGAGGCCGTCTGCGTGGATCGAGAATCCCGCATTGTTGAAAGCGGACACGGCGTGGAAGAGTCCGCTCCAGGCGGCATCGGCCCAGGGCAGCTCGTAAGTGGTGCGCAAACGCAGCATCAAGGTCAGCGCCGCAAACAGCTCGACGATCAGGGTCACGACCAGCACGAGCTTGGCCACGCTGGTGATGTCGCCGATACCGACGGCGTGTGTTTCGGCCTGCGCGGTGAGCCGCGTGCGCAAGCGCAAGGAGTGGTTGACCATCAGCCCGAGCAGCGTGGCGGCTGTCATCATGCCGAAGCCGCCGACCTGGAACAGCGCCATGATCACCCACTGCCCGAACGACGACCAGTAGGTGCCCGTATCCACGGTCACCAGGCCGGTCACGCAGACCGCCGATACCGAGGTGAACAGTGCGGTCAGCCAGGGCGTGGCGACGGCATCTGCGCGAGCGATCGGCAACATGAGCAGCCCCGTTCCGATCAGGATCGTGATCAGGAACGCGAGCGGAACGACACGAGCCGGGTGCTGGACCTCGCGAATCTTCAATTCGCACCATCCTTCGAGTCATGTTGCGGCGCGGAAAACAGCGCACATCGGGTGCGAATCATACGCCCGGCTGGTGTGAATTGCCCGGGTCAGAACCTTCGTGCCGGCAAACGTGAAGCGGTGGATGGTGATGCGTAGGCCGCGCTCTCGGTTGCTTGAGTTCGTACGTGCGACAGGCTTGCGCATTGCTCATCCCGACGCGAATCGGCTCTCCGGCAAGTTCTTGATCCAAGCTGCCGTTCTGGCGACCGGAGCTTGAGAATTGAGAGACAGCTTGTGGCCGAATGTGTGAGTTCGCGTTGAACGCCCCCACCCACTTCCGTTTATCCTTCGCCCGAATATAGATCACCTTACTTGCCCCACCCGGCGCGCCCGTGCTTCCGGGCACCCGCACGATGTGCAAAGCCTCGCCCTGCCGCCGCGATTCCCTGGCGGCCTCCGGCATCGCGCATGGAACACAAGCATGACCACACTGACCCACGCCCAGCGCCGCGCGACCTGCATCCACGAGGCCGGCCACGCGGTGGCGTTCGCGCTCGGCGGCGTGTCGGTCCATCGGCTCGCAGTCGCCGACGAAGGAGCCGTGGCCTGGCGCACCGACATCCGCAATGGGCGGATGTGCACCGGCCTTTGGGGGCTGTGCGAGAAGGCGGACCTGGTGCTGCCGAGGCAGTTCCTGCGCTGGCTGATGAACGAGGGCTGCCTGCAGCCGGACGGCAAGGGCCACCCGTCGCTGCTGCAGCGTCCCGAGGGCCGGGCGCAGGTGGAAGGTTTTTCCGCGCGCCAGCAGCGCGAGATCCGCGCGCAGATGGTGGGCCTGATGGCCGGGCCGGCGGCCGAGCAGATCTTCAGGGGCGAGGCGGTGCGCCTGAGCCCGACGGGCGAGTTCGGCGAAGTGCGGCAGGCGGAGGATCTGTCCTGGCTGCTGCCGGCGTATGGCGCGTTCGCCCACGTTGCGGCGCTGACGGTGCGCACCTTGCAGCGGCCGGATGTATGGGCCGCGGTCGAGCGGGTGGCGGGCGAACTCGAGCGCGCGGGCACGCTCACCCACGGCCTGCACGCGCTGCTGCCTGCCGCGCTGCCCGACTGGCCGCCCGGCGGCGTCGCGGTTTAGCGCAGCGGCGCGTGGTCTCGCCTACCGCCCCACCCAGCCGCCGCAAACCGGAAACACCTGGCCGACGAAGCAGTCCGCCGCGGCACTGCACAGATAGGCTGCGAACAGCGCATCCTCGCGCGCCGAGACCAGCCGCCCCAGCGGCACCTCGCGCGCGAGCCGCTCCTGGAAGCGCGGGTTGGCCTGCACCTCGGGCGGAAAGTAGGTCGGGTTGTCGACGAAGTTCTGGGCGACGGCATTGACCTGCACGTTGTGCGGCGCCAGCTCAACGCCGATCGCCTGCACATAGGCCAGCTGCGCCCCGCGCGCGGCGCTGTAGGTGGAGGCGCGCTTCATGCCGCGCAGCGCCGAGGCGCTGCCCATCAGCAGGATCTTGCCCGCGCGGCGCGCGATCATGGCCGGCGCGGCGGCGCGCACCAGGCGCGGCAGCGGGGCCACCAGCGCGGCGAACACGTCCCGCCATTCGTCATCACTGACCTCGACCGCCGGGGTCGTGGGCGCGCCGAGGGCCAGATTGGCCACCAGCACGTCGAACTGCCCGGCGGCGCGCACGATGCGCTCGGCGGCCTCCGGTGCGACGAGTGGATCGGTGCTGGCGATCACCTGCGCGCCCTGCTCGGCGAAGACCTCGCACAGCACCGGCCCCATGAATGCGTCCGCCTGGGTGATCAGGACCCGCCTGCCGGACAATGCCTTTTCCATCATCGTTCTCCCGCAATCGATCCACGAAGCTTGCAGGATCAACCTAGCAGCCTGTCGGACTACTCCCTGTAAAATACCGCATCACCCCCGGATCCTGAGAGCATGAGCCGCTTCCGCCCG
>NZ_JBLQGP010000006.1:0-201225 GCF_047806685.1 Thauera sp. WH-1
CTTCAGGGCGTGCTCCACGACTTCGTCATGCTCTTCGAGTCCCACTACCTCGGCCAGATCGAGCGCTATTACCGGGAGCGATCGCGCGAGCACCTCGTCGAACCCGACTTCGCCCAGCCTGACCTGTTTCGCTCGGCCTGCCCGGACGATCCACCGTTCTGAACCGTCCTCAAGCACAAACGCCGCCCCCTCAGCATCACCGGGCGGCGTTTCCATTCGGCGGCGGGCCTCTGCAGGCCATCGCGCTACGTGATCATCGGAGCATCAAATCGGGTGACCACACTCAGTTGAGGGCGGCGTCCAGGCGGTGCTCGATGGCCGAGCGGATCAGCAACGGATATTGCGAGTGGTAGGTGCAGAGGTGTATCCGGGTGTCGTCCGGGGCGCCGAGGGCGTAGAGGGCCAGCGCGACATCGACCAGCGGGTCGATGTTGGCCATGCGGATCAGGCCGAAGCTGACGCGCTTGCCGGATTGGGGGTCGATGGCGTGGTGTACGGCGTGCAGGTTCAAGGCTGCTTCGCGCATGCTTGCGGCCATGGTGGGCCGCAACACCTCGTGCGCCTTGCCCGCGAGCGGCAGCGGCCGGAGTTCGGCACGTCGTCTTGCGGCCTCCTTGGCGAGGCGCGCATGGCGGCGCTGGGCGAACGCCAACTGTTGGGTGGCGAACGCGTCGCCTTCGTCACAGTCGCGCCGGGTCTGATCGAACTCATCCACCCACATGCAGCACACCTCTGGTGAGGCGCCAGGCCGTTCGCCGCGATTGCGCTGGAACCAGCGCCGCCCGTCGAGATAGGCCTCGAACAGCCCTTGCACCAGTGCCGGCGGCAGGGTGGCGGAGGACAGCAGCACGCGGCTGCCGAGCAGGCCGGCCCAATGCACCAGGCGGGCCAGGGCGGGCAGGTCGTCGATGTCGAAATCGTCGGGTTCGTCCAGCACCAGGTCGCCACTCATCAGGCGCAGCATCGGGGCAATCTGCCCGCCACCACGCTGGCTTTCGGTGGCCGGTGTGAGGTGGTCGATGGTGCACACGAGCAGCGGCGCGGCGATTAGCTTATGGATTCGGGGGTCGTGAGACAGGCGCTGCAGCAAGGGGTGGGCAGTGTTGCCCTCGAACACCACGCCCGCGTCCTCCGGCAGCAAGGCCTGGGTGGATGCCGATCCGCTCTGCTCGGCGAGTTGCTCGTAGTGCTCGAACAGTTCGCGGTTGGCGGCCCCTCCGACGCGGATCGCCAGCGCATCGTCGGACAGCTGGAGTTCGTCGCGGAAGGCGCGACCGGTCTGCAGCGTAAGAGTGCGCAGGCCGAGTGCGAAGGCACAGCGCAAGCCCCGGGACGGGTCGGCGAGCGCGTTCATGATGCGCGCATTGGCCAGCGTCTTGCCGCAGCCGGTGGAGGCCATGTTGACGATGAAGGCGCCATGGCGGGCGGCGGGTTCGCGGATTGCTTCGGCGAGATCGGCCGCGCGGTCCTGCCAGCGGAAGCGGGCGTCGGCGCTGCGTTTGCGCAGGCCCTTGTGGCGGACCAGCCGTGGCAGGTGATGCTCGAAGCCGGGCAGCGCATGGGAGACCATGCCGGCGTGCCGCGCGACGCCGAGCAGATGTTCGTCGAGCGTCTGATTGAACTTGCCGGTCTTGCGGTCGGTATTGGCGAACAGTGGATAGGCTGGGTTGAGGTCGCTGCGCGCGGCCGGATCGGTAAGGCTGGAGTAGTGGTGATCCGCCAGCATCAGACCCAGACGGCCGAGGTGCATCACGTAGGGATCGTGCAGCCAGTCGCGAGCATCCGCGCTTTGCACGATTGCCAGCAACCGGCGTGCCACGCGTGCGCTGCGCTTGCGCCAGGCGTCGGTTGTGATCGGAAGGCCGTGGGGGAACCGCCAGTAAGGCTCGATCGCGTCCTTGTTCGCTCCGTCAGAAAGCTCGTTCCAGTTCGCGTCCACCTTCTCCAGGAGGTTGTCCAATTGGGCCGCGCTCAGATCGGGTACACGTGCCCCCAGCCACTTCCATTGGCCATTGGCATGCTTCGTCGGCATGAGCGGCAAACGGTGATGGGTCAGCACCAGCCACGCGACCGTCCGCGCAAGCGGCGGTAGGACGGAGAACGGCTTGTTGTCGCGGGCCTTGGGGTCGTCTCCGTCACGCAACAGCCTCGCGGTCCAGCTCTCGTCATCTTCCGCAGACGGGGCGATGAGCCGCCCCAGCCATTCGGCGTCGGTGCTGTTGCCGACGAAGGCCTGAAACAGACGCAGCGATACCCACTCGTGGCGATACAGGTTGCGTGCTACTGGTCCCGTCACGGTGAGTCTTTGCTGAAAGGCGAGGCAGGCTTTGCCGAGGTCGTGCAGCAGCGCCGCGAGCGAGGCCAGCAAGTGGATGACGGTGAGGCTGTGCCAGTCGTTCTCCGATTCGGCACGCAACACGTTGCGCCGCGTCATGTTGGTCGGCGTCGCGCCCCGCTCATTGAATTGCCTAGCATCGCCAACGATCCACAGCAGCTCGCTGTGGTCCTTGCTCCGAATCCAGTGGCAGGCCACGGCGGTGTTCTTGCGCGCGGTCTTGCGCAGCAGGCGGTGGAGGGTTTCCAGTCCGCTCTGGGTGATGGGCGTCTGCCAGGTACGATCACCGCGGCGTTCCGCAAACTGGTCGAGGATCCGACGAGTCTCGGTGAGCGCGTTCTTGCTGCATTGGGAGATGAGCAGCACGTTCATCCGGCGTGCTTCCCGGTTTCGGTGGCGATGGCCTTCAGGGTATCGATCATGAAGTCCAGCGACTCGGTCTGGACTAGCGTCTCGATGCAGCTGTCGCGAAATTCCTGCTCGCTGTCGCCACGCATCGCCGACACGAAGGCCTGCGGCAGGATGACCGCGTCCTTGACCAGGTCTGCAACGTCGAACACCAACCCGCCACGCCGCGTCTTGCCGTGAAGCACGGCCAATCCGTGCGGCAGACCGAGCACCCAAGTGGCGGTGGCGCCCATCCCGTAGGCGAGGTAATTGCCGTGGTCGAGGAAGCGGTTCGCGGGATCGCCACCGCTGCCACCCTTGGCGCGGGTGAATTCGCCATAGTCGGTGGCGTCGCAGGCGAGCTTGAACAGCGTCTTGGTCAGGCGGGCCTCTTCGGTGAGCAGGGCGGTGTTGTCTGGTGCGGCGAGCATGACTCGCCGGGATGCATCGAGTGCCGCCGCCAGCCGCTCACGGGGTATGACGAAT
Organism: Thauera sp. WH-1; assembly: GCF_047806685.1. Classification (NCBI taxonomy): domain Bacteria; kingdom Pseudomonadati; phylum Pseudomonadota; class Betaproteobacteria; order Rhodocyclales; family Zoogloeaceae; genus Thauera; species Thauera sp. WH-1. The sequence continues at coordinate 3,209 of NZ_JBLQGP010000006.1, forward strand.
TCCGCTTCCGCGAGGGTTCGGTTGTTCGTCCAATGGGCGGCGATGCGTGTCAGCCGGGCCTGCTGGATGGTTTTGGCCGCTCGAAGACGCGAGGCGTCGTCGAACCAGAAACGGACCCACGACTGCAGGTATTCCGTGGGTCGGTATTCGCTTTGTGGCGAGAACCAGGCGACGTCGAAGTCCACCTCGTTGGCCGTGAAGAGTGGCGTGCCGCCGCCACCACAAAAGCCCACCAGCACGCCAGCCTTTGCAAGCTCGCGCATCGCTGCCTGGGTGATCGAGGTTCCCGTGCCGAGGAGGAGGGTCGTGGTGTTGGCGATCGGGATGTTCCAGTAGAGGGACCGACTGCCCTCGTCGGTGACGTACTCAACCCTGCCGCCGTTCACCAGGACACGACAGTGCTCCAGGTAGTAAAGGTTCGCGCGCTTCGAGTGCAGGATGGTCTTGAGGTCGGACGGCGAGAATGCATTCATGCTGGACTCTCCAGTCGGGTCACGCCATTTGAATACGCCCCCGAGTATAGGGTGACTTCACGCAAATTCCGGTTCGCCGCTGCCATGGGATCGCGCCATGCACTGCTTTTGTGCACTGCATCCTGATGAAAGGCACCAATATCGTGCGTGCGCGTTGCGGGTCGAATTCGCTAAGTTATTGAAGTATTGAAAATCCACCTCTGGCACGCGGCTTGCTGATCACTCACCAGCACAGCGCCAGGCCCGCCAAAGTTGGCGGGCCCATCGGGCAACGGAGTCTTGCGCTGAAGTTTCCTGCACCAAAGGTGCATACGACGCATGACTCTGGAGTTCGACATGGACAAGAAATCCTTCCTGCAGGCCGGCCATACGCCGACGCTGATCGCCGCCTTCCTGTATTTCGACCTTGCCTTCATGGTGTGGGTGTTGCTTGGGCCGCTGGCGGTGGGCATCTCGGCCGACCTCGGCCTGTCCCATTCCGAGAAGGGCCTGATGGTGGCGACGCCGGTGCTGGCCGGGGCGCTGCTGCGCATCGTCATGGGCGTGGCGGTCGATCGCCTGTCGCCGAAGAAGGCGGCGATCATCGGCCAGGTCATCGTGATCCTGGCGCTCGCCTATGCCTGGGTCGCCGGCGTGCATTCCTTCACCGAGGTGCTGGTGCTGGGCGTCTTCCTCGGCGTCGCCGGCGCATCGTTCGCGGCGGCGCTGCCGCTGGCTTCGCGCTGGTATCCGCCCGAGCACCAGGGCACGGCGATGGGCATCGCCGGGGCGGGCAACTCCGGCACCGCCTTTGCCGCGCTCTTTGCCCCCGGCCTGGCGATGGCCTTCGGCTGGCACAACGTCTTCGGCATCGCGCTGATTCCGCTGGTGATCGTGCTCGTCGCCTTCTGCTTCATGGCCAAGGACGCGCCGGACGCGCCGCCGCCCAAGACCTTCGCCGAGTACCTGAAGGTGCTCAAGGACAAGGACGCGTGGTGGTTCATGTTCTTCTACGCGGTCACCTTCGGCGGCTTCGTCGGCCTGGCGTCCTCGCTGGTGATCTACTTCAATACCCAGTACGGACTGGACCCGAAGATGGCGGGCTTCTTCACCGCCGGCTGCGTGTTCGCCGGCTCGCTGGTGCGCCCGATCGGCGGCAACGTGGCGGACCGCATCGGCGGCGTGAAGTCGCTCAGCGTGATGTATGTGTTCGCCGCGTTCTTCCTCGCCCTCGTCAGCATCGGCCTGCCCGAGGCGTGGATGGCGCTGGTGGTGTTCGTGGGCGCGATGCTCGCGCTGGGCATGGGTAACGGCGCGGTGTTCCAGCTCGTGCCGCAGCGCTTCCGGCGCGAGATCGGCGTCATGACCGGCCTGGTCGGCATGGCGGGCGGCGTCGGCGGCTTCTACCTGGCGTCCTCGCTCGGCTATTCGAAGCAGGTCACGGGCAGCTACCAGATCGGCTTCCTGGTGTTCGCCGCGCTCGCCGTGTTCGCGCTGATCGGCCTCACCGCGGTGAAGACGCGCTGGCGCACGACCTGGGGCGCGGCCCACCTGACCGCGGCGAAGATCTGACGCCGCCCCGCCAGTCAGCGCAGCAACGGAGGCATCGTGGGCACGATCATCGACTTTCCCGAGTCCGGCGCGGTGGCGAACGCCGTGCCGCGTCCGGCGCGGGGCGTGCCCGGCCTGCAGGTCAGCCTGGGCCATGCCAGTGCGCAGGGGCCGCGGCCGCGCAACGAGGACTTCGTCGGCGCCGCCACGCCCGAAGGCGAGGAGCTCGAGGCCAAGGGCATGCTGCTGGCGGTGGCCGACGGCGTGGGCGGCCATGCCCATGGGCGCGAGGCGGCCGAGCAGACGGTGCGCAGCCTGCTTGCCGACTACTACTCGACGCCGCAGACCTGGGGCGTCGACAAGTCGGTCGACACCGTGCTCGGCGCCGTCAATCGCTGGCTGCTCGGCCAGTCGGCGAAGGCGCGCGAGTATGCCGGCATGGCGACCACGCTGACCGCGGTGGTGCTGCGCGGCCGGCGCTACCACGTCGCCCATGTGGGCGATTCGCGCGCCTATCGCTGGCGGGCGGGCGAGCTGCTGCGCCTGACCGAGGACCACACCTGGGAACACCCCGAGTTCGACAACGTGCTGCGCCGCGCGATCGGGCTCGAGGCGCGCCTGCTGGTCGACCACGACGATGGCGAGCTGGCCGCCGGCGACCGCTTCGTGCTCGTCACCGATGGTGTGTGGACGACGCTCGGCGACGCCGGCATTGCCGCCGTGCTGCAGGCGCAGGCGGACGCCCAGCAGGCGGCCGATGCGCTTGCCCAGGGGGCGCTGCGGCGGGGGGCGACGGACAACGCCACCGCGCTGGTCGCCAATGTCGAGACCTTGCCGGCGGACAAGCTGCGCGACCGCCTCGCCGAAGGCCACCGCCTGCCGCTGCCGCCGCGCCTCAAGCCCGGGCAGACGATCGACGGCCTGCGGGTCGAGGAGGTGCTGCACGAATCGCGCGTCACCTTGCTCTACCGCGTCACCCGGCTCGCCGGGGGCGAGGCCCTGGTGCTGAAGACGCTGCGCCCGGAGGCCGATGATGACGAGGCGGTGAGCGCGCTGGTGCGCGAGGAGTGGCTGGCGCGCCGGGTGCCGGGCAAGGGCTTTCCGCGCGTGTGCGACCATCCGCGCGCGCACCTGTACTACCTGATGAGCTGGCACGAGGGCGAGACGCTGAAGGCGAGCCTCGCCCGCGGTCACCGCCATGAGGCGCACGAGCTGGTCGGCATCGGCCGCGCCTTGCTGCGTCGGGTGGCGGTGCTGCACCGGCTGGGCATCGTGCATCGCGACATCAAGCCCGACAACGTGCACATCGACCGCAGCGGGGAGCTGCGCCTGCTCGATCTCGGGGTGGCGGCCGCCGACGCCGAGGACCTGGCCGAGATCAACAACCCGGGCACGCCGTCCTACATGGCGCCCGAGCTGTTTGCCGGCGGCCAGGCCAACGAGTCGTCCGACCTCTACGCCTGCGGCGTCACGCTCTACGAACTGCTGACGCGCAAATACCCCTACGGCGAGATCGAGCCCTTCCAGCATCCACGCTTCGGCGCGCCGGTGCCGCCGACGCGCTACCGCCCCGACACCCCCGAGTGGCTCGAGAACGTGCTGCTCAAGGCTTGCGCGCGCGAGCCGCAGGATCGCTTCGAGACCGCCGAGGAGTTCCTGCTCGCGCTCGAGCGCGGCGCCAGCCGCCCGCTCGCCAGCCGCCGCCGCGTGCCCTTGCTCGAGCGCAATCCGCGCCTGGCGCTGAAGATCGTCGCCGCGCTGTCGCTCGCACTCAACCTCGTGCTGCTGTACCTGCTCAGCCGCCACTAGAACCAGAGGCCCCGTCATGATTTCCGATGTGCAACTGCAGCGCGCCTCCCCGTCGACGACGGAGACCCGATCAACCTGCCCCTATTGCGGCGTCGGCTGCGGCGTGCTGATCGAACACGATGGCGAACGCATCAGCGGCGTGCGCGGCGACCCCGCCCATCCGGCCAATTTCGGCCGCCTGTGCACCAAGGGCTCGACCCTGCACCTGAGCGCCCGGCCGCAGACGCGGCTGCTGCACCCCGAACTGCGCCGCACGCGTGGCGAGCCGCGCCAGCGCGTGGGCTGGGACGAGGCCATCGCCACCGCCGCCGGCCGCTTCGCCGAGGTCATCAATACCCATGGACCGGATGCGGTGGCCTTCTACATCTCCGGCCAGTTGCTGACCGAGGACTACTACGTCTTCAACAAGGCGATGAAGGGCCTGATCGGCAGCAACAACGTCGACACCAACTCGCGCCTGTGCATGTCGAGCGCGGTCGCCGCCTACAAGCAGACCCTGGGCGCGGATGCGCCGCCCTGTGCCTACGAGGACTTCGATCACGCCGATTGCATCCTGATCGCCGGCGCCAACCCGGCCTACGCCCATCCGGTCGCCTTCCGCCGCATCGAGGACGCGAGGAAGGCACGCCCGCACATGAAGCTGATCGTGGTCGATCCGCGCCGCACCGACACCGCCGCCAGTGCCGACCTGCACCTGGCCATCCTGCCCGGTACCGACATCTGGCTGTACAACGCGATGCTGCACGTGCTGCTGGACGAGGGCCTGGTCGATGCCGATTTCATCGCCGCCCACACCGAGGGCTTCGACGCCTTGCGCGAGCACGTGCGCGACATCACGCCGGCCGCGGCGGCCGAGGTCTGCGGCGTGCCCGCGGCCGACATCGTCACCGCTGCTCGCTGGTGGGGGCAGTCGGCGGCGGCGCTGTCGCTGTGGTGCCAGGGGCTCAACCAGTCCACCCATGGCACGCACAACGGCACGGCGCTGATCGCGCTGTCGCTCGCCACCGGCAAGATCGGCAAGCCCGGCTGCGGGCCGTTCTCGCTCACCGGCCAGCCCAACGCCATGGGCGGGCGCGAGGTGGGCGGGCTGGCCAACCTGCTGTCGGCCCACCGCGACCTGGCCAACCCGGCGCACCGCGAAGAGGTCGCCCGCTTGTGGGGGGTGGATAGCGTGCCCGCCACGCCGGGGCTGACCGCGGTCGAGCTGTTCCAGGCCGCGCGCGAGGGCCGCATCAAGGCGCTGTGGATCGCCTGCACCAATCCGGCGCAGTCGATGCCCGAGCTCGAGCTGGTGCGCGAGGCCTTGCAGTGCTGCGACTTCGTCGTGCTGCAGGAAGCGTTTCGCAGCACCGAGACGGCGCCCTTTGCCGACCTCATGCTGCCGGCGGCGACCTGGGGCGAAAAGGAGGGCACGGTGACCAATTCCGAGCGCCGCATCACCCACGTGCGCCGGGCCCTGCCGCCGCCCGCCGAGGCGCGGCCCGACTGGCGCATCGTGTGCGACTTCGCACGTGCGCTGGGGCCGCTGATCGGCAAGCCGCAGGCCGCGCGCATGTTCGCCTACGACGGGGTGGAGGCGATCTTCGCCGAGCATGTGGCGAGCACGGCCGGTCGCGACCTCGACATCACCGGGCTCGATTACGCCCTGCTCGACGCCGCCGGCCCGCAGCAGTGGCCGTTTCCGGCCGCGGCGCGCACGGCAGGGGCGGCGGGCCAGGCGCGCCTGTACGCCGACGGCTGCTTCCCCACCGCGAGCGGTCGCGCGCGCTTCGTGGTGCCGGTGCAGGCGGGCACGGCGGAGCAGGTCGATGAGCGCTATCCGCTGCATCTCACCACCGGCCGCCTGCGCGACCAGTGGCACGGCATGAGCCGCAGCGGCAAGGTGGCGCGCCTGTACAGCCATGTGGACGAGGCCCGCATCGAGCTCAACCCGGCCGACCTGCAGGCCCGCGGCCTGCGCAGCGGCGAGCTGCTGCGGGTGTCGAGCCGGCGCGGCAAGCTGGTGCTGCGCGCGTACGCCTCCGACGAGGTGCGCCGCGGCCAGGCTTTCGTGGCCATGCACTGGGGGCGCAACGTGCTCGACTCGGGCGGCATCAACCTGCTGGTCGGCGGCGAGTTCGACCCGTTCTCGAAGCAACCCGAGCTCAAGCACACCGCGATCGCCATCGAGCGCGCCGAACTGCCCTGGCAGATGCTGCTGATGCGCGTGGAGCGCGACGGATGCGCGGCCACCGAGCAGGCCGAGGCCCTGGTGCCGTGGCTGGAGCGTTTCGCCTACGCTTCGCTCGCGCTCGCCGGGCGCGACACCGCCGCGGTGGTGATGCGGGTGGCGCACGACCAGCCGATTCCGCCGGCCTGGCTGGCCGAGCTCGATGTCCTGCTCGGGCTCGATGACGATTGCGTGGTGAGCTACGAGGATCCGCGCCGCGGCATCAGCAAGCGCGCGCTGATCGAGGACGAGCGCCTGGTCGGCCTGCGCCTGGCCGGCGAGACCCTGGCCGGTGCATGGCTGCGCGAGCTGATGGTGGAGGCCCAGTCCACCGCCGCGCTGCGGCGCTGGTTGCTGGCGCCGCTGTCGGCGCCGCCCGCGGCGGCCGTGGGGCGGGGGCGCATCGTGTGCAACTGCCTGAACGTCTCCGAGAACGAGATCGTCGCCGCGATCGGCGCCGGCGCCGATTTCGATGCGCTGCAGGCGCAACTCGCCTGCGGCACGTCCTGTGGCTCCTGCGTGCCGGAGATCCGGCGCATGCTCACAGCACCGGTGCGGTGAGGTGGGCCGCGCGCGAGGCGGCGCGGAACCACCAGGGCTGTTCCAGCACCTCGGCCAGCGTCATCTCGCGCGAGCGCGCGAAGTCGGTCTCGAACATGGCGGCCATCTCGCGGCCAAAGTTCTCGTCCAGCACCCAGGCGGTGATCTCGAAGTTGAGGCGGAAGGAGCGGTTGTCGAGGTTGACCGTGCCCACCGCCGAGGCGCCGTCGTCGATCAGCATCGTTTTGCCGTGCAGGAAGCCGGCCTGGTAGCGGTGGATGCGCACGCCGGCCTCGAGCAGGGGGCCGACGAAGGCATAGGCGGCCAGCCAGGTCAGCAGGTTGTCGGGGCGCTCGGGAATCAGCACGCGCACGTCCACCCCGCGCAGCGCGGCGAGCTTGAGCGCGTTGAGCACCGACTCGTCGGGCACGAAGTAGGGGCTGGCGATCCAGGCGCGCTGGCGTGCCGCGGCCAGCGCATGCTGCACCATCAGGCTGGCGGTCTCGAAGCGGTCGGCGGGGCCGCTGGGCAGCATCAGGATCGGTACGCCGCGGTCGGCCGCGCTGGCGGGCTGCCAGTCGAAGTCGAGCACCTCGCCGCTTGCCCAGTGCCAGTCTTCGAGGAAGGACAGTTGCAGGCTGAACACCGCCGGCCCCGACAGCTTCATGTGGGTGTCGCGCCAGGGGCCGATGCGGCGGTCGCGGCCCAGGTACTCGTCGCCGACGTTGAAGCCGCCGACCCAGCCATGCTGGCCGTCGGCGACGATGATCTTGCGGTGGTTGCGGAAGTTGAGCTGGAAGCGGTTGCCCGAGCCCTGGGTGGAGTGGAAGGGGCGGACCTCGACCCCGGCGGCGCGCAGCTCGGCCAGGTAGCGGCGGGGCAGACGGTAGCTGCCGATCTCGTCGTACAGGAAGTGCACCTTGACGCCGCTGCGCGCCCTGGCCTCGAGGCGGCGCTTGAGTTCGCGACCGAGCGCGTCGTCGCGCACGATGTAGAACTGCACCAGCAGGTAGCGCTCGGCGGCGTCGATGCCGGCCAGCATGCTGTCGAAGGCAGCCTCGCCGTCGATCAGCAGTTCGGCCTGGTTGCCGCCCAGCAGCGGCAGCTTGGCCAGGCGCTCCAGCACCTGCAGCTCCTGTTGCCGCGCGGGCAGCGCGGTGGCGTAGTCGTCGACGTGCGACATCTTCTGCGCGAGATCGCGATAGAGCCGGCTGTCGTCCTCGCGGCGGCCGATCACGTAGCCGTTGAAGCGGTTGCGCCCGAACACCCAGTAGGCGGGCACGGCGGCGTAGGGGAAGGTGCTCAGGGACACGATCCAGGCGACGGCGCCGGGCGCAGTGCGGGTCGACATCAAGGCGTCGATCGAGGACAGGATGCCGAGCGTGTGGGCGATGAAGACGGCCGCGAATACGGCACGCCTGCGGGGGGTCGGCATGCGGGTGGCCTCTCGCTGTGCCGGCCTTCAGCCGCCGCCCGCGGCCTCGCCGACGATCACCACATGCAGGTAGCGCGGGCCGTGGGCGCCGAGCACCAGGCTGCCCTCGATGTCGGTGGTGCCGCTGGCGCCGGTGATGATGTTGACGTTGCGCGGCAGGCGCGCGCCGGCGATGGCCGCGGCGTAGTCGTCGAGGTAGGCGAGCACCTTGTCGGCGCGCACCATCACCAGGTGGTGCAGCGGCAGGAAGTTGGCCAGGATCGGCGTCTCGGCATCCGAGTGGAAGACCAGCGAGCCGGTCTCGGCGATGCCCCAGCGCGCGAAGCCCACCGCCAGGGTCTCGTCGGGCGCGACGCGGTCGTGGAGCTCGAAGCCCGACCAGTCGAGCGCCTGCAGCACGGCGGCCGGCTGCAGGGCGATCGCCGCGGGCAGGGCGCGCGCCTCGAGGTAGCGCGCCACCGCGGCCGGCAGCTCGGCTGGGTCGGCGATGCGCTCGGCAGTGGCGGCCACCTTGGGGGTGACCAGCCGCGCGATGAAGGCCTCCACCAGGTCGTCCGCAAGCAGGTTGGGGCGGATCGCGGGGAGCTCCGCGAGCAGGGCGTCGGCCTCGCGCCGCAGCGCCGCGGGGTCGGGCGTGCGCGGGCCGAGGGCGCCGCGCACGGCGTTGAGGATGGCTTCGCGCGCGCTCATCGTGCGTTCTCCTGATCCTTGAGCATTTCCATGAAGGTTCGCCTGGCCGGCGCCGGAAACTCGCGGTGCGCGGTCCACGCGCCCAGCCCCGGCAGGCCGCGCACCACGCCGCCGCGGCTGAAGAGCCGCATCATGCGCACCGCGATCGCCGTCCCCAGGCGGTAGAGCCGGGGGCGCGAGGCGACGAAGGTGTGGATGCCCAGGCCAAAACGGGCGGCGGCCGGCTCCAGCCCCTCGCGCCACGAGCGGTCGCGCCAGCCGCGCAGCAGGGTCGGCAGCGGGATCGCCACCGGGCACACCTCCTGGCACTTGCCGTTCATCGTGCACGCGTGCGGCAGGTCGCGGGACTTTTCCAGACCGTCGAACACCGGCGTCAGCACCGCGCCCATCGGCCCGGGATAGGTGCCGCCATAGACGTGGCCGCCGAGCTGGCGGAAGACGACGCAGTGGTTCATGCAGGCGCCGCAGCGGATGCAGCGCAGCATCTCCTGCATGCCCTCGCGCAGCATGCGCGTGCGGCCGTTGTCGACCAGCACGATGTGGAACTCTTCCGGGCCGTCGCGATCGCCGGCCTGCTTCGGCCCGCAGTGGAAGGTGGTGTACTGGGTGACGTCGGCGCCGGTGGCCGAGCGCACCAGCAGGCGCAGCATGGCGATCGCGTGGCCCATGCTGGGGACGAGCTTCTCGATGCCGGCGGTGACGATGTGCACCCGCGGCGGCGTGGTGGTGAGCTCGGCGTTGCCCTCGTTGGTCACCGTGCAGGTGGCGCCGGTGTCGGCGAGCAGGAAGTTGGCTCCCGAGATGGCGACGTCGGCCGACAGGAACTTGTCGCGCAGCTCGCGGCGGGCGCTGTCGACCATGGCCTCGATGGTCTCTTCCTGGTGCGGGGCGCGGTGCAGGCGCTTGAACATCTCCGACACCTGCTCGCGCGTGCGGTGCATCGACGGCCACACGATGTGCGAGGGGCGGTCGCCGCCCAGCTGCACGATGTGCTCGGCAAGGTCGGTCTCGACGCGCTCGATCCCGGCCTCGTCGAGCGCGTGGGGCAGGCCGATCTCCTCGCCCAACATCGACTTGACCCGGGTGACGCGCTTCGCGCCGGCTTCCTTGCACAGGCGCACGACGATCTGCGAGGCCTCGTCGGCGGTCGCCGCCCAGTACACCTTGGCGCCGGAGGCGATCGCGTTGCGCTCGAACTCCAGCAGGTAGTGGTCGAGGTTGGCGATGACGTGGTCCTTGATGCGCTTGCCGCGCTCGCGCGCCGCCTCGAACTGCGGGAACTGGCTAATCGCCACCGCGCGCTTGCGCTCGGCGGTGCCGGTGGTGCGGTCGATCGCGATCTTCAGCGTGGGGTTGGCCAGCGCACGTTCGGCGCGGGCCTTGAAGGACAGCGTGGCTTCTTCCATGGCTCAGTCCTCCTCGCCGATGGCCGGCCCGTCGCCCATGCCGGCGAGCACCTCGGCGGCGTGGAAGGCGCGCACGCTCGAGCCCTTGCGTCTGAGCTTGCCCGCCATGTTCATCAGGCAGCCGAGGTCGCCGCCGAGCAGCAGCTCGGCGCCGCTGCGCTCGATGGCCTCGGCCTTCTCGCCGACGATGGCGTTGGAGATCGCCGGATACTTGACGCAGAAGGTGCCGCCGAAGCCGCAGCACACGTCGTTGCCTTCGAGCGGTTTCAGCGTGAGCCCGGCGACCTGGCCGAGCAGGGCGCGCGGCTGGTCGTGCACGCCGAGCTCGCGCAGGCCCGAGCAACTGTCGTGGTAGGTGAAGCTGCGGTCGAGCTTCACGTCGGCCGGTGCGTAGCGCATCACGTCGACCAGGAAGCTCATCAGTTCGTGGGTCCGCTCGCCGAGCCGGCGTGCGCGCTCGGCCCAGGCCGGATCGTCGGCGAGGGCCTCGGCATAGTGCGCGCGCGTCATGCCGACGCAGGAGCCGGAAGGCGCGACCACGTAGTCGTAGCCCTCGAAGGTGTCGATGAAGTGACGCGCCAGCGTGGCCGCGTGCGCGGTGTCGCCACTGTTGAAGGCGGGCTGGCCGCAGCAGGTCTGCGCCTGCGGGACCTCGACCCGGCAGCCGGCGTCGCGCAGCAGCTTGAGTGCGGCAAAGCCGACACTGGGGCGCATCGCATCCACCAGACAGGTGACGAAGAGCGCGACGCGCGGCGCGGTCGGGCGTGATTCGCTGCGGGGTTCGAGCATGCGGTGAGCCTCCAGGTTGTCCGTACGACTGTCCGGCCAGGGGCGGCACGCAGATGCGCATAAAAATGCGGGCATGGCGGTTGTCGCCGCCATGCCCGCGCTACCCGAGGCGCGAGCCTCGGATATTACCCCTTCTAGCTCAGGCGCTCAGCGCACCGAGGACTTCATCGAGCATCTTGCGCGCGTCGCCGAACAGCATGCGGTTGTTGTCCTTGTAGAACAGCGGGTTGTCGACCCCGGCGTAGCCGGAGGCCATGCTGCGCTTCATGACGATGGAGGTGCGCGCCTTCCATACCTCGAGCACCGGCATGCCGGCGATCGGGCTGGCCGGATCCTCCTGCGCCGCCGGGTTCACGATGTCGTTGGCGCCGATCACGATCGCCACGTCGGTGTCCGGGAAGTCCTCGTTGATCTCGTCCATCTCGAGCACGATGTCGTAGGGCACCTTGGCCTCGGCCAGCAGCACGTTCATGTGGCCCGGCATGCGACCGGCCACCGGGTGGATGGCGAAGCGCACGTTGATGCCCTGGCCGCGCAGCACATTGACGATCTCGCACACCACGTGCTGGGCCTGCGCCACCGCCATGCCGTAGCCCGGCACGATCACGACGTTCTTGGCCTCGCGCAGCAGCTCGGCGGTATCCACCGCGCTGATCGGCGTGACCTCGCCGGCCGGTTCCGAGCCGTCGGCCGCCGCCGCGGGCGCGCCGCCGCCGGAGCCGAAGCCGCCGGCGATGACGCTGAGGAAGTTGCGGTTCATCGCCCGGCACATGATGTAGGACAGGATCGCACCCGACGAGCCGACCAGCGCGCCGACCACGATCAGCAGGTCGTTGCCGAGCATGAAGCCGGTGGCCGCCGCCGCCCAGCCGGAGTAGCTGTTGAGCATCGAGACCACCACCGGCATGTCGGCGCCGCCGATCGCCATCACCATGTGCACGCCGAAGGCCAGGGCGATCACGGTCATCACCAGCAGCAGCGTCACGCCGACGCTGGTCGAGTGCGTGTTCAGGAACCAGTTGCCGAGCAGGATCACCAGCACGAGGCCGAACAGGTTGAGGAAATGCCGCGCCGGCAGCAACAGCGGCTTGCCGCCGATCTTGCCGGAGAGCTTGCCGAAGGCGATCAGCGAGCCGGAGAAGGTGACCGCACCGATCAGGATGCCGATGTAGATCTCCACCTCGTGGATGGACTTCTCGGCGGCGGTGGGGAACACCAGGGAGGTGTCCACATAGCTCGCGAAGCCCACCAGGCAGGCGGCCAGGCCCACCAGGCTGTGCATCAGCGCGACGAGCTCGGGCATCTGCGTCATCTGCACCTTCTTGGCGGCGTAGAGGCCGACGGCGGCGCCGATGACGAGGGCGATGACGATCCACGGGATGCCGCCCAAGGACACCTGCGGGCCGAACACGGTGGCCAGCACCGCGATGCCCATGCCGACGATGCCGAACAGGTTGCCGCGACGAGCGGTCTCGGGGTGGGCGAGCCCGCCCAGGCTGAGGATGAAGAGGATGGTGGCGCCGATGTACGAGACAGTGGCCATGCTTGAGGTCATTGTCTTCTCCTTACTTGCGGAACATCGCGAGCATGCGACGGGTGACCGCGAAGCCGCCGAACATGTTGACGGCGGTGAGGGTGATGGCCACGAAGGCGAGGATGCCGATCAGGCCACCGGGACGGTCGGTGGCGCCTTCGGCCAGCGGCGGGGCGATCTGCACCAGGGCGCCGATGGCGATGATCGACGAGATGGCGTTGGTCACGCTCATCAGCGGCGTGTGCAGCGAGGGCGTGACGTTCCACACCACCATGTAGCCGACGAAGCAGGCCAGCACGAACACCGTGAAGTGGGTGAGGAAGCTGGCCGGGGCGTACAGGCCGACGAGCAGGAACAGCAGCGCGCCGACGCCGAACACGATGGCCAGCGACTTGACCGACATCGGTGCGCCGGCGCCGTGGCCGTGGCCCTTGGGCGCGGCGATCGGCGCGGCGGACGCCTTGGGCTTGGCCGCTGCGGGCAGCTTGGGCGGCGGTGCGGGCCAGGTGAGCTCGCCTGCCTTGATCACGGTGAGGCCGCGGATCGCGTCGTCGTCGAAGTTGACGACGATGTTGCCGTCCTTGGCCTTGCACAGTTCCTCGGCCAGGCGCAGCAGGTTGTTCGAGTACAGCGTGGACGACTGCTTGGCCAGGCGGCTGAGCAGGTCGGTGTAGCCGATGATGGTCACGCCGTGGCGCACCACCGCCTCGCCGGGCACGGTCAGTTCGCAGTTGCCGCCCTGCTCGGCCGCGAGGTCGACGATCACGCTGCCCGGCTTCATGCTCTGCACCATCTCGGCGGTGATCAGCTTGGGCGCGGGCTTGCCCGGGATCAGCGCGGTGGTGATGACGATGTCGGCATCCTTCGCCTCGCGCGCATACATGGCGCGCTGCGCGGCCTGGAAGCCCTCGCTCATGACCTTGGCGTAGCCGCCGCCGCCCGAGCCTTCTTCCTCGTAATCGACCTTGACGAACTCGCCACCGAGCGAGACCACCTGGTCGGCGACTTCGGCGCGGGTGTCGTTGGCGCGCACGACCGCACCCAGGTTGGCCGCGGTGCCGATCGCCGCGAGGCCGGCCACGCCGGCGCCGGCGATGAAGACCCTGGCCGGCGGCACCTTGCCCGCGGCGGTGATCTGGCCGTTGAAGAAGCGGCCGAAGGCGTTCGCCGCCTCGACCACCGCGCGATAGCCGCTGATGCCGGCCATGGATGACAGCGCGTCCATCTTCTGCGCGCGGCTCAGTTGCCGCGGCAGGCAGTCCATCGCCAGCACGGTGGCCTTGCGCGCCTGCAGGGCCGCCATCAGATCGGGGTTCTGCGCCGGCCAGACGAAGCCGATCAGCGTCGCACCCTCGCGCAGCAGCGCGACCTCTTCCAGCGCCGGCGGGCGCACCTTGAAGACGATGTCCGCGCGCCCCAGGAGCTCGGCTGCGCTGGGCAGGACCTCTGCGCCGGCAGCGCGGTAGTCCTCGTCCGAGAAGTTGGCCGCTGCGCCGGCGCCGCTTTCGACCGCGACGGCGAAACCCAGCTTGACCAGCTTGGTCACGACCTCGGGCACGGTCGCCACGCGCTTCTCGGCGGCGAAGCTTTCCTTCGGGACTCCGATCAGCAGACTCATGATCGCGACTCCTCGAGGGTTCCGGCCGAAAGGCGGGTGGACGTCGCACCGGCGGCGCGGGGGTGCAGGCCAGCGGCGGCTGTCCTCGGGTTTGGCGCGCTCCCGGGCTGGAGCGCGAGGCGGGGGCCACGAAGCGTGGTCCCGCGAGCCATGGTCATATGCATTGGGTTATCCATGTTGTTTTGTTGAGGGTGATGCCGGCGCACTTGCGCACTCCACAGCATGCGCGGGCCGCAGCTGAGGGCGAAGTTGGCGCCGGTGGCGAAGGCGGCTTCCGCTGACGTCCGTTCGAGCTTGAAACCGGTCGCTGGCTCAGGATCGCCTCGCCGCCCCAATGGGATCTGCCGAAGGATCCTGGTGTCAAGCATTTCGTTCGGGATCGCCGGCGCGCCGGCAGCGCAGGCCGCCGATCGGCCGCAGGGCAGCACAACCGGGGGAGCGAAGGTGGCAGCGGAATCATCGAACATGACGAAAGCAGTGTGGCGCTGGCGCCGCCTGGGCGGCGTGGCCGTCGCCATCGTGTTGCTGGCTGCGGGCGGCACCTGGCACCTGATGCTCAGCCCCTGGGGCTACGAGCCGCCTGCAGGCCTGGCGCCGATCGAGCAGGGCGTGCCGCATCGTGTGTTCGCCTTCGGTACCTTGCGCAATCCGCTGGTGCGCGGCCTGGTCATCGGCCGCCACGCACCCACCCAGGCGGCGGTGTTGCCAGGCCATGCCAAGGTCGGCCTGGACGTGAGGCCGCAGCCGGGCGCGCAGACCGCGGGCGAGGTCTTCGTGGTCGAGGCCGGGGAACTGCGCCGCCTCGACCGCTACGAACGCCTCGGGCTGCGCTACGAGCGCGTCGAGCTCGAGCTGGAGGACGGTGGCCCGGCCTGGGTCTACCGGCGGCTTGCGCGACCGTGACAGGGGCGCAATGCCTGGCCGGCCTCGAGGCGGAGGGGCGATCTGGCAGAGGAGCGGGGACACGAGTGGGCAGGCACACGAGAAGGCAAAAAAGCCGCCCGGTCTGACCTGGGCGGCATCGTCGCGAGCGCCGGCCGTGCAGGCCCGGCGCTGGCAGGGCGCGATCAGGCAGCCTTGGCGGCAGCCGTGGTCTTGGCCGAGGTGGCCTTCACGGCTTCGACGGTGGCTTCGGTCGCGGCGGCGACGTTGGCTTCGGCAACTTCGGCAACCTGCTTGGTGGCCTTGCTGACGCTGTCATAGACGTCGCTGGACAGGGCCATGGCCGACTTGATGGCGGCGAACACCGGCTCGGAGCCGGCCGGCGCGGTCTTGGCAGCGCGCTCCAGGGTGTCGGCGAAGGTCTTGTTGATCTCGGCGACCTGGGCTTCGAACAGCTTGGTGATCTCCTGCTGCGCTTCGCTGGTGATCTCCTGCACGCTGCGGCCGTAGGCGATGGCCTTGTCGAGCATCGGCTGGGCCAGCGAGGCCTGCAGCGCGATCAGCTCTTGCGGGTTCTTGGCCGACTGCAGGCTCTGGACGGCGGCCAGGCTGTCTTCCAGGGCGCTGCGGGCGGCGTTAACGTTGAGGGCGCTCAGGCGCTCGAACTGGGCGAAGGCCTTGTTGGTCAGCGTGGCGAAGGTCTCGATGCTGGCCTTGTGGGCGGTGGCGAAGTGCTCGCGGGTGGCAATGGCGCTCATGGTGGATTTCCTTGATTGGGTGGTTGAGGGTTAGGGGTGATCGAAGCTCAGGATAAGGCCGCTTGGTAAAAATGGTGCGGCGCAACATGGTTCCAAGTATAGGCCGCTTGTTGCCGCTGTCAAGGCCCGGAGGCTGGGATCGATATGGCCGAGGAATTTCTTGTGCGACGCAGTATATTTGAGCTTGCGCCTATTGCAGACGCATGACGGGACGCGCTTCGTTATGATCCCGAATCGGGCCGTGAGCGATGGTCGGACTTTGCAGGCAGCGGGCGTGGCCCGCCCCGGCCTGCAGCACTTGGGAGACGGTTGGTGCGCAATCCCGTGCGGGAACTGAAGCAGCCCCCGTGGCTGCACACGGCCGAAGGCGGCGTGCGCCGCGTCGGCGTCGAGCTCGAGATGAGCGGCTTGCGGCTCGACGAGCTGGCGGCCTGCGTGGCCGGCTTCCTGGGCCTTGCGGTGCATAGCCGGGGGCGCTACGAGCGGGTGCTCAAGGGCGACCCGGCGGGCGACTGGGTGGTGGAGCTCGATTTCGACCTGCTCAAGCGTCTCGGCCGCGAGGCGCGTGCGGCGGACTCGCTGGCGGGCGAGCTCGAGCGCTCGGCCGAGGAGGCGCTGGCCTGGGTGGCCGAAGCGGTGGTGCCGGTGGAGGTCATCAGCCCGCCGCTGGCGCTCGAACGCCTCGGCGAGGTCGAGGCGCTCGTCGCCCAGCTGCGCGCCGCGGGGGCGAAGGGCACCTCGGACAGCCTGATCAGTGCCTTCGGCATGCAGCTCAACCCCGAACTGCACGACACCGGCGCGCGCTCGATCACCGCCTGCCTGAAGGCCTTCCTGTGCCTGTACGACTGGCTGTTCGCGCGCGCCGACATCGACATCGCGCGCCGCGTCAGCCGCTATGTCGATCCTTTCCCGCTCGACTATGCGCGCAAGGTGATCGCGCCCGGCTACTGGCCCGCGCTCGGCACGCTGATCGACGACTACCTCGCCGACAATCCGACGCGCAACCGCGCGCTCGACCTGCTGCCGCTGTTCCTGTATCTGGATGAGGCGCGTGTGCGCGAGGTGGTGAGCGACCCGCTGGTCAAGCCCCGGCCCACCTTCCACTACCGCCTGCCCGACTGCGACATCCACAAGCCCGACTGGGGCCTGTACCTGGCCTGGAACGACTGGGTGGAGGTCGAGCGGCTGGCGGCGGACGAGGCCCGACTCAAGGGCTGCTGCGCGGCCTACCTCGAGCACCTGTCGCGCCCGCTCGACCGCCTGCTCGGCGACTGGGTCGCCGTGCTGGAGGCCGAGTGGCTTGGCGAGGCTTGAGCGGCGTGCCCGAGAACCTGAAGCCTAGGAGGAACAACACATGAACGCCGTGGTACTGGCGGTAGTCGTCATGGTCGCCCTGTCCATGATGCGGGTCTCGGTCGCCTTTGCGCTGGTGCTGGCGAGCGTGGTCGGCGGGCTCGCGGCCGGCATGCCGATGAACGCGATCGTGCAAGCCTTCAACGAGGGCCTCGGCGGCGGTGCGGGCGTGGCGCTCGCCTACGCGACGCTGGGCGCCTTTGCCGTCGCGCTGTCGCAGACCGGCATCGCGCAGCGCCTGTCGGCGCGGGTGGTCGAGCATGTCAACGCCAGCGGGCGCACGCAGCGCGAGATGGCGGTGGTGAAGTGGGGCCTGCTCGGCTGCCTGATGCTGGCCGGTTTCGCCGCCGAGACGGTGGTGCCGGTGCATATCGCCTTCATCCCTATCCTGGTGCCGCCGCTGCTGCACGTGATGAACCGCCTGCAGCTCGACCGCCGGCTCACCGCCTGCGTCATCACCTTCTCGATCACGATGATGTACATGGCGGTGCCGGTGGGCTTCGGCACGATCTTCCTCAACGACATCCTGATCGGCAACATCAACCAGGCTGGCGCTGCCGAGGGACTGGTGGTGAGCACCGCACAGGCGCCGCTGGCGATGCTGATCCCGGCGCTGGGCATGGTGGCCGGGGTGGCGATTGCGCTCTTCAGCTATCGCGGCAAGCGCCAGTACGCGGACCGCCCGGTCGCCGGCGAGCACCGCCTGGAAGCGGACACCCGCCTGACCCGCCGCCAGATCGCGCTGATCGTGGCCGCCCTGGTGTCGGCGCTGGCGGTGCAACTGTGGACCGGCTCGATGGTGTTCGGCGGCCTGGTGGGCTTCGGCTTTCTGTCGATGAGCGGCGTCATGCGCTGGCGCGATCAGGACGACGTGACCACCCAGGGCATGCGCCTGATGGCGCAGGTCGGCTTCATCATGATCGCCGCCGCCGGCTTCGCCGCGGTGATGAAGGCGAGCGGCGAGATCCCGGCGCTGGTCAGCGGCTCGGTCGAGCTGATCGGCGAGCGGCGCGGCGTCGCCGCCCTGGTGATGCTGCTGGTGGGCCTGTTCATCACGATGGGCATTGGCTCGTCCTTCTCGACGGTGCCGATCATCGCCTCGATCTACGTGCCGCTGGCGCTCGGCTTCGGCTTCTCGCCGCTGGCGGTGATCGCGCTGGTGGGCACGGCGGCGGCGCTCGGCGATGCGGGCTCGCCGGCCTCGGACTCGACGCTGGGGCCCACCGCCGGGCTCAACGCCGACGGCCAGCACGACCACATCTGGGACACGGTGGTGCCGACCTTCCTGCACTTCAACCTGCCGCTGATGGCCGCGGGCTGGATCGCGGCGATGATCCTGTAGCCCGGGGGGCAGGCGCCGGCCGGCGTTCGCCGCGCCGGCGCGCGGACCTGCCTCACGCCGCCGGAGCGAGTGCGCGCAGATCCGCCAGCAGCGCGTCGACGCTGGCGGGCAGGGTGTCCCAGCCGCACATGAAGCGCGCGCCGCCGGCGCCGATGAAGGTGTAGAAGCGCCAGCCGCGCTCGCGCAGGCCGGAAAGCACGAGCGGAGGCAGTTCGCAGAACACGCCGTTGGCCTCGACCGGGAACAGCAGCCTCGCCCCCGGCACCTGCTGCAGGCCGCTGGCCAGGCGCTGCGCCATCGCGTTGGCGTGGCGGGCGTGGCGCAGCCAGGCGTCGTTGTCGAGGATGCCGAGCCAGGGCGCGGACAGGAAGCGCATCTTCGAGGCCAGCTGACCGGCCTGCTTGCAGCGCCAGGCGAAGTCCTCGGACAGCTTGCGGTCGAAGAACACGACCGCCTCGCCGACCGGCAGGCCCATCTTGGTGCCGCCGAAGCACAACACGTCGACGCCGGCGCGCCAGGTGATGTCGGCCGGCGCCACGCCGAGCGAGGCCACGGCGTTGGCGAAGCGGGCGCCGTCCATGTGCACCCGCAGCCCATGCGCGCGCGCGCAGTCGGCGATCGCCGCGACCTCGTCGGGCCGATACACGGTGCCGACCTCGGTGCTCTGCGTCAGCGTCACCACGCGCGGCTTGGGGTAGTGGATGTCGCTGCGGCGGGCGATGACCTCGAGCACCGAGGCAGGCGTGAGCTTGCCGTGCTCGCCTTGCGCGGGCAGCAGCTTGGAGCCGTTGGAGAAGAACTCCGGCCCGCCGCATTCGTCGGTCTCGACGTGGGCCAGCTCGTGGCACACCACGCTGTGATAGCTCTGGCACAGCGCGGCGAGCGCGAGCGAGTTGGCGGCGGTGCCGTTGAAGACGAAGTAGACGTCGCAATCGGTGTCGAAGAGCTGGCGCAGGCGGTCGGAGACCTGGCGCGTCCAGTCGTCCTCGCCGTAGGCGGGGGCGTGGCCGGCGTTGGCCGCCGCGAAGGCCGCCATGGCCTCCGGGCAGATGCCGGCGTAGTTGTCGCTGGCGAAGTGCTGCATGGGATCAGGCGACGTCCTTCAGGTCCAGGTCCAGCGGCTCGCCGCTTTCGGCGGCACAGGCGGCGGCGGTGAAGATGACGTCGGTCGAGGAGTTGAGCGCGGTCTCGGCCGAATCCTGCACCACGCTGATGACGAAGCCGATCGCCACCACCTGCATCGCCACGTCGGCGTCGATGCCGAACAGCGCGGTCGCCATCGGGATCAGCAGCAGCGAGCCACCGGCCACGCCCGACACGCCGGCTGCAGCCAGGCCGGACACGATGCACAGCAGCAGCGCGGTGGCGAAGTCGACCGGGATGTTCAGGGTGTGGGCCGCGGCCAGCGTCATCACCGAGATCGTGATCGCCGCGCCGGCCATGTTGATGGTGGCGCCGAGCGGGATGGAGATCGAGTAGGTGTCCTCGTGCAGACCCATGCGACGGCACAGCTCGAGGTTGATCGGGATGTTGGCGGCCGAACTGCGGGTGAAGAAGGCGGTGACGGCGCTCTCGCGCAGGCAGGTGAGCACCAGCGGATAGGGGTTGCTGCGCAGCTTCCAGAACACGAACAGCGGATTGACCACCAGCGCAACGAACAGCATGCAGCCGACGATGATCAGCAACAGGCGGCCGTAGCCGAGCAGTGCGTCCAGGCCGGTCTCGCCCATGGTGGCGGCGACCAGGCCGAAGATGCCGAGCGGGGCGAAGCGGATCACCACATGCACGATCTTCGACACCGCGTCGGCCAGGTCATTGACCACCTTGCGCGTGCCCTCGCCGGCGTGGCGCAGCGCGATGCCCAGGCCGATCGCCCACGCCAGGATGCCGATGAAGTTGGCCTCCATCAGCGCGCGCACCGGGTTGGCGACCACGTTGAGCAGCAGGTTCTTGAGCACCACGAGGATGCCGCCCGGCGGGTTGCCGGCGACGGCCGGCGCGTCGAGCACCAGCGTGGTCGGGAAGGCAAAGCTGGCCAGCACCGCCACCAGCGCGGCGGCGAAGGTGCCGAGCAGGTAGAGGATCAGCACCGGCCGGATGTGGGTGGGCTGGCCCTGCTTGTGGTTGGCGATGGCCGCCGCCACCAGCACGAACACCAGGACAGGGGCGACCGCCTTCAGCGCGGCGATGAAGAGGTCGCCGAGCAGCGCGACCGACTTGGTGGCGCCGGGTGCGATGAGCGCCAGGGCGACGCCGAGGACCAGACCGATCGCGATCTGGGAGATGAGGCTCAGGCGCATCAGGCGCTGGAGAGCCGTGGGGGTTGCAGTGGTCATGAAGTGTCTCCTCGTGGGTAGGCTTTATGGCAGGTTGATTGCCCGGGTGGGGCGGCGGCTGCGCGCGTGGGGTGGGGCGTTCAGCACTCGGGGAAGCTGACGGCGAGACCGCCGCGGGAGGTTTCCTTGTACTTGTCGAGCATGTCGCGGCCGGTGTCGCGCATGGTGCGGATGACCTGGTCGAGCGAGATGGCGTGCGCGCCGTCGCCGCGCAGGGCGAGCTGGGCGGCGTTGATCGCCTTCACCGAGGCCATCGCGTTGCGCTCGATGCAGGGCACCTGGACCAGGCCGCCGACCGGGTCGCAGGTCAGGCCGAGGTTGTGCTCGAGGCCGATCTCGGCCGCGTTCTCGACCTGCTCGGGGCTGCCGCCGAGCACTTCGGCCAGGCCGGCCGCGGCCATCGCGCAGGCCGAGCCGACCTCGCCCTGGCAACCGACCTCGGCGCCGGAGATCGAGGCGTTCTTCTTGCACAGCACGCCGACCGCAGCGGCGGCGAGGAGGAAGTCCTCGACGTCGCCCGCGCTGGCACCGGGCATGAAGTTCATGAAGTAATGCAGCACCGCCGGAATGATCCCGGCCGCGCCGTTGGTCGGCGCGGTGACGACGCGCCCGCCGCCGGCGTTTTCCTCGTTGACCGCGAGCGCATACAGGTTGACCCAGTCGAGCGCGGCCATCGTGTCGCTGATCAGGTTGCGGCCGGCGGCGCGCTCGCTGAGCTTGCGGTGCAGGGCGGCGGCGCGGCGGCGCACATTGAGGCCACCGGGCAGCACGCCCTCCTGGGTGATGCCGCGCGCGACGCAGGCGCGCATCACCTCCCAGATGTGCTGCAGCGCGGCGCGGGTCTCGGCCTCGCTGCGCCAGGCCGATTCGTTGGCCAGCATCAGCTCGCTGATGCGCAGGCCGTGACGGCGGCACTGCTCGAGCAGTTCGGCGCCGGTGTCGAAGGGGTAGGGCAGCGCCACCTCGGCCTCGGCCGACTCCCCCGATTGCGCCTGCGCCTCGTCGACGACGAAGCCGCCGCCCACCGAGTAATAGGTGTTCTCGTACACCACGCCGCCATCGCCATCCGTGCCATGGGCCGTCAGGCGCATCGCGTTCGGGTGGTAGGGCAGGCTCACCGGCAGCAGGCGCATGTCGCGCGCCCAGTCGAAGGGGATCGTGTGCCCGCCCATGAGCGCGAGCTCGCCATCGAGCTTGACCAGATCGACCGCCTCGACGACGAAATCGGGGTCGACCTCGTCCGGGCGTGCGCCCATCAGGCCGGCCACCACCGCACGGTCGGTGCCGTGGCCGATGCCGGTCGCCGACAGTGAGCCGTAGAGCTTGACCTCGATGCGGCGCACGCGCTCGATGAGGCCCTGCTGCGCCAGCGCAGCGGCAAAGTCGTGCGCGGCACGCATCGGCCCGACGGTGTGCGAGCTGGACGGGCCGATACCGATCTTGAACAGGTCGAGGACGCTGATGGACATGGGGGAACTCCGGTCGAAAATGGGCCTTGCTTTAATTCCGCTAAGCATGAAAATGCTTATCGATGCATGAGTTGCATTGTCCTGCGGGACAAATCGGCCTTCAATCGATAGTTTTTCATCCTCGATTTAGCTTTTCTAAACCATGACCTCGATCGCACCCTCTCAGGTGCACACCCGGCTACGCGTCTTCCTCGCCGCCGCCCGCCACCTGTCCTTCACCCGCGCCGGTGAAGAACTGAACATCACCACCGGCGCGGTGAGCCAGCAGATCAAGCTGCTCGAGGACTGGCTGGGGCAGCGCCTGTTCCGCCGCCTGCCGCGCCGGCTGGAGCTCACCGACGCCGGCAATCGCCTGCTCGCCGCGGTCGATCCGGCCTATGCCGCGGTCGAACTCGCGATCGGCCGCCTGCGCGGCGGCGCGCTGAGCGGCGTGGTGCGGGTGCGTACCCTGCCGTCCTTTCTCGCCACCTGGCTGGTGCCGCGCCTGCCACGGCTGATGGCGCGCTTCCCGCAGATCGAGCTGCAGGTCGAGGCCGAAGACAGCACCTATTCGCTGCGCGACGGCGAGTTCGACCTCGCCATCGACCTCAACGATGGCACCTACCCCGGCTTCCAGAGCACGGTGCTGCTGGAAGAGGAGATCTTCCCGGTGTGCTCGCCGCGCCTGCTCGAGGGCCGGCCGGCGCTGGCGACACCCGACGACCTCATCCACTACCCGCTGCTGCACGACATGACCGCCTGGCGCGGCAGCCCGCCCTACGCCGAGTGGGAGCGCTACCTGAAGGCCATCGGCGCGCAACAGGTCAATGTGCGACGCGGCTACATGTTCAACCGCAACCACATCACCATGCAGTGCGCGATCGCCGGCATGGGGGTGGCGATCGCGCGCCGCACGCTGATCACCGACGAGCTCGACAGCCACCGCCTGGTGGCGCCCTTCGCGCACACGGTGGCCACCGGCAAGCGCTACTGCCTGGTGTACTCGGCCGGCGCGCTCGCCGACCCGCGGGTGGCGACGGTGCATGAGTGGATCGTGAGCGAGGCGCACGGCGTCAGCCGATCATGTGCCCCGGCAGCCACGTGACCAGCCCCGGGAACATGTAGAGCAGGATCAGCGCCAGCACCATCAGCAGGAAGTAGGGCAGCGCATATACCGCGATCGTGGTGATCTGCTTGCCCGACAAGGCCTGCAGCACGAACAGGTTGAAGCCCACCGGCGGCGTGATCTGCGCCATCTCCACGACCACGATGACGAAGATGCCGAACCACAGCGGATCGATGCCGGCGACCTGGATGGTCGGCAGCAGCACCGCCATCGTCAGCACGATGATCGAGATGCCGTCGAGGAAGCAGCCGAGCAGCACGAAGAAGATCGCGAGCGCGAACAGCAGCATGCCGGGCGTCAGGTTGAGCGTGCCGATCCATTCGGCGAGGTGGCGCGGCAGGCCGATGTAGCCCATCGCCAGGGTCAGGAAGGCCGAGCCCGCGAGGATCAGCGCGATCATGCAGTACAGCCGGGTGGCGCCCATCAGGCCGGCGACGAAGCTCTTGCGCGTCAGCGACTTCTGCGCCGCGGCGATGATCAGGCTGCCGATCACGCCGATCGCCGCGGCCTCGGTGGCGGTGGCGATGCCGGAGTAGATCGAGCCGAGCACGCCGGCGATCAGCAGCACCACCGGGATCAGGTTCTTGGACGCGGCAAGCTTCTGCATGAAGCTGCTCTTGAGGTCGGCGGGGGGAATCCTGTCGCGGTTCAGCAGCGACCAGATCACCACCCAGCCCATGAACAGCGATGCCAGCAGGATGCCCGGCAGCACGCCGCCGATGAAGAGCTTGGCGATCGACACATCGGCCGCCACGCCATACACGATCATGATGATCGAGGGCGGGATCAGCAGGCCGAGCGTGCCGGCGCCGGCCAGGGTGCCGAGCACCATGGACTCGGGGTAGCCGCGGCGACCGAGCTCGGGCATGGCGATCTTGCCGATGGTGGCGCAGGTCGCCGCCGACGAGCCCGACACCGCGGCGAACAGCGTGCAGCCGATCACGTTGGTGTGCAGCAGGCGGCCGGGCAGGCGTTCGAGCCAGGGCGACAAGCCCTTGAACATCTCCTGCGACAGCCGGGTGCGGAACAGGATCTCGCCCATCCACAGAAAGAGCGGCAGCGCGGTCAGGGTCCAGCTCGAGCCATGGCTCCAGATGGCCACGGCCATGCCGTCGCCGGGGGCGCGCGTGGTGAAGCCGAGCATGCCGAGCATGCCGATCGCCATCAGGGCGAGGCCGATCCATAGCCCGCCGGCGAGCAGCAGCACCATCAGGCCGACGAGAACGAGTGCAGCAGTGAGTTCCATGATGGCCCCTTATTCCATGTGCGCCATTTCTTCGGTACTGGCTTTGGCCAGGCGCAGTGGCTCGCGGCCGAGGCTGACCTGGACGAAGTCGTCGATGACGGCGATCAGCAGGATCACCGAGCCGATCGCCATCGACAGCTGCGGAATCCACAGCGGCGTGGCGTCGATGCCCTGCGAGATCTCCTCGAATTCATGCGACTGCCAGGCCAGACGCACTGCGTACCAGGCGAGCATGGCGGCCACCACCACGCCGGCGCCGTGCGCAAACCACTCCGCGATGCGGCGCAGGCGCGGCCCGAGGCGCTCGATGACGAGGCTGACGCGGATGTGCTCGCCATGCTTGAAGGTGTAGGCCAGCGCCAGGAAACCGCAGGCCGCCATCGCGTAGCCGGCGTAGTCGTCGGTGCCGGGCAGATAGATGTTGAACGGGCGTGTGAACACGCCGGCGGCGACCATGATCAGGGTCAGGACCATGCCCACGGCGGCAAGGGCGCCGGCCAGGCGGTAGAGGGAATCGAGAAGCGCTCTCATGGCGGTCTCCGAGAAGTGCCGGGGCCCGCGCGAACAGGCCCGGTGGTGCGACGAGGACTTACTTCAGCTTGCGGTAGGCGTCGAGGATGGCCTGGCCGTCGGCGCCGGCCTTGTCGGCCCACTCGGCGGTCATCCTCTCGCCGATCTTGAGCAACTCGGCCTGCAGTGCCTCGGGTGCCGGCTGCACGGTCATGCCGTTGGCCTTGAGCTGGTCGATGTACCAGGCGGTCTTCTCCGCGGAGATCTTCCAGCCACGCTCCTCGGCGGCGGCGGCGGCCTTCAGCAGGGCGTCGCGGCTGGCCTCGTCGAGCGCATCGAAGGCCTTCTGCGACACGAACACGATGTTCTTCGGCAGCCAGGCCTGGACGTCGTAGTAGTACTTCAACTGCTCCCAGCTCTTGGTGTCGTAGCCGGTGGCGGACGAGGTCAGGTTGGCCGACACGACGCCGGTCGACAGCGCCTGGGTGAGGTCGGCGGCCTGTACGGTCACCGGCTGGCCGCCCATCAGCTGGATCATGCGCGCCACGGTCGGGCTGTAGGAGCGGATCTTCATGCCCTTGAGATCGCCGAGGGTGTTGAGCTCGGTCTTGGAATACAGGCCCTGCGGCGGCCAGGCCACCGAGTAGAGGATCTTCAGGCCGTTCTTCGCCAGGCGTGCCTCGACGGCCTCCTTCGAGGCCTGCCACAGCTTCTTCGAATCAGCGTAGCCGGTGGCCAGGAAGGGCACGGTGTCGAGCGCGTAGAGCACGTCCTCGTTGGCCAGCCCGGAAATGATCAGCTCGCCGATCTGTGCCTGGCCGCCCTGCACCGCGCGCTTGATCTCGTTGGCCTTGTACAGCGAGCCGTTGGGATGCACGGTGATCTTGAGCTTGCCGGCGGTGGCCTCATCGACCTCCTTGGCGAACTGCTGGATGTTCTCGGTGTGGAAGTTGCTGGCGGGGTAGGGCGTGGGCATGTCCCAGGTGGTCTGGGCATGGGCGGCGGCAGCGATGCCGAAGCCGGCCAGGGTGCCGGCGATCGCCTTGAGGACGGGATGCGAGAAGGTCATGGCGTGTGCTCCTGAAGTAGGCGAGGGCAGCGCCCTCGAAGTGCTGGTTGCGGGCGGCGACCTGCACTTCATAAGTCACCGTTATTGCAAGATAGAGATTTTCTAGGTATCTTGTCAATAAAACGTAGACGTTTTTTCATCAAAACATCTTCAAAAAACTTGAAACAAGCCAAGGAGACCGTCGTGAGCGAAGTCAACCGCATCGTGTCCTCCCAGCATCTGGTGTCGCCCAAATCGCCGGAGCTGTCGGAGATGGAGTTCGGCCTGATCATCGCCTGGCACGCCTTCGCGCGCTGGATGATGCGCTGCATGACCGCCGCCGGCGTCAAGGACATGACGCCGATCGACGTGCTGGTGCTGCACCACGTTGCCCATCGGGACCTCGACAAGCGCCTGGCCGACATCTGCTTCGTGCTCAATGTGGAAGACACCCACGTCGTCTCCTACTCGCTGCGCAAGCTCGCCGGCCTCGGCCTGGTGCACAGCGCCAAGCGCGGCAAGGAGGCCTTCTTCTCGGTCACCGAACGGGGCCGCGAGGCCTGCATGGCCTACCGCGACGTGCGCGAGGCCTGCCTGATGCCCGGCTTCACCGGCAGTGCCGAGGACAACGCCCGCATCGGCGAGCTGGCCCAGCTGCTGCGCACGCTCTCGGGCCGTTACGACCAGGCCGCGCGCGCGGCCTCCACCTCGTAGTTTCATAAGGGAGCCCTTTCGTGAGCCATCGCATTCTCGACGCCGGCGACGCCGCGCTCACCATCGAGTTCGGCAGCGTCATCGACCCCGCCCTGCTGGCTGCGGTCAATGCGCTCGACGCCGCCATCGGGCGCCTGCAGCAGGCCGGCGCGCTGCCGGGCGTGATCGAAACCATGCCCACCTTCCGTTCGCTGACCGTGTTCTTCGACCCGCTCGCCACCGACCGCGACACGGTGCTCGCCGCGCTGCAGCCGCTGATCGCCAGCGCCGAGCACGGCAGCCCCGCCGACGGCCGCCACTGGCGCCTGCCGGTGTGCTACGAGGGCGAGGCCGCGCCCGACCTCGCCGAGGTGGCCGCCACGCTCGGCGTCGACACGGACGAGGTCGTCGCCCTGCACAGCGGCACCGAATACCTGGTCTACATGCTCGGCTTCCTGCCCGGCTTCCCCTTCATGGGCGACCTCCCCGAGCGCCTGCGCCTGCCCCGGCGCGCCCAGCCGCGCGTGCGCGTGCCCGCCGGCAGCGTGGCGATCGCCACCGGGCTGACTGCCATCTACCCGTGGGAGAGCCCGGGCGGCTGGCACCTGCTCGGGCGTTGCCCGGTGCCGCTGTTCGACGCCCGCCGTGCGTCGCCCTCGCTGCTCGCCGCCGGCGACCGCGTACGCTTCACCCCGGTGAGCGCTGAGGAATGCCGCGCGCTCGAGGCCGACCTCGCCAGCGGCGACATCGACCCGATGCAGTGGCTGGTCGCCGACGCCACCCACGCCGACGCCACGGAGGACGCAGCATGAGCACGCAGACCGAACTCGAGATCGTCTCGCCGGGCGCCTTCGCCTCGCTCCAGGACGCCGGCCGGCAGGGCTTTCGGCGCATCGGCGTGCCCTGGGCGGGCGTGCTCGACCGCCGCCTGATGCGCATCGCCAATGCGCTCGCCGACCGCGACGAGAACGCGCCGGTGATCGAATGCTTCGACGGCGGCCTGCACGTCGTGGCCCACGGCGGCGCGGTCAGGCTGGCGGTGGCCGGCGACGCGGTGGTGGAGGTCGATGGCCCCGACGGCCGCCGCCAGCTCGCGCCCTGGCGTTCGGTGACGATCGCCGACGGCGAAGCGCTGCGGGTGCGCAAGATGGGCAGCGGGCGCATCGCCATGGTCGCCATCGTCGGACTCGCGCTGCCGGCGGTGATGGGCAGCGCCTCGACCTACGTGCGCGCCGGTCTCGGCGGCGTCGATGGCCGCGCGCTCGGCGCCGGCACGCGCCTGGCGCTGAACGACGCCGACCCCTGGGGCAGCGACCGCGTGCTGACCCAGCCGCCCGCCGCCGACGCGCGCCCGATCCGCCTGGTGCCGGGCCCACAGGCCGACCACTTCAGCGCCGCGGCGCTCGACGCCCTGGTGAGCGCCGACTACCGCGTCACCGCCGAGGCCGACCGCATGGGCGTGCGCCTCGAGGGCGCGAAGCTCGAACACAGCGGCGCCGCCGACATCGTGTCCGACGCCACCGTGCCCGGCTCCATCCAGGTCCCCGGCGCCGGCCAGCCGATCGTGCTGCTGGCCGACGCCCAGACCGCCGGCGGCTATCCCAAGATCGCCACCGTGATCACCGCCGACCTCGGCCGCCTGGCCGCGCTGCGCCCCGGGCAGACGCTGCGCTTTGTCACCGTGACCGCCGCCGAGGGTGCACAGATCGCGCGTGCCGCCGAGGCCGAGACGCACGCGCTGATCGCCGCGATCCGTCCGCTGCCGGCCGACGGCGTCGACCTCGTCGCGCTGTACACCGGCAACCTGGTCGATGGCGTGGTGCATGCGCTCGGCGCCGAATACCGCCCGCTTCATTGAGATTCCACGCTACTCCTCGAGCCCCCGGAGACCCCCACATGAACAAGACCATCAACCTCAACGCCGACCTCGGCGAATCCTTCGGCGCCTGGAAGATGGGCGAGGACGAGGCCTTGCTGCAGGTGGTGCGCTCGGCCAACATCGCCTGCGGCTTCCATGCCGGCGACCCGCTGGTGATGCGCCACACGGTGCGCACCGCGCTCGCGGCCGGCGTCAGCCTGGGGGCGCATCCCGCCTACCCGGACCTGCAGGGCTTCGGCCGCCGCCCGATGAAGATGGCGCCGGCCGAGCTCGAGGCGGTCATCCTCTACCAGGTCGGCGCGCTGGCCGGCATGGCCGCGGCCGAAGGCGGCCGCGTCACCCACGTCAAACCGCATGGCGCGCTCAACAACCAGGCCTGCGAGGACGCCGCGCTCGCCGACGCGGTGGCGCGCGCGGTGAAGGCGATCGACGCCGGCCTGATCCTGCTGGCGCCGGTGCTGTCCGAGCTCTACAAGGCGGGCGAGCGCGCCGGGCTGAAGGTGGCCGGCGAGATCTTCGCCGACCGCGCCTACACCGACACAGGCACGCTGGTGCCGCGCGGCCAGCCCGGTGCGGTGATCCACGACCACGACGAACTGGTCACCCACGTGTTGCGCATGCTCGACGCCGGTGGTGTGGTCAGCCAGGGCGGCAAGTGCCTGCCGGCGGCGATGGACAGCATCTGCGTGCATGGCGACACGCTCGGCGCGGTCGACAGCGCGCGCCGCCTGCGCGCGGCGCTCGAGGCGCGCGGCTGGCGGGTGGTGGCGCTGCCGGAGATGGCCGGCGGCTGAAGGGGGCGGCGGCTGAAGGGGGCGGCGGCTGAAGGGGGCGGCGGCTGAGGGGGGGGCGGCGAGGCGCGAGCCGAAGGGGGCGACCCGCAGCGGCTTACTCAGACCTCGCCGGCTGCGAGCTGGCGACGGATCTCGAGCAGGTGTGCGCGCCGCGCCGCGCTGGTGGGCGGATAGCGCAGATCGAGCGCGGCCAGGGTGTCGACCAGGATCTGCGACACGATCAGGCGCGCGTTCTTCTTGTCGTCGGCCGGCACCACGTACCACGGGCAGTCGGCGGTGCTGGTGGTGGCGAGGCAGTCGGCATAGGCCGCCATGTACTTGTCCCAGTGCTGGCGCTGCTCGATGTCGCCCTCGTCGAACTTCCAGTTCTTGTCCTCTTCGTCGATGCGTGCGATCAGGCGGTCGCGCTGCTCGTCCTTCGACAGGTGCAGGAAGATCTTGACGATGCGGGTGCCGTTGCGATGCAGGTGGGCCTCGGCGTCGGCGATCGAGCGCAGGCGATCGCCCCAGAAGTCCTTGGCTGCCAGGGTCTCGTCGGGCAGCTTCTGGCTGCGCAGGATCTCGGGCAGCACGCGCACGATCAGCACCTCTTCGTAGTAGGAGCGGTTGAAGATGCCGATGCGGCCGCGCTCGGGCAGCGCCACATGGGTGCGCCACAGGAAGTCGTGGTCGAGCTCGGTCGCGCTCGGGTGCTTGAAGCTGAACACCTGGCAGCCCTGCGGATTGACCCCCGACATGACGTGGCGGATGGCGCCGTCCTTGCCCGCCGCGTCCATGGCCTGGAAGATCACCAGCAGCGAGTAGCGGTCGTGGGCGTAGAGCATCTCCTGCAGTTCGGACAGGCGTGCGGTGCCGGCATCCAGGCGCTCCTTGTAATCGCTCTTCGAGTCGTAGAGGGCGTCGACATTGGTCTGCCATTCGGCAAGGTCGATCTTCTTGCCGGCCTTGACGCGGAATTCGGCGATGTCGATCGGTTTGGGCTTGCTCATGGTGTACTCCGTCGGAAGGGTTCGGGGGAAGGCAGGGCGAGCGCGGCCGCCGCTAGA
Organism: Thauera sp. WH-1; assembly: GCF_047806685.1. Lineage (NCBI taxonomy): Bacteria > Pseudomonadati > Pseudomonadota > Betaproteobacteria > Rhodocyclales > Zoogloeaceae > Thauera > Thauera sp. WH-1. Next base: position 33,703 of record NZ_JBLQGP010000006.1, read on the forward strand.
GCAGGAGCACGGTGGCCAGCCCGAGGAAGGCGAAGAAGCCGACCACGTCAGTGACGGTGGTCAGGATCACGCTGCCGGCAAGCGCCGGGTCGATGCCCATGCGCTCGAGGATGAGCGGGATGGCCAGCCCGGCGAGCGCCGCGCACAGCAGGTTGAGCAGGATGGCGGCGGCGATTACGCCGCCGATGCCCCAGTCGCCGAACCACACCACCGCAAGCGCTGCGACCACCACGGCCCATAACAGGCCATTGAGGATAGAGATGCCCACCTCACGGTTGAGCAGGATGCGCACGTTGCCCTTTTGCACCTGGCCGAGCGCGAGGCCGCGAATCACCAGCGTCAGCGTCTGGCTGCCGGCGATGCCGCCCATGCTGGCGACGATCGGCATCAGCACCGCCAGCGCGACCAGGCGCTCGAGCGTGCCCTGGAACTGGCCGATCACCCAGGCGGCGAGAAAGGCGGTGAGCAGGTTGATGCCCAGCCATACCGCGCGCCGGCGTGAGCTCACCAGCACCGGCGCGAACATGTCGGCCTCGTCGTCCAGGCCGGCCATCTGCATCACCGTGCGGTCGGAGTCCTCGCGGATCAGGTCGACCACGTCATCGACCGTGATGCGGCCGATCAGCCGGCCCGCGTCATCGATCACCGGCGCCGACATCAGGTCGAGGTCCTGGAACAGGCGTGCCACCTCGCGGCTGTCCGTGCTCACCGGGATGCCGGCGATGTCGGTGTGCATGAGCTCGGCGACCCGGGTGTCGAGACTGGCAGTCACCAGCGCGGACAGGCGCAGCGCGCCCTGGTAGTGGCCCTTGCGGTCGACCACCATCAGCATGTCGGTCTGGGGCGGCAGGGTCTCGAGCAGGCGCAGGTAGCGCAGCACGATGCCGGCCTTGACGTCGGCGCGCACCTCGATGGCGTCCGCGTTCATCAGGCCGCCGGCCGACTTCTCGGGGTAGGACAGCATCGACTCGAGCTGCTCGCGACGTGAGCCGGTGGTGGCGAGCACCAGGCGGCTGCCGAGCTCGGAGGGCAGTGTCTGGATGAGGTCGACGAGGTCGTCGAGTTCGAGATGGTGGACGGTGGCAAGCAGGTCGTCGAGGTCGAGCTCCTGCGCCAGCGCGGTGCTGATCTCGTCGTGCAGGAAGCTGAGCACGCGGCCGGCGCGCTCGGTCTCGACCATGCTCCAGGCCTGGCTGCGCTGGGCGGGCGGCAGGGCTTCCAGCAGGCCGGCGACCTTGGCCGGGTGCATGCGGTGCAGCAGCTTGCCGACGCGCTTGAGCTTGCCGGCTTCGAGCGCTTCCATCAGCGCTTGCAGCTCGCTGCGGGCATCGGTCGGGTCGGCTGTCGGGTGGCTGTCCGCGTCGGCGCCGATTGCATGCTCGGCGTCCTCGCGCGACTCGCGCATCAGGGTTGGGCGCAGCTCGGCGCTCAGGTGGCCGAGCACGCGCTGCTCGAGCGGGCCGCCGACCTGCTGCCACAACGCGAGGCGCTGCGCGGGCGACAGGCGCTCGAGCAGCGCGGCGATCTTGGCCGGATGCATGCGCTGCACGAGCTTGCGCACGCGCTTGTTGCGCCCTTCCGCGAGCGCCTTGACGATCTGTTCGCTGAGCGAGCGCGGACGGCTGTCCGTGCCCGCGTCGGGGCTTTTCGCGTCGTCGGTCATGTGCGCAAGGATACCTGTGGCAGCAGTGGCCGGGCGCCGATGCGCGAAAGCGCCTCGCGTCCGCGCACCGTGAGGTCGGAGACGAAACGGAACTGCTGGCGCGGATCGACCGGGTAGGCGCGAATCATGTACTTGGTGCCCCAGGTCTCCTCCTGGATGACGACCGTGACCGGGGCGTCGAAGTACAGGTAGGGGCTCGTCATCGCCACGTCCTCCAGCACGGCGCGCGCGCGGCGGGCGTCGTGCTCGGGGTGCACATGGAAGACCGCTGCGCATTGCAGTACCGGGCTGCCGTTGTTGGCGTTGCGCACCGCCGAGGACCACAGCTTGAGGTGGGGGACGGTGATAGTGTCGTCGTCGGCGGTGACCAGCGCCACGGTGCGCATGCCCACATGCACGACTTCGCCGTAGTGGCCGTCGAGCTCGATCCAGTCGCCGGGCCGGTAGGGCTGCTCGAAAGCCGACACCACGCCGGCGATCAGGCTGCTGACGTAGTCCTTGAGGGCGAAGCCGATCGCCAGGCCGGCGGCGCCGAGCAGCGCCACCATGTTCTGCATCGAGGGCTCGACGAGGATCGGCAGCATCAGCGCCAGGGCGACGCCGATCAGCAGCAGGCGCAGCAGCGGCACCGAGGCCAGCAGGTAGTGGCGCGGGCGGCCGTGCAGGCGGTTGGCGATCCAGGGCAGGGTGCGCTGCGCGATGCGGATGAGCGCGATGGTCGCGATGACGATCAGCGCGAGCTCGATGCCGTCGCCGCGATCGAGCTTGTTGAACAGGCGGGCAAGGTTGGGGCTGTCTTCGGGCATGGTCAGAAGCTGTCCGTGAGGTAGCTGCGGCTGCGCAGGAACTCGCGCACCGCGGGGTAGGCGAGCGGCGCTACCTGCCAGCGCGCGCCCGCGCGGCTCAGCAGTTCGAGCGCCTGCAGTCGCAACAGGTGCGAGTGCAGCCGCCCCGGCGGGATGGGCAGCAGCGCGCCGAGCACGTCGCCCTCCAGACCGCGGTGAAGCAGCAGGGCGTGGAGCAGGAAGGCCACGTCCTCGCCCGATTCGGCCGGCAGCGTGGGGGTCTCGATGCCGGGCGCGACCCAGACGACTTCGTCGGCGGCGGCGAGACGCTCGCCGTCCGCCCGCTGCGGCGTGTCGTGGCGGGCCTCGCCCGCTTGCGCCTGCTGCTCGCGCTCGGGCGCTGTACGCAGGCGCTGGCGCCAGTAGTGCCAGGCCAGGCCCGGGTTGCCGCGGCAGTGGGCGGCCAGCTGGCGCAGTTCCGGGCAGGCGGTTTCAGCGGCGTGACGGTCGTTGCCGTCGCTGCCGCCGGCGTCCTCGGGCATCAGGGGTTCGCCGCTGCGCGCGCTCAGGAAGCGGACGTGCCCGCGATCGGGGCGCATCAGATAGCGGGTGAGGGCGAGGCCGTCGAAGGCTTGCAGGGTCAGTGTGGCGGTGCCGGGCAAGGGCGAGATGCGCTCGATGAAGGCCAGCGCCCAGCTGTCGCAGCCGATCATCCCGGGGCCCAGGGTGCCCGACAGGGCGCGTGCCAGGAAGTCGCGCACGAGGTCGAGCCCGTTGGCGTGGCGCAGGAAGCAGCGCTCGAGTTCGGGCAGGACCCAGGGGCGGCCGTTGCCCGGCGCCAGATCGTCGAGCCAGCGCCGATCGGCGCCCAGGATCTGGTCGGTGTCGGGCGGCGCGAGCACGACGGCGCCGCGCGCATGCGCCCAGTGCGCCAGGATCGCGGGATGGTCGCAGTACGGCTGCCCGATGAAGAGGCGCACCGGGGCGTGCGCCTCCGCATCCAGCGATTCCTGCGCGCCGAGCGCGCGTGCCGCGGGCGCCCAGTCGATCGGGGGCGCGAGGTTGGCGAGGCGGACCTGTGGCAGCGCACGCAGATCCGCCTCGGCCTGCGCAGGGTCGGCGTCATCCGTGCCCAGCAGCAGACGCCCCAGCGAGCGCCAGCGCCGTTGCAGCGTGGCCGGTTGCGAATCGGCGGGGACTTCATAGTCCCGCGCCGCAACGATCTGCCAGAGGGGCGGCGGCGGGGGCGGGCTGTCGTGCGGGGTGGGCGTGTTCATGGCGAAGGGCTGTGGCTCAGAGCGGCCACACGAGGACGAGGAGCGGGATGGAGACCGCCACCACCAGCAGCTCGAGTGGCAGCCCGAGGCGCCAGTAGTCGCCGAAGCGAAAGCCGCCGGGGCCGAGGATGAGGGTGTTGTTCTGGTGGCCGATCGGGGTCAGGAAGGCGCATGAGGCGCCGATCGCGACCGCCATCAGGAAGGCGTCGGCATTGGCACCAAGCGCCGCCGCGGTGCCGATCGCGATCGGGCACATCACGGCGGCGGTGGCGGCGTTGTTCATCACGTCGGACAGGAACATGGTGACGATCAGCACCAGCGCAAGCGCGATGATCGCATCGCCGCGGGCTATGCCGTCGAGCAGGCCGCGCGCGATCAGGTCGGCGCCGCCGGTGGATTCCATCGCCCCCGCGACCGGAATCAGCGCCGCCAGCAGCACGATCACCGGCCAGTCGATGCTCTCGTACACCGCGCGCAGCGGCACGGTACGCAGCGCCATCGAGGCGAGCACGCCGAGCGCGAAGGAGATCGCCGCCGGCAGCAGGCCGAGCGCGGCACCGCCGACGGCGAAGGCCATGATCGCGCCGGCTGCCCAGGCCTTGCGCCGGTCTGGGATGCGCAGCTCGCGCTCGGCCAGCGGCACGCAGCCCGAGTCGGCTGCGAACTCGGCGAGCGCCTCGAGCGGCCCCTGCATCAGCAGCAGGTCGCCGGCCCGGATCTTCAGCGTTCTCAGGCGCGCCTTCGAGCGCGTGCCGTCGCGCGATACCGCAAGCAGGTTCAGGCCGTAGCGGGTGCGCAGCAGCAGGTCCTTGGCGGAGCGGCCGATCAGGCTGGCCTCGGGGCGCACGACCAGCTCCATCAGCCCGATCTCGTTGTCGGCGGACGTCCGGGCGGCATCCTCCTTGTCCGCCTCGCCGTCGTCGGTCGCGTCCTTCTTCATCTGCGACGTGTCCGCAGCGGGCCCCTGGTCCGCTGCCCTCGGGCCAGGGTTCCCTGTCGGCTTGTCGTTGCTGGCGGCCGTGTCCCCCTTGGGTTCTTCCTCGCTGGCCTGCTCCTCGCTCGACGAGCCCGCCTCCTCGAGCTTGAGGCCGAGCGTGGCGAGCACTTCGGGCAGGGCCTCGATATCGGCCTCGATGACCAGGATGTCGCCGGCCAGCACCTTGCGCCCCGATTGGGGTGCGCTCATGCGGACCTCGTTGCGCACCAGGCCGATGATCTGGGCGCCGGCCTCGTCGAGGCGGGTCTCGATCTCGCGCAGGTGCATGCCCGCCGCCTTGCTCTCGGCCGGGACACGCACCTCGGTCAGATAGGCGCCGGTCTCGAAGCCTTCGGTGCCCGCCTTCTCGCGCGCCGGCACCAGGCGCCAGCCGAGCACGGCGATGAACAGGGTGCCGACGACGGCGACGCTCAGGCCGACCGGCGTGAAGTCGAACATGGCAAAGCCGCCCGTACCCTGCTGGGCGCGAAAGCCCGACACGATCAGGTTGGGCGGGGTGCCGATCATCGTCGTCATGCCGCCGAGGATGGTGCCGAAGGCCAGCGGCATCAGCACCCGGCCCGGCGGCAGCTCGAGGCGCGAGGCCAGCTGCATCGCCACCGGCATCAAGAGCGCCATCGCGCCGACGTTGTTCATGAAGCCCGACAGCAGGGCGCCGAGGCCGACCAGCGCCGCCAGGCTGAGCGCGATGCCGGCCTTCGCCGGCAACAGCCGGGCCGCAAGGGCATCGACCGCGCCCGAGCTCTGCAGGCCGCGGCTGAGGACCAGCACGCAGGCCACGGTGACTACCGCCGGGTGGCCGAAGCCGGCAAAGGCCGCGGCTGGTTCCACCAGGCCGACCAGCACGCAGGCCAGCAGCGCGGCCGCGGCGACCATGTCATGGCGCCAGCGCCCCCACAGGAACAGACCGACGGTGGCGAGCAGGATGGTCAGGATCAGGATCTGGTCGTGGGTCATCGCGGCCTCGGCGGTGGCGCAGCGGACAGCCGTGGAGGGGGCCGACGAACGGCAGCGGCGGGTGGGCGAACCCCAGTTTATGCCGAATACGCCGTTCTGTAAGCTCGCGTCCTTGCACCTCGGATCGGCCGAAGCGCCCTACCGCCGCGATACGGAGAAGCCATGCCGCGCCACCCCGACTGGATGGAGAGCCTCTACGAGCGCCTCGCCGAGGACGACGAGGGCCGGGTGTGCAAGGCGATCAGCGAGGAAGCCTGCCGCGAGTCGCCGGGCAACTTTTTCCGCACCCTGCTCGCCAACACCCTGTCCAGCCTCGCCGACCGCATCGCCAGTGCCAAGACCACGCTGCCCTGGCTGCTGCTGCAGCTTGGCGCGCCGGCCTGGATGCTGAGCCTGCTGGTGCCGATCCGCGAGTCCGGCTCGATGCTGCCGCAGATGCTGATCGGCGCCGTGGTGCGGCGCCAGCCGGTGCGCAAATGGGTGTGGGTGTGGGGCGGCGTGCTGCAGGGCCTGTGCCTGCTGGGCATGGGCTGGGCCGCGCTGGCGCTCGAGGGCGCGGCCGCGGGCGGGGTCGTGGTCGGGCTGCTGGTGCTGTTCAGCCTGGCGCGTGGCGCCTGCTCGGTGGCCTACAAGGACGTGCAGGGCAAGACCATCCCGAAGACGCGGCGCGGCCGGCTGGCGGGCTGGATCAGCGCAATCGCCGGGCTGGCCGCGCTGGGCGTGGGCCTGGCCTTGGGGGCGAGCCGGGGCAACGAGTCGGTGGGCTTGTTCGCCGCCCTGCTGTGCGCGGGCGCGCTGCTGTGGTTCGCGGCCTCGTGGGCCTTCTCGCGCATCGTGGAAGAAGCGGGCGCGACCGCGGGCGGGGCCAATGGCGTGGTCGAGGCCTTCGCCCGCCTGGCCCTGCTGCGCGACGATCGCCCGTTCCGGACCTTCGTGATCGCGCGGGCGCTGGCGATGGGCTCGGGCCTGGCCGCGCCCTTCTACGTGGCGCTGGCGCGCGAGGAGCTGGGCGCCGCGTTCGCGCTGCTGGGCGTCTTCATCGCGGTCGAAGGCTTGGCCGGCCTGCTGAGCTCACCGATCTGGGGGCGCTGGGCCGATCGCTCCAGCCGCCAGGTGTTTGCCGTCGCCTGCGCGCTGGCGGGGGTGCTGTCGATCACGGTGGCGCTGTGGTCCTGGCTGCCGGTGCCGGCGGCAGCGGCGGCCTGGTTCTACCCGCTGGCCTTCTTCGGCCTCGGTGTCGCCCATGCCGGCGTGCGCCTGGGGCGCAAGACCTACCTGGTCGACATGGCCGCAGGCAACGCGCGCACCGACTACGTGGCCGTCAGCAACTCGGTGATCGGTGCGCTGTTGCTCGCATCCGGCCTGGTCGGCGCGCTGGCGGCGACGGTCTCGGTGCAGGCGACCGTGCTGCTGCTCGGCCTCGCCGGCCTCGCCGGCGCCTGGCTGAGCCTGCGCTGGAAGGCGGTGTCCGGCTGAGGGGTGGCGCGTGGCCGAAGTGGTGGCTCAGGCCCGGGCAGCGCGCCGCCGCCCCCAGGCTTTTTCGGCCTCGATCAGCAGGAACACCGCGACGCCAATGGCGAGCGGCACCAGCCAGTGGCGCAGCGCGAGCGGCGCGGTGCCGAACCAGGTGTTCATGAAGGGCAGATAGACGAAGCCCAGTTGCAGCACGACGAGCACGCCGACCGCGATCAGTGCGGCGCGGTTGGTGAACATCAGCTTCATGCGCAGGCTGGAGTCGATCAGGAAGCGGGCATTGAAGAGATAGAAGGCCTGCGCAATCACCAGGGTGTTGACCGCCATCGTGCGCGCCACGCCCAGCTCCATGTCGAGCGCCAGCTCGACCTCGAACATGGCGATGGTGGCGCCGCCGATCAGCACCGACACGGTTGCCACCCGCCACAGCATGGCGCGGCCCATGATCGGCGCGCCCGGCTTGCGCGGCGGGCGTTGCATGACGCCCGGCTCGGCCGGCTCGAAGGCCAGCGCCAGCGCCAGCGTGATCGCCACCACCATGTTCACCCACAGGATCTGCACCGGCGTCAGCGGCAGGGTGAGGCCGAACACCACCGCGGTGAGCATCACCAGGCCCTGCGCGCCGTTGGTGGGCAGGATGAAGAGGATGGCCTTCCTGAGGTTGTCGTAGATGGTGCGGCCTTCCTCGACCGCGCGCTCGATCGACGAGAAGTTGTCGTCGGCGAGCACGATCTCGGCCGCCTCCTTGGTCGCCTCGGTGCCCTTGATGCCCATTGCCACGCCGACGTCGGCGCGCTTGAGCGCGGGCGCGTCATTGACGCCGTCGCCGGTCATCGCCACCACCTCGCCGCGCGCCTGCAAGGCCTTGACCAGGCGCAGCTTATGTTCGGGGCTGGTGCGGGCGAAGATGTCGCAGTCGTGGGCAATCTGCTGCAGCTCGTCGTCGCTGGCGGCCTCGATCTCGGCGCCCGAGATCACCTTGAGCGTCCCTGTCGTGCCCAGGCCCATCTCGATGCCGATCGCGCGCGCCGTGCCGGCGTGGTCGCCGGTGATCATCTTCACCCGGATGCCGGCCTCGTGGCAGGACTTGATGGCGGCGATCGCCTCCGGCCGGGGCGGGTCGATGATGCCGATGAGGCCGAGGAAGACCATGTCCTCGTCGAGGTCCTCGAGCGCGAGCTCGCGCTTGCTGTCGGGGACGTCGCGCGCGGCCGCTGCCAGCACGCGCAGGCCCTCGGCGCTGAGGTCATCGATCTGTTCATCCCAGAAGGCGCGGTCGAGCGGCTCGAGCTCGCCGCTGGCGCCGAGCTCCTGCTGGCAGCGGTCGAGCAGGCGGTCGGGCGCGCCCTTGAGCAGGATGCGGCGAGTTCCGCCCGGCGCGGTGTTGAGCGTCGCCATGAACTTGTTGGCCGACTCGAAGGGGATGCTGGCGTGGCGCTCGTGGGCGTCGGCCTCGAAGCCGGCCTTGTGCGCGAGCGTGCGCAAGGCGCCCTCGGTGGGTTCGCCGGTGACCTTCCACTGGCCGTCTTCCTCGGCCACATGGGTGTCGTTGGCGACCGCCACCACCTCGATCACCGCGTGCAGGTGGCCGTGCTCGTGCAGGCTGGCGGTCCGGCCCTCGAGGGTGATTTCGCCCTCGGGGCGGTAGCCAGTGCCGCTGACGTCGAAGAAGCCGCCGCGGGTGACGACGTGGCGGGCGGTCATCTCGTTCCTGGTCAGGGTGCCGGTCTTGTCCGAGCAGATCACGGTGACCGAGCCCAGGGTCTCGACCGCGGTGAGCTTGCGCGTGATGGCGTTGCGCTGCGCCATGCGCTGCACGCCGAGCGCCAGCGTGATGGTGAGGATGGCGGGCAGGCCCTCGGGGATGGCGGCGACGGCAAAGCCGATCGCGGCGAGGAAGACCTCGCCGAGCGGGAAGTCGTGCAGGCTGACGCCGATCACCAGCATCAGCAGCGCCAGCGCGACGATGACCACCGACAGGATCTTGCTGAACTGCGCCATCTGCCGGGTGAGGGGGGTCTGCAGGGTCTGCACCTCGGCGATCATGCGGTTGATGCGGCCGAGCTCGGTGTGCGGGCCGGTGGCGGTGACCACGCCGATGCCGCGGCCGGCCGCGACCATGGTGCCCGAGTAGGCCATGCCGAAGCGGTCGCCGACACCCGCGTCGGCGGCGGCGGGCTCGGCGTTCTTGTCGGCCGGCACCGACTCGCCGGTCAGCGCCGATTCCTCGATGCGCAGGTTGGTGGTCTCGATCAGGCGCAGGTCGGCGGGCACGCGGTCGCCCGAGCGCAGGCGCACGATGTCGCCCGGCACCAGGCCGTCGGCCTCGACCTCGGACCACTGGCCGTCGCGCCGGGCGTGGGCGTGCACCGAGAGCATCTTGCGGATGCCTTCGAGCGCTTCCTCGGCCTTGCCTTCCTGGATGAAGCCGATGATGGCGTTGATGACGACCACGCCCAGGATGACGCCGGTGTCGATCCAGTGGCCGAGCAGCGCAGTGATGCCGGCGGCGGCGATCAGGATGTAGATCAGGATGTCGTGGAAGTGCTTGAAGAAGCGCTTCAGCAGGCCGTCCTTGGGCGGTTGCGGCAGGCGGTTGGGGCCGAGCTCGGCGAGACGGCGCTCGGCCTCGGCCGAGGACAGGCCGTCGCGCGCGGCGGACAGGCCTTCGAGGACCTCGTCGGCGGCGAGGGCATGGGGCTGCTCGATCTGCAGCGAGCCGGGTGGGGCGGATTTCATGAGCAGGCTCGAGGATTGTGTGACGCCCCGCACCGCGCCGCCTGGCGTGGCCGCCCTGCGGCGGCGCGGGGCTGAATCAGAAGGACCCGAAGACCGACCCCAGTATAACGAGCAGGGTGAGGGCGAGAATCGGGAACAGCACCGCGACCATCAAGATGTCCTTGTAGGCCTCGCGGTGGGTGAGGCCGCAGATGGCCAGCAGGGTCACCACCGCGCCGTTGTGCGGCAGACTGTCGAGGCCGCCGGTGGCGACCGTGGTGACGCGGTGCAGCAGCTCGGGCGCGATGCCGCTGGCCTGGGCGAGCACCAGGTAGTCCGCGCCCAGGGTCTGCAGCGCGATGCTCATGCCGCCCGAGGCCGAGCCGGTGACGCCGGCCAGCACGTTCACCGACAGCGCCAGCGACACCAGCGGGTTGCCGGCGCCGAGCTGGTCGACGAAGGCCTTGATCAGCTCGAAGGCGGGCAGCGCGGCGATGACGGCGCCGAAGCCGACCAGGCTGGCGGTGTTGAAGATCGGCAGCACCGAGGCGTTGGCGCCATCGTCCAGGCTGCGGCGCAGATTGGCCAGGCGCTGCCAGCACATCGCGACCAGCAGCAGGCAGGCCAGGGTGAGCGAGCCGATGATCGCCCAGATGCCGCGCACGGCGTCGATCGAGGTGGCGCCGTAGATCGCCTCGGCGAGGTAGGCGGTGTCGAGCGCCGGGATCAGCAGGCTGCTGAAGACGTAGTTGAGCACGATCACCAGCACCACCGGCGCGATTGCCACCGTGAAGGGCGGCAGCGCGCGCGCGGCTTGGTCGGGCGGGATCATCAGCACGTCGAAGCCCTCGCCGGCGCTGCGCTCGCGCTGGTCCTTGTCGAAACGGGCCGGCGGGCTGCCGGCGTCGTCATGCGGGCCATAGCCTTCGCCGGCGGCTGTCGCGCGCGCCGCCTGGCGCGCGAGCCACCACTGGCCGAGGCCGAACATCACCAGCGCGGCGATGACGCCCAGCACCGGGGCGGCGAAGGGCGTGGTGCCGAAGTAGGGCATCGGGATCGCGTTCTGGATCGCCGGGGTGCCGGGCAGCGCGGTCATGGTGAAGGTGAAGGCGCCGAGCGCGATCGTCGCCGGCAGCAGGCGCTTGGGGATGCCGGCCTGGCGGAACAGGGCGGCGCCGATCGGATACACCGCGAAGGCCACCACGAACAGGGACACGCCACCATAGGTGAGCACCGCGCAGGCCAGCACCACGGCGAGGATGGCGCGCTCGGCCCCGAGCCTTGCGACGATGCCCTGCGCGATCGCCTCGGCGGCGCCGCTGTCGTCCATCAGCTTGCCGAACAGCGCGCCGAGCAGGAAGAGCGGGAAGTACTGCACGATGAAGCTGCCGGCCGAGCTCATGAAGAGCTGGGTGTAGGTCGCCATCAGCGGCGTGCCGGCGGCAAACGCCGCCGCCAGCAGCGCCATTACCGGCCCGAGCAGCAGCACGCTGACGCCGCGCCAGGCGAGCCAGATCAGCAGGGCGAGGGCGAGGAGGACACCGAGCAGTCCAGTCATGCGCGCGCCCCCCCTGCGTCGTCCTCCTTGATCGTGCGGGCGGAGCGGATGCTGTCCTCGACCAGCCAGTCGAGATCGAAGCTGGAGCGCTCGCCCAGGTCGCCCCAGTGCTTGCGTAGCCAGCGCTCGGCGCGCTGGCGGCCGCGGTCGCGCAGGTGGCACAGGTAGGCCCACTCGGCGTTGAGCTTGCTCGAGGCCTTGAGCTCGAGCAGGTCCTCGTCGGCGTGGATGCGGTGCAGGCGCATGTCGCGGTAGCGCTCGTGCTCGAGGCCCTCGGCCTCGATCAGGTCGCGCAGCAGCATGATCGCGCGCAGCTCCTTGAGCAGGCTGGCGTTGAAGGTGATCTCGTTGAGGCGGTTGATGATGTCGCTGGCGCTGCGCGGCACCTCGGGGCGCTCGAAGGGGTTGATCTGCACCAGTACCAGATCGCGCGCGTCGCACTCGTCCACCAGCGGGAAGAGCGCCGGGTTGCCCATGAAGCCGCCGTCCCAGTAAGCCTCGCCGTCGATCTCGACGGCCTGGAACATGAAGGGCAGGGCGGCCGAGGCCATCACCGCATCGACGCTCAGCTCGGGCTGGCGGAAGACCTTGGGGCGGCCGCTGCGCACGTTGGTGGCGGTGACGAAGACCTTGATCGCGGTGCAACGATTGACGCGGTCGAAGTCCACGATCCGGGCGACCAGGTCGCGCAGCGGGTTGAGATTGAGCGGGTTCAGCTCGTAGGGCGAGAACACCCGGCTGAGATGGTCGAAGAAGCGGTAGCTGGGCGAGTGCTCCAGGCCCCAGTCGCCGTTCACGCGCGACCACAGGTCGCGCTGGATCGGGCTGCCGAGGGCGGCCTGGCTGACCGTCTTCCAGAAGCGCTCGAGTGCGGCGCGGGCGCCGTCGGGGCCGCCGGCTTCCAGGCCGTCGGCGAGCACGACCGCGTTCATCGCGCCGGCGCTGGTGCCGCTGACGCCCTCGATGTGCAGTTGCGGCTCCTCGAGCAGGCGCTCGAGCACGCCCCAGGTCAGCGCGCCATGGGCGCCGCCGCCCTGCAGCGCGAGCTCGATCGTCTTGCGGGTGGTGCTGTTGTTGGCCATGTGTTTATTCTCCCTGCGTATGCGTTGCGCCATTGTTGCGGTGCCGCAAGAGAGAGCCGGTCCAGGGAGCGAAGTTCCGCGCGCGGACTTCCCCGAAAGGCGAAGGGCCCCGTGTCGCGGGGCCCTTCCGGGGCGGAGGATGAGGCGCGGCGGGTCGCGCGGCGGCCTGTGCGGCGCGGCGGCCTACTCGGTGTCGAAGCCGAGCAGGCGGGCGTCGACGATGCGCTTGGCCACGCCCTCGGGCACGTCCGCCTCCCACTCGCCGCGACCGCGGCGCAGGCCGCCGAGCACCTCGGCGACGTCGATGTGCAGGTGGCTGTCGTCGTGCGGCTGCACCGCCACCAGCTTGTCGTTCTCCTTCAGGTAGGCGAGCAGGTGGCGCAGGTTGGCCGGCACCTGCACGTTGTCGAGCGTGACCGTGGCGGCGGCGTCGGTGCCGCGCGGGCGCGAGGGGTACACATAGACGTGGGTGTTGTCCGGAAAGAGCTTGCCGAAGGCTTCGAGGATGCCGCCCTCCAGGCCCTCGTAGTACTTCTCGTCGAACAGGAACTGGAAGTCGCGCACCGACAGCACGATGCCGATCGGCTTCTGCGTGTAGCGGCGCAGGTAGGCGCGCAGGCGGAAGAAGCGCACGTAGTCCGAGATCATCACCGTGTAGCCCTGCGAGGCGAGGAGGTCGATGCGGGCGAGGAAGTCGGCGCCGTCCACGTTGTCGCCGCTGATCAGCGAGTTCATCGTGATCTCGGCGAGCGACACGATCTCCTTCTCATCCACCGCGGTGAGCCGGTTGAACTGCTTGAGGCCGGCGGCCATCATGTCGACATTGACCAGGGTCACCGGCTTGAAGCTGCCGCGCATCACCATCACCGGCTTGCGGTAGAACAGCTCGCCCGGCACCACCACCTCGCCCTGCGGGTTGAACACCACCGCGCGGGTAAGCCAGCTGCGGATCAGGTGCAGGTTCATCAGCCGGTTCTCGACCTCCTCGAAGTAGGGGCCGGAGAAGTGGATCAGGTCGACCTCGATGCGCTCGGAACCGAGCCCGTCGGCCAGGCCCTCGACCACCCACTCGGGGTTCTGGTGGTGGAAGAAGGCGCCGTGGATGAGGTTGACGCCGAGGATGCCGAGCGCCTCGGACTGCAGCGCGTTGTCGTTGTCGAGCATGCGCACATGCATGATCACGTCGCTCGGCTCGGCGCCCGGGTGCAGCTGCAGGCGGATGCCGACCCAGCCGTGGCATTCGTTCTTCTGCTTGAAGCTGCGCGCGGTGACGGTGGCGGCATAGGCGAAGAAGGTGGTGTTCTTCGCCCGCAGGTGGGCCAGCCGCGCGACGACCTGGGTGAACTCCTTGTCGAGCATCTGCAGCAGGCGCGCGCGGCTGACGTAGCGGTCGACATGGCCGTAGATGTCGTCGCTGACCGCCATGTCGTAGGCCGACATGGTCTTGGCGATGGTGCCCGCGGCCGCGCCCACCTGGAAGAAGCGGCGCGCGACCTCCTGGCCGGCGCCGATCTCGACGATCGAGCCGTACTTGTACTTGTCGAGGTTGACGGCGAGGGCTTTCTGATCGGTGGTCAGCGTGGTATTGCGGGTGCGCATGAGGTTCTCCGGCGGATGCGGGCGGGGGATTACTTGAGCCTGAAGCCGAGCGTGTGCAGGGCCTCGGCCAGGCGGTCGCGACCGGACAGGCTCTCGGGACCGGCGATGCGCTTGGCCGAGTGCACCGCCCAGGTGCCGTGCACGTTCATCTTCTGTTCGTCGTAGAAGCGCGCCATCGCCTGGTTGTAGGCCTCGATGCCGGCGTCCTGCACGTTCTGGCGGTAGCGCTCATGGTGCAGCACCACGGACTGCGGCGGCCGCGGCTTGACCACCGCCGGCTTTGTCGGGTCGGGCGTGCCGACGCACATGCCGAACACCGCGAACACCTCGGGCGGCAGCGCGAGCAGGCGGGCGACGTCTTCGGGGCGGTTGCGCATGCCGCCGATATATACCGTGCCGAGGCCGAGCGATTCCGCCGCCGCAGCCGCATTCTGCGCGGCGAGTGCGGCGTCGATCACGGCGGTGAGGAACATTTCGGTGTAGTCGAGGCCCGCCGAGGGGCGCTCGAGCTGGCCGGCGACGCGGCGCAGGCGCGCGAGGTCGGCGAGCCAGACCAGTTGCAGCGGCGCCTCGCGCACATGGGCCTGGCCGCCTGCACATTCGGCCAGACGCGCGCGCGTGTCCGCATCGCGTACCGCGACCACGCTCCAGACATTGAGGTTGGACGAGCTCGCGGCCGACTGGGCGGCGGCGATGATGGCGACGAGCTGGGCCTCGCTGACGGGGTCGGGCAGATAGGCGCGAACCGAGCGATGGCTGAGCAGTTGTTCGATGAAGGGGTTGAGCGCGTCGGTGACCGGCAGGGCGGCGCTGCCATAGCGCGCCTGCAGGCCTTGCGGGGAATCGGACATGGAGGCTCCGGAGCTCTGGGGGACTGGCGGAGTATACCGACTGTCGCGCCGGCGCCGTGCGCTGTCGGGTCGCGGCGGGTACGCTGGCCGCGTCACCTTTGCCGCCGGATTTGATCTGGGTTCTTGTTTTACGTTAACGTCAACGTAAAATGTCGCCCCGGAAAGAGCTGCAGGCAGGTGACGGTCGATCGCGGAACCGCGCGCGGCCAAGGGGTCACAAACCCAAGCACCGAAACCCGGGGCGCACCCGCGCGACCCTACGAACAAGCGAATTTCAACAACGTCCTGGAGAGGAGAGCACATGAGCGCTGTTACCGAATTCTTGGCTGCACGCGACTTCCTGCTGCAGCATCGCAGCGACTACGCCACCGCCTACGCCGGCTTCCAGTGGCCCAAGCTCAAGGAGTTCAACTGGGCGCTGGACTACTTCGACACCCTGGCCCGCGGCAACGACAACCCGGCGCTGTGGATCATCGAGGAGGACGGTCGCGAGTCGAAGCTGAGCTTTGCCGAGATGTCGGCACGCTCGAACCGCGTCGCCAACTGGCTGCGCAAGCAGGGCGTCAAGCGCGGCGAGCGCATCCTGATCATGCTCGGCAACGAAGTGCCGCTGTGGGAGACCATGCTGGCCGCGATCAAGCTCGGCGCGGTGGTGATCCCGGCGACCACGCTGCTGACCCCCGACGACCTCGTCGACCGCGTCGAGCGCGGCCAGGTCAGGCACGTGGTGATCGGCAAGGCGCATACCGACAAGTTCGAGAACCTGCCCGGCAGCTTCGGTCGCATTGCGGTCGGCGGCGCGCCCGCCGGCTGGAAGGCCTTCGAGGAGGCCGCGGCCGAATCCGACGTGTTCACTCCGGACGGCGTCACCCGCGTCGACGATCCGTTGCTGCTGTACTTCACCTCGGGCACCACCTCCAAGCCCAAGCTGGTGCTGCACACCCACCAGTCTTACCCGGTCGGCCACCTGTCGACGATGTACTGGATCGGTCTCAAGCCCAACGACCGCCACATGAACATCTCCTCGCCGGGCTGGGCCAAGCACGCCTGGAGCTGCTTCTTCGCGCCCTGGAACGCGGGCGCCTGCGTGTTCCTGTACAACTACAACCGCTTCAATGCGGCGGCCCTGCTCGACGTCCTGGTGAAGTACGAGGTCACCACGATGTGCGCGCCCCCGACCGTGTGGCGCATGCTGATTCAACAGGATTTGGCGTCGGTCAAGACCAAGCTGCGCGAGCTGATCGGCGCGGGCGAGCCGCTCAACCCGGAAGTGATCGACCAGGTGAAGAAGGCCTGGGGCATCACCATCCGCGACGGCTTCGGCCAGACCGAGACCACCGCGCAGATCGGCAACACGCCCGACCAGCCGCTCAAGCCCGGCTCCATGGGGCGCCCGCTGCCCGGCTACCGGATTGCGCTGCTCGACGCCGACAGCAAGCCCTCGGTCGAGGGCGAGGTTTCGCTGGTGATGGGCGAGCATCGTCCGGTTGGCCTGATGGTCGGCTACGCCGGCGACGCGGCCAAGACCGCCGAAGTGATGCGTGACGGCCACTACCGCACCGGCGACGTCGCCAGCATCGACGAGGACGGCTACATCACCTACGTCGGTCGCGCCGACGACGTGTTCAAGGCCTCCGACTACCGCATCAGCCCCTTCGAGCTCGAGAGCGTGCTGATCGAGCACCCTGCCGTGGCCGAAGCCGCGGTGGTGCCGAGCCCAGACCCGGTGCGCCTGGCGGTGCCCAAGGCCTTCGTGATCCTGGTCGCCGGGCAGGAGCCGAGCAAGGAACTCGCCAAGGACATCTTCGCCTTCACCCGCGAACGCCTGGCACCGTACAAGCGCATCCGCCGCCTGTCCTTTGCCGATCTGCCCAAGACCATTTCGGGCAAGATCCGTCGCGTCGAGCTGCGCAAGGCCGAAGAGGCGCGTGGCGAGGCGACGCGCGGCGAGCTGGAGTTCTTCGAAGAGGACTTCCCCGAGCTCAAGGGCTGATCCGCCCGCGGCGCAGCAATCCGGCCGCCCCGCGCGGCCGGCATGCTGCTACAATGCCGGCCGTGGCGGGTCTCCCCGCATTGCAGCGCGGTGAACCTGGTCAGGGCCGGAAGGCAGCAGCCACAGCCGCTTCCTGCAAGTGCCGGGGGTCAGGCTCGCCACCCTGAATATCCAAAGCGAAGGGCGCCCCTGGTGGGCGCCCTTCGTATTTCCGCTTCAAGCGCGTGCGGGACTTGTTGCGGCGCGCCTCAGCCCAGCAGCGTGTCCATCATCATCATCAGCACGAAGCCCAGGATGAGCCCGCCGGTGGCCAGGGTTTCGTGGCCGCGGCGATGCGACTCGGGGATGATCTCGTGGCTGACCACGAACAGCATCGCCCCCGCCGCGCCCGCCAGGCCCCAGGGCAGGATCATCGCCGACACCGACACCATCATCGACCCGGCAATGGCGGCGATCGGCTCGATCAGGCCCGATATCGCGGCGACGCCGAAGGCCAGCCAGCGGCTGTAGCCGGCGCTGACCAGCGCGATGGCCACGATCAGGCCTTCCGGCACGTTCTGCAGCGAGATGCCGGCTGCGACCGCGTCGCCCGAGCCCGCGCCGCTGCCGTTGAGGCCGGCGGCGACGCCGATGGCGAGGCCTTCCGGGATGTTGTGCACCGCGATCGCGAACACGAACAGCCACACCGCGGCGCCGCTGCGCCGGCCCTCGGGGGCATGCGTGTGGGGCAGGGCACGGTCCATCGCCAGCAGGCCGCCGGCGCCCAGCAGCACGCCGAGCGCAACCAGCGTGGCCGCGCTGGCGTCCGAGCCGGACTGCAGTTGGGCCGCCTCGAACGCGGGCAGCAGCAGCGAGAACACGCTCGCGGCCAGCATCACGCCGGCGCCGAAGCCCAGCAGCATGCCCTGCACGTTGGCGCCGATGCGCCGCACCACCAGCAGCGGCGCCGCACCGAGCGCGGTGGCGGCGGCGGCCATTGCGCCGCCGGAGACGGCGCCCGACAGTGGCAAAGCGAAGCCGTCGATGCTGCGCATGAACTGGGCAAGGAGCAGGGCAAGGCCGGTGAGGGCGATGAGCCAGCCGCTGAGCGCACGCAGGGCGCCGGCCGGACTGGCGGGCTGAAAATGCAGGCGGGCAACTTTATCGACCATGGTCCGACTCCTCGCTGGGGCAGGCAGCGCGCCCCTTACAAGGCCAGTATGGTGTCGGGTCTCCAATAGCGCCAATTGAACGCCATGAAGAAGTGGATAGATAAAACGCATCCGTGCCCGGCGCTGAACGGGACAATTGCTGCACTGCGCTTTCGGTTCCCCCGGCAGGCCACTAGAATCCACCTGTTCGTTCAAGGAGCCTTTCGATGACCCCGTCCGCCACCCCGCAAGACGTCACCCCCGCCCGCAAGGCCGAGATCCTGGCCGAGGCGCTGCCCTACATCAAGCGCTTCTTCGACAAGACCATCGTCATCAAGTACGGCGGCAACGCGATGACCGACCCGCATCTGAAGGACTGCTTCGCGCGCGATGTGGTGCTGTTGAAGCTGGTGGGCCTGAACCCGGTGGTGGTGCACGGTGGCGGCCCGCAGATCGAGAACCTGCTCGCCCGCGTCGGCAAGAAGGGCGAGTTCATCCAGGGCATGCGCGTCACCGATGCCGAGACCATGGAAGTGGTGGAGATGGTGCTCGGCGGCCAGGTGAACAAGGAGATCGTCAACCTGATCAACAAGCACGGCGGCAAGGCGGTGGGCCTGACCGGCAAGGACGCCGGCTTCATCCGCGCCAAGAAGCTGCTGATGCAGAAGATGGATGCACCCGCGGGCGACCTGATCGACGTCGGTCAGGTGGGCGAGATCACCGGCATCGATCCGAGCCTGATTTCCTTCCTCGACCAGGGCGACTTCATTCCGGTGATCGCGCCGATCGGCGTGGGGGTCGAGGGTGAGACCTACAACATCAACGCCGACGTCGTCGCCGGCAAGCTGGCCGAGATCCTGAAGGCCGAGAAGCTGGTGCTGCTCACCAACACGCCTGGCGTGCTCGACAAGGCGGGCAATCTGCTCACCGGCCTGACGCCGCGCCAGATCGACGACCTGGTGGCCGACGGGACGCTGTCGGGCGGCATGTTGCCGAAGATCGGCTCGGCGCTGGATGCGGCGCGCAACGGCGTGAAGTCGGTGCACATCATCGACGGCCGCGTCGAACACTGCCTGCTGCTCGAGATCCTGACCGACCACGGCGTCGGCACGATGATCAAGAGCAAGTAAGCGGCGCACGGGTGCGAAAACGAAGAAGGCGGCATCGGCCGCCTTCTTCGTCCGATGGGGGTGAGGTTCAGTCGATGGTCAGGCGCTTGGCCTGGGCTTCGGCCTTCTTGGGCAGGCTCAGCTCGAGCACGCCCTCGTTGAACTTCGCCGAGGCCTTGGCCTCGTCGATTTCCTGGCCGAGCTGGAAGCTGCGCGACACCTTGCCGAAGTAGCGCTCGGTGCGCAGCACCTTCTCGCCTTCCTTGACTTCCTTCTCATGTTTGCGCTCGGCACTGATCGACACCACCGGGCCGTCGATGTGGACGTGGATGTCTTCCTTCTTCATTCCGGGCAGTTCGGCATGGACTTCATAACCGGCCGCATTCTCCTTGACGTCGACCCGCATCTGCGGCGCTTCGGCGCCGACGTTCGCGAGGCTGCTGCCGCCAAAATCCACCGGACGAACGAAGAAGCCGCGGAAGAAGTCTTCCAGCGGGTCGGCACGGCGGGTGAGGTTGTTGCTCATGGCGCGTCTCCTTTGCTCGAAAATTGCCGGCCTTGCCGGCCTCAACACGAATATAGGTGTGGGACGGTGCATTTCAAGCCCGATCATGGGCGTGCGGCGTCATGCCGAACGGAGACAAGACGATGGCCGAGAGCGCGATGACCGCCACCAACCGCTGCCCGCGCTGTGCCGCGGCCTTCACCTGCGGCATGCAGGCCGGCGAATCGGCATGCTGGTGCGCGGCCTTTCCGTCCGCTTTCGCCGTGCCCTCGGCGGGGGCGGTCGATCCCGCTGCGTCCTGCTACTGCCCGCGCTGCCTTGCCGAGCTCATCGAGCAGAAGCGGGCGCTGCGGGAGGCGGCAGCGTCTCGCTGAGCGCGAGATCGAAGCAGACGCCTTCGTCGGCCCAGAACTCGGCGGCCTCCTGCAGAATGTCGAGCGCGGTGGCGAGCGTTTCCGGGTCGGCGGCGCGCAAGTCCTGCGGCCGGGTCAGTGTGATGCGGTAGCGCTGCGCCGGGAGCCAGGAAAGGTCGGTCAGGCAGTCGGACAGCGCATCCCAGTTGTGACCGAACCAGGGCGGGAAGTGCAGCGCGCTGGCGAAGCGCTCGAGCAGGCCGGCCTTGTCGCTGCAGCCGCCGAGGTCGATGACCAGGTCGAGGACATCGCCTGCCGGCGAATCGGGTGTGGAGAGTGAGCTCATCAGCACCTCATGGCAGCGGTTCGATCTGGCGGAAGCTGCGGTAGTGGTCGGCGGTGTAGTAGAAGACCGCGGGCGGGTTGCCGCCGCTGACGATGCGTCGCGCGCCGCGATCGCGTGCACCGGGGGTGGGGACGGTGTATTCGCGGTAATAGCCGCGCGGCTTGAGGGGCAGCAGGCGCTCGCGGTTGTGGAAGGTGGTGCCGTCCTTGCGGTAGGGGAAGGGGCCGCCGCGCTGGATCAGGGCCAGGGTCTCGATCGCTTCGGGTGGCAGCCCGGCGTGCGAGGGCAGGCCTGCGTCCGAGCTGGCAGGGGTACA
This sequence comes from Thauera sp. WH-1, assembly GCF_047806685.1. Classification (NCBI taxonomy): domain Bacteria; kingdom Pseudomonadati; phylum Pseudomonadota; class Betaproteobacteria; order Rhodocyclales; family Zoogloeaceae; genus Thauera; species Thauera sp. WH-1. The sequence goes on from NZ_JBLQGP010000006.1 coordinate 54,415, forward strand.
GCCGGCGACCAGCCCGAGCAGGGCAAGGACCAGTAGCAGGCGTGTGACAAGGGGGTGCAGCATGGTCGCGCTCATGCCGGGCGCGCCTTCTGCATGACGCGTTCGGGACGGATGCCGTAGCGCTTGATCAGTTCGTGCATGAATTCGGTGATGGCCGCCAGCCGCGGATTGGCCGGCGACAGGCGGTGGGCGCGCTGGATCAGGTCGCGCGCCTGGGCGGCGAGGGCGTCGTTCCAGCCGCGATGCTCGATGTGGCGCAGCAGGGCGAGCGCGGCGTTGAACAGCACGTGCGGATTGCCGGGCATCTTGCGCGCGGCGTTCATCATCTCGGCCACCGCGCCGTCGTAATCGCCGGCATGGGCCTTTTGCGCGCCGGTGGTGACGAGCGACTTCACCTCGGCCTGGACCTGGGCTTCGATCTCGCGCGACAGCTGGTCGAGTCCGCGCGCCTTGAGGGCGGCGCGGGTGGTCTCGAGCGTGCGGTCGTCGGCGGCCGTGCGCATGAGGTCGGCGAGCAGGGCGTTGCCCTGTTCGTCGAGGCGCTGGTCGAGGCAGGTCTTGATCAGGTCCTGGCGCAACCCGACCGACAAGGCACGGATGTGGCTGGGATTGCGCAAGGCGCCGAGGATGGCCTGGCGCGCGCCTGCCTGATCGTGCTGATGGGCCTGCAGCAGGGCGTTGCCGACGGCGGCGCAGATCTCGCCCTTGGGCTGCCGGCCCATGCTGCGCTCGAGATCGGCGAGCGTGCTGCGCGCGTCCTCGACCTTGTGCAGTGCGAGCTGGGCCTGCAACAGGCGGACGTGGTCCTCGGGGTCACGAAATTCGGAGTACTTGCCGCGCTGGACGACCTCGGCCAGATTGCGCTCGGCGGTCGCCGGGCTGCCGGTGGCGAGCGCAAGCGCCCCCAGGTGGCGCAGGCGGCGGATACGGTAGGGGGAGCGCTCGGTGGCCCGCTGCAGCGTGGCGCAGGCCTCTTCCGCGCGCCCGGTCTCCTCGCGCAGGCGCGCCAGCAGCTCGTAGGCCTCGATGAAGCGCTCGTGGCGCGCGACCAGTTCCTCGAGCTCGTGCTCGGCCTCGACGAAGGCCTTCTTCAGCATCAGCATGCGCGCCAGCCCGAGCGAGGCCCACGGAATGGGGCGCGAGGACAGGATGTCGCGGTAGAGCGCCTCCGCTTCGCCGACCTGACCGATGCTGGCGTGCAGTTCGGCCTGCAGTCGCATGAAGTCGATCAGGTAGAGCGGATGCTCGTCGCGCGCGTGGCGGCAATAGTCGATCGCGCCCACCGGGTCGCCGATCCGCATCAACTGCCAGGCGGGCAGGAAGGCGTCGCGCTTCTCGAAGGCACGCAGCAGGCGCACGCGCAGGGTTTCGGCGTTGAGCGGCTTGAGGATGTAGTCGTTGGGGGCGAGCTCGCAGGCGCTCGTCACGCGCTCGTAGTTGCGTTCGCCGGTGATCATGACGAACAAGGTGTCGAGCGGGATGATCTCGTGCTGGCGCAGGTCCTCGAGCAGGTGCTGGCCGTCCTGGCCGTCACCGAGGTTGTACTCGCACAGGATCAGGTCGAAGCGCTGCTCGCGCAGCCGGCGCATCGCCATCGTCGCCGACACCGCGAACTGCGGCGTATCCACACCGATCGACGCGAGCATGGTGCGCAACTGCGCGCGCATGGTCGCCTGGCTCTCGATGACGAGGACGTCGATGTCATGGGACAGCAGCATCGGGTGGGCAGCCGCAAGAAAGGGGGGAATGCCGGACAGGCCGCAAGGCCTGCAAGTGCTAGAAGATTACGGCAGGAGCCCGAAAGGCTGAAGCCCCCCGGGCGAAGAAATGCGGGATTTCTCCGCCCGGGGGGCTTCAGCAGGGCGGGGTTGCAGCGCGGTCAGCTGCGGCCGACCTCGACCTCGGTCTGCACCTTCTGGCGCAGGCGGATGTGCAGTTCGCGCAGTTGCTTGTCGTCGACCTCGCTCGGGGCGTCGGTCAGCAGGCACTGGGCGCGCTGCGTCTTGGGGAAGGCGATGACGTCGCGGATGGAGTCGGCGCCGGTCATCATGGTGACGATGCGGTCCAGACCGAAGGCCAGCCCGCCGTGCGGCGGGGCGCCATACTTGAGCGCGTCGAGCAGGAAGCCGAACTTGGCCTGCTGTTCCTCGGGGCCGATGTTGAGCGCCTCGAACACGCGTGCCTGAACGTCGGCGCGGTGGATACGGACCGAGCCGCCGCCGATCTCCCAGCCGTTCAACGCGAGGTCGTAGGCCTTGGCCAGGCACTCGCCCGGGTTGGACTCAAGCAGCTCGATGTGCTCGTCCTTGGGGCTGGTGAAGGGGTGGTGGCAGGCGGTCCAGCGCTTGTCGTCCTCGTCGTACTCGAACATCGGGAAGTCGACCACCCACAGCGGGCGCCAGGCCTCGCCCGTCACATAGCCCTTCTCGTGGCCGAGCTTGATGCGCAGTGCGCCCATGGCGTCGTTGACCACCTTGGTCTTGTCGGCACCGAAGAAGATCAGGTCGCCCGACTGCGCGCCGGTGCGCTCGAGGATGGTACGCAGCGCGGTCTCGTGCAGGTTCTTGACGATCGGCGACTGCAGGCCCTGCTCGTTGGGCTGGGTGACGTCATTGACCTTGATGTAGGCCAGGCCGCGGGCGCCGTAGATGCCGACGAACTTGGTGTATTCGTCGATCTCGCCGCGGGTCAGCGCGTTGCCGCCCGGTACGCGCATCGCGGCGACGCGGCCGCCCGAGGTGGCGGGGCCGCTGAAGACCTTGAAGGCGACGTCCTGCACCGCGTCGGTGACGTCGGTGAGTTCGAGCGTGACGCGCAGGTCGGGCTTGTCCGAGCCGTAGCGGCGCATCGCCTCGGCGTAGCTCATGCGCGGGAAGGGCGCGGGCAATTCGACGTCCATTGCCTCCTTGAACACGAAGCGGATCATCTCTTCGACCAGGCCGGTGATCTCGTGCTCGTTCATGAACGAGGTCTCCAGGTCGACCTGGGTGAATTCGGGCTGGCGGTCAGCGCGCAGGTCCTCGTCGCGGAAGCACTTGACGATCTGGTAGTAGCGGTCGTAGCCGGCCACCATCAGCAGCTGCTTGAAGAGCTGCGGCGACTGCGGCAGGGCGAAGAACTGGCCCGGGTGCACGCGCGAGGGCACCAGGTAGTCGCGCGCGCCTTCCGGCGTGCTCTTGGTCAGCATCGGCGTCTCGACGTCAATGAAGCCGGCGCCGTCGAGGAAGCGGCGGAAGGCCATCGTGGTCTTGTATCGCAGCATCAGATTCTTCTGCATCTGCGGGCGACGCAGGTCGATGACGCGGTTGGTCAGGCGCACCGTCTCGGACAGGTTCTCGTCGTCGAGCTGGAACGGCGGCGTGGCGGCGGCGTTGAGCACCTCGATGTCGTGGCACAGGATCTCGATCTCACCCGAGGTCAGGCTGGCGTTCTCGGTGCCGGCGGGGCGGCGGCGCACCTTGCCGCTCATCTTGAGCACGAACTCGCTGCGCACCGACTCGGCGGTCCTGAACATCTCGGCGCGGTCGGGGTCGCACACCACCTGCACCAGGCCCTCGCGGTCGCGCAGGTCGATGAAGATGACGCCGCCGTGGTCGCGGCGGCGGTGCACCCAGCCGCAGAGGGTGACGATCTGGTCGAGGTCGGCAGCGGTGACGTTGCCGCAGTAGTGAGTTCGCATGTGTGGATTCCGGCTGTTCGCGGGCGTCGTGCGTCCGCTTGATTCAGGATTGGGTCGTTGCGCTTGGTCTGGTCGCGGACGTCGTCATTCGTTGAGCAGGGCGGCCCGGCTCGGCGGCCTGCGCAGCGGGGGTGCGACGACCCCCATGGAGATGATGTACTTCAGGGCTTCATCCACGCTCATGTCGAGTTCGACCACGTCGGCGCGCGGCATCATCAGGAAGAAGCCCGAGGTCGGGTTGGGCGTGGTCGGCACATACACGCTGACGTAGTCGCCAGGCAGGTGGTTGGCGGCGTCGCCTCCCGGCTGGCCGGTGAGAAAGGCGATCGTCCACGAACCCTGACGCGGGTATTGCACCAGCAGCGCCTTGCGGAAGGCCTGTCCGCTGCTCGAGAACAGGGTGTCCGACACCTGCTTGACGCTGTAGTAGATCGACTTCACCACCGGGATGCGGGCGAGCAGGGCTTCCCACAGTTGCACGAGCTTCTGGCCGAGCACGTTGGCCGCCACCAGGCCGGTGAAGAACACGATCAGCAGGCTCGCGACGACGCCGACGCCAGGGATGTCGATGCCGATGTAATCGCGCGGCTGAAAGCCGTTGGGCAGCCACAGCAGGATCGCGTCGAGCGAGTTCACGATCCAGGCCAGCACCATGAAAGTGATGGCCAGCGGGATCCAGATCAGCAGCCCGGTGATGAAATATTTTTTCACGTGATGGTCTTGAGGATCCCGCCGCGTTCGAGCAGACGGCTCAGTGACAGGCGCAGCCGCCGCCGGCGCAGGCCGGCGCGGACGGTGTCGCGGTCGATGGCGAGGGCGCCGCGGTGCTGCTGCCGCCGCCCTTGAAGTCGGTTGCATACCAGCCGGACCCCTTGAGCTGGAAGCCGGCCGCGGACAGCAGCTTGGCGTAGCCGGTGCTGCCGCAGGAGGGGCAGCTGGAGAGCGGCTGGTCGCTCATCTTCTGCAGGTGTTCCTTCTGGAAACCACAGCTGGGACAACGGTATTCGTAAATGGGCATGGCACGCTCCCGAAAACAAGTGCGCAAGTCTAACGCAATGCAGCATAAGGAAAAAGCGCGCCCCGAAACATCGGGCGCGCCTGCGAAATGGGGGCGGATCGGCGTGGTTTCAAGCCTGCCTCGGGCAGGCCCGGGCGTCGGGCTCAGAGCAGGCCGAGGTAGTGCGTGGTGAGTGACTCGCCCCAGAACAGGGCAATGACGCCGGCGGCTGCCAGATAGGGGCCGAAGGGTATGGGCACGTTGCGGCCGTGGCGCGCGAAGACAATCAACGCGATCCCCGCCACGGCACCGACCAGCGAGGACAGCAGGATGGTCAGTGGCAGCACCTGCCAGCCCAGCCAGGCGCCGATGGCACCGAGCAGCTTGAAGTCGCCATAGCCCATGCCCTCCTTGCCGGTCGCCAGTTTGAACAGCCAGAACACCACCCACAGTGCCAGGTAGCCGGCCATCGCGCCGATCACGGCGCTCGGCAGCTCGGTGTAGGTGTCCCCCAGGTTGAGGGCCAGGCCGAGCCACAGCAGGGGCAGGGTGATGTCGTCGGGCAGTAGCTGGGTGTCGAGGTCGATGAAGGTGAGTGCCACCATGGCCCAGATGAAGAGCAACGCGCCCAGCGCAGCCAGACCGAAGCCGAAGTGCCAGGCGGCGTAGCCCGACAGCACGGCGGTGCAGGCCTCGACGATCGGATAGCGCTTGCTGATGCCGGCGCCGCAGTGGCGGCAGCGGCCACGCAACAACACGTAGCTCACCACCGGGATGTTCTCGAGCGCGCCGATCTGGTGGCCGCAATGCGGGCAGCGCGAACGCGGCGTGGCGAGATTGAAGCGCTCGCCGAGGGGCGCCTCCTCGCCGCGCAACTCGGCAGCCTGGGCGTGCCAGTCGCGCTCCATCATCCTGGGCAGGCGATGGATCACGACATTCAGGAAGCTGCCGACGAACAGGCCGAGCAGGGCAGCGAGCGCGGCGAAGACGAGCGGGTCCTGCAGCAGGTCCAGCATCGATCAGACAACCGAGCCGAGTTTGAAGATCGGCAGGTACATCGCCACCACCAGACCGCCGATGACGGTGCCGAGGAAGACCATGATCAGGGGCTCGAGCAGTTGCGACAGGCCGGCGACCGCATCGTCGACCTCCTGCTCGAAGAAGTCGGCGACCTTGCTCAGCATCGAGTCGAGCTGACCGGACTCTTCGCCGATCGACACCATCTGCACCACCATGGTGGGGAAGACGTCGGCGTTCTGCATCGCGACGGTGAGGCTGGTGCCGGTGCTGACCTCGCTCTGGATCTGCTGCGTGGCGACCAGGTAAACATGGTTGCCGGCGGCGCCGCCCACCGAGTCGAGCGCCTCGACCAGCGGCACGCCGGCGGCGAACATCGTCGACAGCGTACGCGTCCAGCGCGCCACCGTGGCCTTGCGGATGATGGGGCCGATCACCGGGAAGCGCAGGATGCCGCGGTCGAGCGCGATCTGCATCGCCGTCGAGCGCTTGTAGCTCCAGGCGATGGCGACGATGGCCGCGATCAGCGCGCCGAAGATGATGTACCAGTAGGCGACGAAGGCGTCGGAGATCGCGATCACGAGCAGGGTGGGCGCCGGCAGGTCGGCGCCGAAGCTGGCGAACACGCTCTTGAACTCGGGGATCACGAACAGCATCATCACCGAGATCACCAGGCCGGCGACCACCACGACGGCTGCCGGGTAGAACAGCGCCGACTTGATCTTGCTCTTGATGGCAAGGATCTTTTCCTTGTAGGTGGCGATGCGGTCGAGCAGGCTGTCCAGGATGCCCGCCTGCTCGCCGGCGGCGACCAGGTTGCAGAACAGCTTGTCGAAGTGCTGCGGATGCTTGCCGAAGGCATCGGACAGGTTCGAGCCGGTCTCGACGTCATTGCGGATGTCGTTGAGCAGGCGCGACAGCGCGGGATTGCCCGAGCCCTTGATGCCGATGTCGAAGGCCTGCAGCAGCGGTACGCCGGACTTCATCATGGTGGCGAGCTGGCGGGTGAACAGCGCGATGTCCTTGTCGCTGATGCGACCGCTGCGCGACATCTTCTGCTTCTTGATCTTGCTGACCTGGATGCCCTGGCGGCGCAGCATGGCCTGCACCATGGTGTCTCCGGTGGCGCGAATCTCGCCACGGATGACCTTGCCGGTCTTGTCCTTGCCTTCCCAGTTGTACAGGTCTTCCTTCGGGCCCGTGGCTCGCACCGCCCGGCTTGCTGTCGCCATGAGATCACACGTCCTATGTCTTATTCGTTGGTCGTCGCCAGCACTTCTTCGAGCGAGGTCACCCCCTGCTTGACCTTCAGCAGGCCGGACTTGCGCAGGTCGCTGACCCCTTCGCGCTCAGCCTGGGCGGCGATGTCCATCGAGTTGCCGCCCGTCATGATGATGTGGGCGATCTCCTCGCTGATCGGCATGACCTGATAGATGCCGACCCGACCCTTGTAGCCGCTGCCCTTGCACCGATCGCAACCGACCGGTCCCATCGGCTGCCAGCTTCCGTCCAGCTCGTCGGCGCTGAAACCGGCCTCGAGCAGCGCCTCGAGCGGGAGGTCGACAGGCCGTTTGCATGAGCATAACCGGCGCGCGAGACGCTGAGCCGTGATCAGGATCACCGACGATGCGATATTGAACGGCGCCACGCCCATATTCTTTAGCCGTTCGAGCGTGGTCGGCGCGTCGTTGGTGTGCAGGGTCGACATCACGAGGTGACCGGTCTGGGCCGCCTTGATCGAGATCTCGGCGGTCTCGAGGTCGCGGATCTCGCCCACCATGATGATGTCCGGATCCTGGCGCAGGAACGCGCGCAGCGCGGTGGAGAAGGTCAGGCCGGCCTTCTCGTTGACGTTGACCTGGTTGATGCCGGGCAGGTTGATCTCGGCCGGGTCCTCGGCGGTGGAGATGTTGACGCCGGGTTTGTTGAGCAGGTTGAGGCAGGTGTAGAGCGACACCGTCTTGCCCGAGCCGGTCGGTCCGGTGACCAGGATCATGCCGTAGGGGCGCTCGACCGCCTCGAGCAGGGCCTTCTTCTGCTCGGGCTCGTAGCCGAGCGCATCGACGCCGAGCATCGCCGAGCTCGGATCGAGGATGCGCATCACGATCTTCTCGCCGTGCAGCGTGGGCAGGGTGGACACGCGGAAGTCGATCGCCTTGTTCTTGGACAGCACGATCTTCATGCGGCCGTCCTGGGGGATGCGCTTTTCCGAGATGTCGAGGCGCGAGATGACCTTGATCCGTGCGGCGATCTTCTCCTTCAGCACCAGCGGCGGCTGGGCGATGTCGCGCAGCACACCGTCGGTGCGCACGCGGATGCGGTAGAACTTTTCGTAAGGTTCGAAATGCACATCCGAGGCGCCCTCGTTGATCGCATCGATGAGCACCTTCTGGATGAACTTGACGACCGGCGCGTCATCGACCTCGCTCGCCTCGTCCTCGTCGCGCTGCTGGGCAGGCACGTCCTGCTGCAGCATGTCCATGTCGAAGGCCTCGCCGGTGAGCTCCTTGAGGGTGTCGGCGGCCGACTCCGACAAGGCATCGACGGTGCGCTTGAGTTTGTCCGCCTCGACGATGACGAGGTCGAGCTGCATCCCGGTCTGGAATCGGATCTCGTCGAGGGCGCGAAGGTTCGATGGATCGGCGGTGGCGAGGGTGATGCGGTTCTGGCGCTTGGCCAGCGGCACGACCTGGTGCTTCTGCATCAGCTTGCGATCGACGGCCTCGCGGGCGAAGGTGTCGCGGTCGACGGCGGCGATGTCGAGCAGCGGGTAGCCGAAGGTCTCGGCGGCGAAGCGCGCCATTGCGGCGCAGCTCATTCGACCGCGGTTGGCGACCTCGAGCATGAAGGCATTCGTGCCCTCGCCGGCTTGGACAGAGCAGGCGAGGGCATCCGCTTCCTGCAGATGCCCATGCTGGATCAACGCCCTGGCAAAGCCGCTCAGGGCCGGTTTGGAGGTCGCCGCCATGCCTTGCTCGTATCCGGAGTGCGGCCGATGTTGCACGCCGCATCCGGCCTTGTAAAGGGTTGCAGGCGCGCGCGCGTGACGCTTTGCCTCATTGCCCGGCGCTGCGCGCGAGCGGGCGGAACAGACGTGCGGTGCGCACCATGCGGTCCTGGGTCTGCACGACTTCGATCGGCGTGTCGGCGATCTTCATCGATACCCCGGTCTCGGGGATGTCCTGCAGGTATTCGAGGATCAGGCCGTTGAGGGTCTTGGGGCCGTCGGTCGGCAGCGACAGGTCGAGTCTGCGGTTGAGCTCGCGCAGGTTGGCCGAACCGTCGACCAGCGCGCTGCCTTCCTCGCTCCAGTGCATGCGGTCGCCGGCGTCGGGGATGCTGGTGGTGAACTTGCCGATCAGCTCCTCGATGATGTCCTCGAGCGTGATCAGGCCCAGGATCTCGCCGTACTCGTCGACCACGAAGGCCAGGCGCTGCTGGTTCTCCTGGAAGAACTGGATCTGCGAATAGAGCGGGGTGTCCGCCGGCACGAAGTAGGGGCGCATGAGGAGGTCGCGGATGCGCTCCGCCGCAAACGGCTCGTCGAGGGTGTCGCCCAGCAGGCGGCGCTGGTGCAGCACGCCGATCACGTGCTCGCTGTCGCCGTCATAGACGGCGAGCCGGGTGTGGAAGCTGGTGGCAATCTGGCGCCGGATCTCGTGCTCCGGGTCGGACAGGTCGATCGCCTCGATTGCGCCGCGCGGGGTCATCACGTCTTCGACCGTGATGTTCTCGAGATCGAACAGGTTTACCAGAATGCTACGGTGCTTGTGCGGGATGTACTGCCCGGAGTCGATCACCATCGCCCGCAACTCCTCGACCGACAGCGCACCATTGTCATCGGCCTTGGGTTGCAGGCGCATCAGCCACAGCAGGCCGCGCGAGAACAGGTTGACGAACCAGACCGCGAAGTAGAACACCCGCAGCAGCCCTGCCAGCGGGTAGGCAAGGATCGGCGCCAGGCGGTCGGCATGCGCCGCGCCGATGACCTTCGGCGTGATCTCCGAGAACACCAGGATGGCAAAGGTGACAAGCAGGGTGGCCACACCGAGGGCCCAGCGCTCGTCCCCGAAAAGCTCCATGGTGATCACGCTGACCAGCGTCGCGGCAGCGGTGTTGACGAGGTTGTTGAAGAGCAGGATCACGCCCAGCAGGCGGTCTGTCCTCGCCAGCAAATCGAGCGCGAGCGTGGCACCCTTGTGCCCTTGGCTCGCGAGCGAGCGCAGCCGATAGCGGTTCGACGCCATCATCACCGTCTCGGACATCGAGAAGCCGCCCGAAAGCACGAGCAGCACGACGAGGGCGGCGACCTGGAGCGTCAGCGTGAGGTCCGACACGAGGGGGGCGGGAAGTCGAGGGCTTTTGAGTATTGGTGCCGGTCAGGATGCTGTCAACACGGCCGGGCCGTGCTCAGCCCGCGCGCTCGAGCACGATCTCGATCACGAAGCGGCTGCCCACGTAGGCCAGCATCAGGGCAATGAAGCCCGCCAGGGTCCAGCGCAGGGCAAGGCGGCCACGCCAGCCCCAGAGCCGGCGCCCGACCAGCAGGCCGCCGAACAGCAGCCACGAGATGAAGGCAAAGATCGTCTTGTGGTCGACCCGCAGCGCCTGGCCGAACAGGGTCTCGGAGAACAGCAGCCCGCTCGCCAGGGTGAGCGTGAGCAGCACGAAGGCGATGCTAATGAGGCGGAACAGCAGCGCCTCCATCGTCAGCAGCGGCGGCAGCCCGGACAGCAGGCGGCTGAAGCGCGCATTGTGCAACTGGCGGGCAGCCACGGCCATCAGCATGGCGTGCAGTGCCGCCAGCGTGAACAGACTGTAGGCCAGCATGGCGACCACGAAGTGGGCGCGGAAGGCCGGCGAGCCGGCATTGGCGAGCACGTGTTCGCCGGGGAAGACCAGCGGCACGAGGCTCGCGACGATGCCTGCCGGCATCACCACCGCATGGAGGCCGTCGAGCCGGGTGTAGAGCGTCTCGACCCAGTAGAAGCAGATCGCCAGCCACACCATCAAGGACAGCGCAACGCCGAAGCCGAAACGCATCTCGGTGCCCGGAAAGATCGCCACGTGGAGGGCAAGGCCGTGGGCCAGCAGCGCAATCAGCAAGGCCACGCGTTCGCGTGCCGTCATGCATTCGCGACGGGTTGCCAGCCCCGCATTGCCGCGCATGCAACTGCGCCAGAACAGCAGGCCGACCCCGGCATAGAGCGAGGCGGGAAACAGATGAAGTAGAATTGTGCGCATACGTAGCCGCAGTTTACTCCAAGTCACGCGCCCAAGGCCCTCGCGAACATGCTCGACAATCTGACCCAACGTCTTTCCAAAGTCGTCAAGACCCTTCGCGGTCAGGCGCGTCTGACGGACGAAAACATCCAGGAGGCGATGCGCGAGGTGCGCATGGCGCTGCTCGAGGCCGACGTCGCCCTGCCGGTGGTCAAGGACTTCGTTGCCCGCGTCAAGGAAAAGGCGGTCGGCCAGGAGGTCATCGGCTCGCTCACGCCAGGCCAGGCCCTGGTCGGTGTGGTGCACGACGAACTCAAGGCGCTGATGGGCGGCGCCCACGAGGGCCTGGACCTGTCCACCCAGCCGCCGGCGGTGGTGCTGATGGCCGGCCTGCAGGGCGCGGGCAAGACGACCACCACCGGCAAGCTCGCCAAGCTGTTGCACGAGCAGCAGAAGAAGAAGGTGCTGGTGGTGTCGGCCGACGTGTATCGCCCGGCGGCGATCGAGCAGTTGAAGACGGTGGCCGCGCAGGCCGGCGTCGGCTTCTTCCCCTCGTCGGCGGAGCAGAAGCCGGTCGCGATCGCGCTCGCTGCGCTCGACTACGCGCGCAAGCACCACATCGACGTGCTGCTGGTCGACACCGCCGGCCGTCTCGCGGTGGACGAGGCCATGATGGCCGAGATCAAGGAGCTGCACGCCGCGGTCAAGCCGATCGAGACCCTGTTCGTGGTCGATGCCATGCTGGGTCAGGACGCGGTCAATACCGCGCGCGCCTTCAACGAGGCGCTGCCGCTCACCGGCGTGGTGCTGACCAAGCTCGACGGCGATTCGCGCGGTGGTGCGGCGCTGTCGGTGCGTCATGTCACCGGCAAGCCGCTCAAGTTTGCCGGTATCGGCGAGAAGCTCTCCGGGCTCGAGCCCTTCCACCCCGACCGCATGGCCAGCCGCATCCTCGGCATGGGCGACATCCTTGGCCTGGTCGAGGAGGCGCGCCGCGGCGTGGACGAGGAAAAGGCCAAGGCCTTCGCGCAGAAGCTCAAGACCGGCAAGGGGTTCGATCTCAATGACTTCAAGGAGCAGATTGCCCAGATGCGCAAGATGGGCGGCCTGGCCTCGATGATGGACAAGCTGCCGGCCCAGTTCGCGCAGGCGGCCGGCAAGCTGCAGGGGGGCACCGAGGAAAAGGCGATCGGTCGTATCGAGGGCATCATCAACTCCATGACCCCGCTCGAGCGCGCCAGGCCCGAACTCCTCAAGGCCAGCCGCAAGCGCCGCATCGCGGCCGGGGCCGGGGTGACGGTGCAGGAGGTCAATCGTCTGCTCAACCAGTTCGAGCAGACGCAGAAGGTCATGAAGCAGTTCTCCAAGGGCGGCATGAGCAAGATGATGCGCGCGATGAAGGGCATGATGCCCGGTGGCCTGCCGGGCATGCCGCGCTGAGCCCGGGGAGGTCCGCCATGAAGGACATCCTCGTCGCCGTCGGGCGCGCCGGCCGCAGCCTGTTGCGCCGCGACATCTTCTGGCACCTGCTGTGGCCTGGCCTGGCGGCCATGGTGGTGTGGACCGTGATCGCGGTGATGGTGTGGACGCCGGTCACCGAGGGCTTGTTCGCCTGGGTCGCGGGCTGGTCTTTCGTCGGCACCTGGCTGTCGGCCTCCGAGGCGGCCGCGGCGGTGATGCTGGTGCTGATCAAGATCGCCGTCGCGCTGCTGGTGGTGCCGCTCATCTATGTCACGGCGGCGCTGCTGGTCGCGACCATTGCCCTGCCCTTGATGCTGGAGCGCATCGGCCGCACCGATTACGCCGACATCGAGCAGCGCCGCGGCGGCTCCAACGTGGGCAGCGCGTGGAACTCCATCGTCGCCGGCGGGCTCTTCGTGCTGGCGCTGCTGGTGTCGCTGCCGTTCTGGCTGATTCCGGGTGTGGGCCTGCTGGCTTCGGTGGTCCTCACCGGCTGGCTCAACCAGCGTGCCTTCGGCTATGACGCACTGATGCTGCACGCCGACCGCGACGAGCTGGCACGCCTGCGCAACGACTGGCGGCCACAGATGTTGCTGCTGGGCGGAGGCTGCTCGCTGCTCGCCTATGTGCCTTTCGTCAACCTGCTGGCGCCTGCCTTTGCCGGCCTCGCCTTCGTCCATTACATGCTCGAGACCCTGCGCCGGCACCGGCTGCAGCACGGCGTCACCGTGCTCGATGCCGACACCGCATTGTCCCCGCGGAGGCTTCCATGAACTTCGGTGCGCTCATCATCGGCGACGAGATCCTGTCGGGTCGTCGCAGCGACAAGCATCTGGCCAAGCTCATCGAGCTGCTTGGCGCGCGCGGACTCAAGCTGTCGTGGGCGCGCTACGTCGGTGACGATTTCCAGTGCCTCACCGACACCTTGCGCCAGACCTTCGCCACCGGCGACGTGGTGTTCTGCTTCGGTGGCATCGGCGCCACGCCGGACGATCGCACGCGCCAGGCCGCCGCCGCCGCGCTGGGCCTCGAGCTGGCCCTGCATCCGCAAGCCGAGGCCGAGATCCGCGCCCGCTTCGGCGCCGAGCTCACCCCCGAACGCCTGCAGATGGGGGTGTACCCGGTGGGCAGCGACATCGTGCCGAACAGCTTCAACCGCATCCCCGGCTTCTCGATCCGCCAGCACTACTTCACCCCCGGCTTTCCCATCATGGCCTGGCCGATGGTCGAATGGGTGCTCGATACCCACTTCGCCCATCTGCACCATGCCGAGGACTATGTGGAGCAGGCGGTCACCATCTGGGACGTCTATGAAGGGCAGCTCATCGCGCTGATGCGCCAGGTCACGGCCGAGTTCCCCGATACCACCTTGTTCAGCCTGCCGACGATCGCGAGCGAGGGCCAGCGCCGGTCGCTCGAGCTGGGCATGAAGGGCAGGGCCGCGCGTGTCACCGAGGCCATGGCCTGCATCAAGGCCGACCTCGCTGCGCGCGGGCTGGAGTGGGAAGACAAGGCCTGATGTCCCGCGTGCAGGCCTTGCGCGGCAAGGCGCAGGAGCTGGCCCACACCATCGTCATCGATGGCACGGCGGTCGAACTCGTGCTGCGGCGCTCGGCGCGGCGCTCGTTCGCGCTGCAGGTGGATCACCGCGGCGCGCGGGTGGCGGTGCCGCTGCGCACCCCGCTCGGCGAGGTCGAGCGCTTCGTGCACAGCCACGGTCGCTGGCTGCTCGATCGCCTGCAGGCACGCGCCGCGGCGCCCGCGGTGCCGGTGCTGAAGGTGGCGGAGGGGGCGACCGTGCCCTTGTTCGGCCAGCCGCTCACCCTGCGCCTGCGTCCCGGGCGCGGCACGCGCTGGCGCACAGGCGCCGACGGCGGCGAGGAACTCCAGTTGCCGACCGCCGTCGATCCGCTGCGCGCCCTGTCGCGCGCCTTGCAGGCACGGGCGCTGGCCTGGTTCCAGGGCCGGGTCGAGGAGTATTGCCATCGGCTCGGCCTCGAGCCGCCGCCGCTGCGCCTGTCGAGCGCACGCACGCGCTGGGGTAGTTGCAGCAGCCGATCGGGCATCCGCCTGCACTGGCGGCTGATTCACCTGCCGCCCGTGCTGATCGACTACGTGGTGGCGCACGAAGTGGCGCATCTGCTGGAAATGAACCACTCGCCGCGCTTCTGGGCAGTGGTGGAGCGCCTGTACCCGGACTGGCGTGCCGCACGCGGCGCGCTGCGCAAGGCGGCCGCGACCCTGCCCGTCATTGCGTCGGCGCCCTCGGCCGATAGCGGCCGCTTCGGCGCGGAAGACTGAACCACGCAACAATGTACGAGGACCCACACCCATGAGAATGCTTCACACCATGCTGCGCGTCGGCGATCTCGACCGCTCCCTGGCCTTTTACACCGAGGTGCTCGGCATGCGCCTGTTGCGCAAGCACGACTACCCTGACGGCAAGTTCACGCTCGCCTTCGTCGGCTATCAGGACGAGAGCGAGGGCGCAGTGCTCGAGCTCACCCACAACTGGGGGGTGGACAGCTATGAGCTGGGCACGGGCTACGGCCACATCGCGCTCGAGGTCGAGGATGCAGCGAAGGCCTGCGCGGACATCCGCGCGCGTGGCGGCAAGGTGGTGCGTGAAGCGGGGCCGATGAAGCACGGCAAGACCGTGATCGCCTTCATCGAAGACCCGGACGGCTACAAGGTCGAACTGATCGAACGCCGCAGCTGATACGGACGACAACGGCGAGGCTCTCCGCACGGGCCTCAGTCGCCGTGCAGCGTCTCGTAAGCGTCGCGAAAGCGCGTGCGCACGGCCAGCACCTCATCCCACGCCAGCAGGAAGGCGTCCACGCAGGCGGGGTCGAAGTGGCTGCCGCGGCCTTCTCGCAGCAGGGCGATGGCCCGTGCGAGCGGCCAGGCCGGCTTGTAGGGGCGCGCCGAGGTGAGGGCGTCGAAGACGTCGGCCACCGCCACGATCCGGCCCTCGATCGGAATGGCCTCGCCGGCCAGGCCATGCGGATAGCCGTTGCCGTCGAATTTCTCGTGGTGGGTGAGGGCGATCGTCGCTCCCAGGCGCAGGATGCTCGAGGACGAGTCCTTGAGGATGTCGTAGCCGATCTGTGGATGGCGCTTCATCACCTCGAACTCCTCCGTGCTCAGTCGGCCCGGCTTGAGCAGGATCGTGTCCGGGATGCCAAGCTTGCCCACATCGTGCATCGGCGCGGCCATCAGCAAGGCATCGGCGAGTTCCTCGTCGTGGCCAAGGCGGCGGGCGATCAATGCCGAGTAATGCGACATGCGCTGGATGTGGGCGCCGGTCTCCGGGTCGCGGAACTCGGCGGCACGTGACAGGCGGGTGATGGTCTCGCGCTCGCGATCGATGATCTCGGCGGTGGCCTTGCGCACCTCGACGGCGAGCGTCTCGGCGCGCTGCCGGGTCGCCAGGTGCGCCTCGCGCAGCTTGAGCATGTTGCGCACGCGGGACTCGAACTCGTGCGCATCGATCGGCTTGGTCAGAAAGTCGTTGGCGCCGCATTCGAGCGCCTCATAGCGCACGCTGCGCTCGTGACTGGCGGTCACCATCAGGATCGGCAGGTCGTCGCGGTGCCGGCTTGCACGCATTCGGCGGATGAATTCCAGCCCGTCCATCCCCGGCATCATGTAGTCGACGATGATGAGGTCGGGCTCGTGCTCGAGACACCATGCCAGCGCTTCGACCGGACGTTCGAAGCCTTGTGCGCGTGCCATCGGAAGGCGGTCGACGAGCTTGCCCATCAACACCAGGTTGAGGGGAGTGTCGTCGACGACGACCACGTTCATCGGCGAACAAGGGGGCCTTTGCATGGCGGAAGTATCGCCGCTCCCCAGCCGCAGGCTCAGGAATTAGTTGGCATGGCGAGGAAAACGGGCACGGCTCGCCGTGCTCCCGGATGTCATTCGGGCAGTGCCACCTGGTTGTCGGTACTGAACTGGTAGTCGCGGAAGACATGCTCGGCGCTGAGGATCCGGTAGTCGCCGTTTTCTTCGCGTAGCGAGGTGTCCTTCAGGCGGTAGGTGTAGTGGCCGCAGGTCCAGCAGTCGAAGTTGCGCATGTGGGTGCACAGGCAGGTCTTGTCGAACACCTTGACCTTCTTTGCATCCGGATGTGCCGCCACCTCGCGGTTATAGGCCTCGATGTACTGGCAGTTGCCGGTCGAGTCGAGCAGGTAGCCGTAGGCCTCGCAGTTCGGGCGGATGCCGCTGCCGATCGCCGGGCTGCTCTTGAGCATGCGCATCGGATAGCCGGTGGGCGAGATCTGGTTGACCTCGATCTCGTCTTCCTTGGCCTTGAAGTACTCCTGCTTGACCTCGTCGGGCAGGCCGCATTCCCTGGTCACGGTAAAGCGGGTGGCGACCTGCACCGCGCCCGCCCCGGCCTCCAGGAAGTTCACCGCGTCGGTGCCGGTGAAGATGCCGCCGGCAGGGATCAGCGGGATGTCGAGCTGCTGCTCGCGCATCCAGTCGCGGATCTCGGCGACGATGGTGGCGAGATCGTACTGCGCCCAGTCCATGCCGAAGCCGAGGTGGCCGCCGGCAAGCGGACCCTCGACCACGACGTAGTCGGGCATGCGGCCGGTGCGTGCGCTCTTCTTCAGGAAGAGCTGCAGCGCGCGCAGCGAGCTGACGATGATGCCGAGCTGGACGTCGCGAAAGCGCGGGTGGTCCTCGATCAGCGCGAACGAACCCAGATGCAGGCCGGCTGCCAGCGTGATGCCGTCGATGCCATGGTCCATCGCCGTCCGCAGCCGCACCCGAAGGGTGTCCTTCGGCGCGTTCATGGTCAGCTTCTCCATGCAGTTGATGAAGACCATGCCAGGACCGCGCTTGCGCTCCATCGTCCGGCCGACGTGGGTCGCGGTCGCCTCGGCAATCAGGCCGAGGTCGAACTGCACGACGGACTTGTCGGCATTGGCGACGTTGAACTTGTACTGCTGCAGCTTGTTCTTGACGTACTTGGTGTTGTAACGCCGGTCGGATACGGTCGGCAGCATCGCGTCCGAGATATGACCCACGCCGCCCAGGCGAGCCGCTTCGAGCGCAAGATCAGCGGTGGAGATATCCACGCCCATGCCGCCGACCATGATCGGTACCAGTTCATGAGAGCCCAGTCGCAGGCGAAAGTCATCTACGCGCTTCATCGAATCGTGTCCGTTTTTCGGAAGGCAGACATTATCGCTCGTCCGGGGCTTTCGGCCCAGTGCCGCATTCAATGGCTTCGCTGTCGGTTACCATCGGTTGCCTGAACAATAGCATTTGCGATGGAGACACCTGCATGACCGACAAGATCAGCCGCTTCCCTGTCCCCGAACTCGACGCCCTGCCCGAGGATGTGCGCGAGCGCATCCTCGCCGTGCAGGAGAAGGCGGGCTTCGTCCCCAACGTGTTCCTGATGCTGGCGCACCGCCCGGCCGAGTTCCGCGCCTTCTTCGATTACCACGACGCGCTGATGGAAAAGGACGTCGGCCTCAGCAAGGCCGAGCGCGAGATGATCGTCGTCGCCACGTCCGCCGCAGGCCAGTGCCTGTACTGCGTGATCGCGCATGGCGCGGTGCTGCGCATCAGGGCGAAGAACCCGCGCATCGCCGACCAGCTTGCCACCAACCATCGCAAGGCCGAGATCACCCCGCGCCAGCGCGCGATGCTGGATTTCGCGCTGAAGCTGTCGACCCGCGGCAGCGAGGTCGAGGATGCCGACATCGAGGCGCTGCGCGCCCATGGCTTCGATGATGAGGCGATCTGGGACATCGGTGCGATCGTGGGTTTCTTCGCGATGAGCAACCGGCTGGTGCATCTCGCCGGCACGCCGCCCAACGAACCCTTCTACTTGATGGGACGCGTGCCCAAGGGATGATGTGTCCCGAGCGGCGCATTTGCTTACAAAGCGGGGCCATGCGGCTGCCTCATAGGCATTGAATGCCTGAGCCGAGCTGCGTATCATCGCGGGCATGGTTGTAATCCCGGCAATCTGGAGGCGTTCTGGACAGGGGTTCGATTCCCCTCACCTCCACCCAAGGGCATTCGGGAGTGCGTTTGGGTGGGGGTGTACTGGTTTCGACAGGGCGGGCAAAGGTGAGCAGGCAACCCGAGAGGCGACGGACGTAATCCGCGCAAATCCATAAACGCCAACGATGAGCGTTTCGCACTGGCCGCTTAAGGCCTATGCCGAGGCTGCTTGAGCCTTGTTACCAAAGAAAAGCCGGTGGGGACTTCGGTCCCCATCGTCACGTCTACGGCGCGCCTTCGTGCGCTGGCTCGGGCCGACGTGTCGACGCCTTCGACGTGAGGGTCTGTCGTGTCGAAAAACCCCGGCACCATCCACACGTTCGCCCTGCCGGGCGCGCTGAAAGCAAAAACGCCAGCCCCTAAGGACTGGCGCAAGTGCTTGATGCGATTGGTGGGCCCCCTGGGAGTCGAACCCAGCACCAACGGATTATGAGTCCGCTGCTCTAACCAAGCATGAGCTAGAGGCCCGGTGTGCTACGGGGCCGTTACGCGTCGCTGTCGAGGAAGCTACGCAGCTTTTCCGAGCGGCTCGGGTGGCGCAGCTTGCGCAGGGCCTTGGCTTCGATCTGGCGGATGCGCTCGCGGGTGACGTCGAACTGCTTGCCGACCTCTTCCAGCGTGTGGTCGGTGTTCATCTCGATGCCGAAGCGCATGCGCAGCACCTTGGCTTCGCGCTGGGTCAGGGAGTCGAGCACCTCGCCGGTGGCGTCGCGCAGGCCGGAATACATCGCCGCCTCGGCCGGGGCCAGGGTGGCGGTGTCCTCGATGAAGTCGCCCAGATGGGAGTCGTCGTCGTCGCCGATCGGCGTCTCCATGGAGATCGGCTCCTTGGAGATCTTCATGATCTTGCGGATCTTCTCCTCGGGCATCTCCATCTTCTCGGCCAGCGTCGCGGGATCCGGCTCGGAACCGGTTTCCTGCAGGATCTGGCGGCTGATGCGATTCATCTTGTTGATCGTCTCGATCATGTGCACCGGGATGCGGATGGTGCGTGCCTGGTCGGCGATCGAGCGCGTGATGGCCTGGCGGATCCACCAGGTGGCATAGGTCGAGAATTTGTAGCCGCGGCGGTATTCGAACTTGTCGACCGCCTTCATCAGGCCGATATTGCCTTCCTGGATCAGGTCGAGGAACTGCAGGCCGCGGTTGGTGTACTTCTTGGCGATCGAGATCACCAGGCGCAGGTTGGCCTCGGTCATCTCGCGCTTGGCGCGGCGCATCTTGGCTTCGCCGGTGGACATCTGGCGGTTGATGTCCTTGAGTTCCTTGAGCGGAATGCCGATCCGGTCCTGCAGGTCGATGAGCTTCTGCTGCTCCTCGAGCACCGCGGGGTGGATCCGCATCAGGCCTTCGGCGGAGTTCTTGCCTGAGGCGATCTCGTCCTTGAGCCAGTCGAGGTTCACCTCCTGGCCGGGGAAGACCTTGATGAAGTGCTGGCGCGGCATGCCGGCGCGATCCACGCACAGCTGCAGGATCTGGCGCTCGTGGCTGCGCACCTGCTCGACCATGTGGCGCACCGAATCGCACAGCTTCTCGATGGCCTTGGCGGTAAAGCGGATGTTGAGCAACTCGTCCGAGATCTGCTGCTTGAGCGCGAGGTAGGCCTTGTCCTGCGAGTCCTTCTTGTCGAGCACGGACATCTTCTTCGCGTACAGCTCGCGGATGATCGCGAAGCGCGCGAGGGCGTCGTTCTTGAGCTGAAGCAGGGAGGCGGCGTTGGCACGCTCGGCGCTGTCGGCGTCGTCTTCCTCGTCGTCGGCCTCGTCGTCGGTACTGTCTTCGTCGTCGGTGGCGCTGGCAGCGCTGCTGTCGTCCTCGCTGTCTTCCTCGGCCGCTTCCTCGCTGCTCGCGTTGGGGTCGATGAGGCCGTCGATGAGTTCGTCGATCTTGGCCTCGTCCCTGGCGATGCGGTCGACGATCTCGAGCATCTCGGCGATGGTCGTCGGGCAGGCGGAGATCGCCTGCACCATGTGCTTGAGGCCGTCCTCGATGCGCTTGGCGATTTCGATCTCGCCCTCACGGGTGAGCAGCTCGACCGTGCCCATCTCGCGCATGTACATGCGCACCGGATCGGTGGTGCGACCAAATTCGGAGTCGACCGAGGACAGGGCCTGCTCGGCCTCCTCTTCGGCGACATCCTCGTCGACGTTGGTCGCGACGCTGTCGGACATCAGCAGGTCTTCGGCGGCCGGCGCCTCGTCATAGACCTGGATGCCCATGTTGTTGAAGGTGCCGATGATCCCTTCGATCTGTTCGGCATCGGCGACATCGTCGGGGAGGTGGTCGCTGATTTCGGCGTACGTGAGGTAGCCACGCTCCTTGCCGAGCGTGATCAGCGTCTTCAGCCGGGTGCGGCGCACCTCCGCGTCGAGCGGGGTGGCAGCGGGGCTTTCGACGACGGGGGATGCCTTGTCCTTCGCCTTGGAAGGGCGTCCCTTCGTGGGGGCGTCCTTGCGCGGATCCTTGGCTTTTTCGCGTGCCATAGCACTCCTCAGTTGAGGGTGTAAGAAAATGAGAAACCGGAAATTATACTATAAATCTGAGACTTTACCGCCACTTGCGAGGTTCCTCTTCTCGAGCAGGAGCTCGCTCAGGCGGTGTCTGTGGGCGCTGTCGAGCCCTTGCTCACGATCCCTTTGTAGCAGGGCGGCGATCTCATTGCTGACACTGTCGGCGTGGAGTTTGCGCAAGCTGTCGTCGAACAGGGTTTCGACCACCGCTTCGTCGAATTCGGCGTCGACGAGTTCCGCGGCGACCCGGGCCAGGGTCTCGCCGTGGGGCGTGTCGCGAAAGCGTTCGATGAGCGCGCCGAGTCCGCCAGCCGGGACGGGCTCGCCCAGGCTGAGCATGTCGATGATGGCGATCAGTGCCAGCCCTTCGGGGCTGTCGTCAGGAATCAGGCTGACCGGCAGGCGGGCGGCCCAGGTCGGGTGTTGCAGCACCAGGCGCAGCAGCGTGCCGGCGGTCGACGGCGGCTTGCGCCGGCCTTGCAGACGCGGCCGCTGCACGCTCGGGCGCACGGCGCGGCGCGCTCGTTCGGTGGCGGTGGGCGGGGGAGGTTCATGGCTCGCGCCGGTTGGCGCGGCCGCATCAGCCGCGCCGCGTCGGCGCGGCTGATGCGGCGCCAGCTGGGCAAGGGCCTGCTCGAGCTCGGCCTGGGTCAGGCCGCTCGCTTCCGCCACCGCCTTGATCACCTGCAGCCGCAGCAGCGGGGCGCCAATGCGGATGACGAGCGGGGCGGCCTCGTGCACGAAGGCGGCGCGGCCTTCGGCGCTGTCGAGGGGGTGGCGGTCGGCGAGTTCCTGGATCAGGAAGCGGGCCAGCGGGGTGGCGCTGCCGGCGGCCTTGCGGAAGGCGTCGGCGCCCTCGGCGCGAACGAAGGAATCGGGGTCGTGTTCGGCGGGCAGGAAGAGGAAGGCGAGGGTGGCGTCGTCGCGCAGCGATTCGAGGGCATTCTCGAGTGCGCGCCAGGCAGCGCGGCGGCCGGCGGCGTCGCCGTCGAAGCAGAACACGACGCGGTCGGACTGGCGCAACAGCGTGTGCACATGCTGCGGCGTGGTCGCGGTACCGAGGGTGGCGACGGCGTTCTCGATGCCGAACTGGGCCAGCGCCACCACGTCCATGTAACCCTCGACGACGACTGCGAAGCCGGCATCGCGGATCGCCTTCTGTGCCAGGAAGAGGCCGTAAAGTTCGCGCCCCTTCTCGAACAGCGGGGTCTCCGGTGAGTTCAGGTACTTGGGCTCGCCCTTGTCGAGCACGCGGCCGCCGAAGGCGATGATGCGGCCGCGGCGGTCGTGGATCGGGAAGATGATGCGGTTGCGGAAGCGGTCGTAGCGCCGCCCCTGATCGTTGTCGATGACGAGGCCGGCATTGGCGAGCGTCTTCACCTGGTAGTCGGGGAAGACCTTCTGCAGCGCCTGCCAGTCGTCGGGCGCATAGCCGAGGCCGAAGCGCGCGGCGACTTCGCCCGACAGGCCGCGGCGCTTGAGGTAGTCGATCGCCTGGCGGGCGGGCTTCAGCTGTTCGCGGTAGAAGCGCGCGGCAATCGCCATGGCCTCGTAAAGGCGCTCGCTGGCGTCGCCCTGCGTCGGACTGGCGCTGCGGCCGTCATCGGGCACCTGCAGCCCGGTCTGTGCGGCCAGCTCCTTGACCGCGTCGACAAAGCCGAGTCCGCTGTACTCCATCAGGAAGCCGATCGCGCTGCCGTGCACGCCGCAACCAAAGCAGTGATAGAACTGCTTGGACGGACTGACCGAGAACGAGGCGGACTTTTCGCCGTGGAAGGGGCAGCAGGCGAAGTAGTTCGCGCCGCTCTTCTTGAGCGGCAGGTAGCGTTCGATGACGTCGACGATGTCGACGCGTGAGAGCAGTTCCTGGACGAAGGACTGGGGGATCATCGAGCGCGCAGGCTTGGTCGCGTGCGCCGCCCGCGGGGGGCATGTGGTCGCACGCGAGAAAAAGCATCACGCCGGGCGAAGGTCGCGTGACCTCCGGCCGGCGTGCAAGCAACCCGCGGGGCGGGTGCGAGGAGAATCAGTACAGCTTCGGCGGCAGGGTCTGGCTGCGCAGGCGCTTGTGATTGCGCTTCACGGCGGCGGCCAGCTTGCGCTTGCGCTCGGCGGTGGGCTTCTCGTAGAACTCGCGCGAGCGCAGCTCGGTCAGCACACCGGTCTTCTCGATGGTGCGCTTGAAGCGGCGGATCGCAACCTCAAACGGCTCGTTTTCCTTGACGCGGATACCGGGCATTGCGGACTTCCTTGGGTGTCTGGTGGGCAGAAAGACGGCGAATATAACCGAGACCTCCGTTCAAGGCAAGGGGATCGATCCTCCCGCGTGCGCTGGCTGCGGTTAAAATGCGGATCCGAATCAAGCGGATGCACTTCATGAAAGTTCTCGGCATCGAAACCTCCTGCGACGAGACCGGCGTGGCGATCTACGACAGCCAGGATGGGCTGCTGGCCCATGGGCTGCATTCGCAGATCGACCTGCATGCGGCCTATGGCGGGGTGGTGCCCGAGCTGGCCTCGCGCGACCACATCCGTCGCCTGCCGCTGCTGATGAAGCAGACCGTGGCCGATGCCGGCGTGGCGCTGGCGGACATCGATGCCGTGGCCTACACCGCGGGTCCCGGCCTGGCCGGCGCGCTGCTGGTGGGCGCAAGCGTGGCCGAGTCCTTCGCCATGGCGCGCGGGATCCCGGCGCTGCCGGTCCATCACCTCGAGGGCCACCTGCTGTCGCCGCTTCTATCGGCCGATCCGCCCGCCTTCCCTTTCGTCGCCCTGCTGGTGTCGGGCGGCCATACCCAGCTCATGCGGGTGCGTGGGGTGGGCGACTACGCGCTGCTGGGCGAGTCGGTCGACGATGCGGCGGGAGAGGCCTTCGACAAGACCGCGAAGCTGCTCGGGCTGGGTTATCCGGGCGGGCCGCAACTGGCGAAGCTGGCCGAGCAGGGAGTGCCCGGGCGTTTTCGTCTGCCGCGGCCGATGTTGCACTCGGGCGATCTCGACTTCAGCTTCAGCGGCCTGAAGACGGCGGTGCTCAATGTCGTCTCGGCGTCGGACTGGGAGCCGCGGCGCATGGCCGATCTGGCGGCCGAGTTCCAGCAGGCCGTGGTCGAGGTGCTGTGTGCCAAGGCGCTCGCCGCACTGAAGAAGGTGGGGTTGAAAACCCTGGTCGTCGCTGGCGGGGTGGGCGCCAACCGCTGCCTGCGCGACACCCTGGATGCCGCGCTGGCCCAGCGCGGTGGCCGGGTGCACTACCCCGAGCCGGCGCTATGCACCGACAATGGCGCGATGATTGCCTTTGCCGGTGCGATGCGACTGGCTGCCGGCGAGCGGGGGCCGGACATCGTTGCCGTGAAGATTCGTCCGCGCTGGCCCTTGGTCGAGCTCAGGCCGCCGTGCCAGCCGGTGGACTGAGCGGCGGCGCAGGCAGGGCGCGGTCTCGCTGTCAGGCTCCGGGTCTGTCGGTCTTCTTGCCGCCGATCCGGCCCTCGGTGCCGGCGCGCAGGCGGGCGATATTGTCCTTGTGGCGCCAGATCAGCACCGCCGACATGATGGCCAGTGCGGCCACCGCCATCTGCGGGCCAAGGAACAGCAGGCCCGCCAGCGGGGCGGCGATGGCCGCTGACAGCGCGGCGGCCGAGGAGTAGCGGGTGGTGTAGGCGATCATGAGCCAGATCACTGCGCAAAAGATCGCGATCCGCCCGTCGACTCCCGCCAGCACGCCAAGGGCAGTGGCGACTCCCTTGCCGCCATTGAAGCGCAGGAAGATCGTGAACACATGGCCGAGAAAGGCGGCCAGGCCGGCCAGGGCGGCCTGGCCGGCATCGAAGCCAAGCTGTGTCGCAGCCCACACTGCGAGCCAGCCCTTCAGGCTGTCGCCGAGCAGGGTCAGCGCCGCAGCCGCCTTGTTGCCGCTGCGCAGCACGTTGGTTGCGCCCGGGTTGCCCGAGCCGTATTGGCGCGGGTCCTGCAGGCCGAACAGCTTGCTGCTGACGATGGCAAACGGGATCGAGCCGAGCAGATAGGCGGCAATGGTAAGCAGCAGGAACGACATCGGGACTCCTCGGCCCAGGTGGGGCGGGCCGGTCCGGGTTCAGCAGGTCAGGAGGGTGAGGATTCGCGCAGGTGCGACGGCGTGCTCGGGTCCAAGCTTTTCGCAATGCGTGCCGGGCACAAGTTAGAATTGCCGCGATTCTAAACGGGAAGCAGCATGGATTTCATCTTTATCGAGGAATTGCGCGTCAAGGCCTGGGTCGGCATTTACGATCGGGAGAAGACCGGGCCGCAAACCGTCGAGCTTAATCTGACCTTTGGTGTGCCCGACGCGGCAGCCGAGCATGACGACATTGCCGATACGATCGATTACGCTGAGGTCACGGCACGCATTCGTCGCGAGCTGGGGGAGCGCCATTTCAATCTGATCGAGAGTCTGGGCGAATTCGTCGTGAATATGTTGTTCGATGAATTCCGGGCGCCCTGGGTCAAGCTCAGGGTCGCCAAGATTGGCGTCATGAAGGACGTGCGACGCGTCGGTGTGCATATCCAGCGCAGTCGCGACGGTATTGTCGTGCCACCTTCGGCGTGAACACCTCCTGATCGGCCGCGCCCGGGCGAGGGGCGCGGCGACGAACAGTCGCTGTTTGGCAGACGGCCGATTGTCAGACGGCGAGCTCGTCGAGGGACTTGCCCTGCGCGATCCAGTCGAGCGCCCATTGTGGCTTGCGCCCACGCCCGCTCCAGCCCTGGTCGGGATTGGCCGGGTTGCGGTATTTGACGACACTGACCGGCTTCGCCTTCTTTGCGCCGGCGCGTGGGCCGCGCTTGGCGGCCGGCTTGGCTTCGGCTGCCGCTGCAGGAGGCGCCTCGAGCAGATCGCCCAGCGTCAGGCCCTCGTCGGCGGCCATCTTCTGCATGCGCTTGAGCAGCGTGCGCCGCGTGGTGTCGCTGCGACGGCGGATCTCGCTTTCGATCTTCGCTTGCAGTTTGCGCAGGTCGGGCAGGGTGTAGGAAGACAGGTCCATGAGTTCTCCGGGCGTGGTGGAAATCGGCAATCGCGTTGCCTTTACGTTGATCGCGTTCGATTCTGATTTGCGCGCAATTGTGCCACTTGTAAAAGCGGATGGAAATTGATTACGCAAAATAACCCGACAGCGCATGAATTGGGCTGTCGATTGGCGCCGCGTTCAATTGCCGCTGCCGCGCCGGATTCCAGCCCGAAGATTCAGTTGGCGACGTGAACGAGTTTGGGCTGCAGCAGGCGCAACAGGTCGTGCGAGTGGAGCCCGACCAGAAAACCCCGGCGCCCGCCGTTGATGTAGATCAGCGGCAGATCGAGAATGGTGCGTTCCATATACACCGGCATCTGCTTGCGCGTGCCGAAGGGCGAAGTGCCGCCGACGAGAAAGCCGGTGTGGCGATTGGCCGTTTCCGGCTTGCAGGTTTCGACGTGCTTGCAGGGGATCTCGCGCGCCAGCTCCTTGGTCGAGACCTTGCGATCGCCATGCATCAGCACGATCAGGGGCTGGGCATGCTCGTCCTCCATGACCAGGGTCTTGATCACGGCGTGTTCGCTGACATTGAGTTCTCGCGCCGACCCGGCGGTGCCGCCGTGCTCCTCGTATTCGTACAGATGCGTCGAAAAGGCAATTCCATGCTGGCGCAGGAAGCGGGTGGCCGGTGTTTCGGGGGCGCGGGTGTCTTGTTTGTTCATGATTGCGACCGGTTCGGCTGGATTGGGCGACGATCTGCCGCCGTGGATGCAATTGTATGCCGGCGCGCCATCAGGCGCGCGGATGATGTCTGGCATGCAATTGCTTGAGTCTCTCGCGTGCCACATGGGTATAAACCTGGGTCGTTGAAATATCGGCATGGCCGAGCAGCAATTGCACCACGCGCAGATCGGCGCCGTGATTGAGCAGGTGGGTGGCGAAGGCGTGGCGCAATGTATGGGGTGAAATGCGCTCGCGCGCGATGCCGGCATCCATTGCATGTTGTTTGACGATGCGCCAGAACATCTGCCGCGTCATGCCGGAGCCGAGTCGCGTGACGAAGACTTCGTCGCAGCGGCGGCCGGCGAGCAGGGCCGGTCGCCCTTCGGCCAGGTAGCGCATCAGCCAGTCGGCGGCGATCTCGCCGAGCGGCACCAGACGCTCCTTGCTGCCCTTGCCCATGACGCGCACCACGCCCTCGTTGAGGCCGAGCGCGAACACCTTCAGCCCCACCAGCTCCGACACGCGCAGCCCGGCCGCATACAGCACCTCGAGCATGCAGCGGTCGCGCAGGCCCTGGGGCGAGTCGACATCGGGGGCGGCGAGCAAGGCCTCGACCTGGGCTTCGCTGAGGGTCTTCGGGAAGCGCTCGGCCGCCATCGGCGAATCGAGCAGCAGCGTGGGGTCCTCGGCGATCTCGCGGTTGGCGAGCAGCATGCGGTAGTAACGCCGCCAGGTGGCCAGCAGGCGGCGCTGGCTGGCCGGCCTGGCGGTCCGGCTGAATTCGGCGAGATAGGCGGCCAGCTCGCCGGGGCTGGCGCCCGGCAGCGTCAGCGCGCGCTTCTCGAGCCAGGCGGCGAAGCGGGCGAGGTCGCTGCGGTAGCCCGCCAGTGTATTGGCCGCGAGGCCGTGCTCCAGCCACAGGGCGTCGGCAAAGCGGTCGAGCTCGCGGCGGTGGTGGTCCAGCAGGCCGGACTCCACCGCCGGTGGGCGAGCACTCACCGCGCCCCTTCGAAGGCCAGCAGCCAGCGCTTGACCTCGAGCAGCCAGCCATCGTGCGCATTGGCGAAGCCGCCCAGGCCGCCCGTGGCGGTGACGCGGTGGCAGGGCACGACGAGCGGGTAGGGGTTGGCGCCGCAGGCCTGGCCGACCGCCCGCGGCGCACTGCCGAGGCGTGCTGCGAGCTCGCCATAGGTGGCGGTGCGCCCACGCGGGATGGTCCGGATCGCCTCCCATACGCGGCGGCGGAAGGGCGTGCCGCAGGCGGCGAGCGGGATCGGGAAGGGTTCGTCGGGCGTGTCGATCCATGCTCGCAGCGCATGGGCGGCAGCGCCGGCGGTGGCATTGCGCGGATCGACGAGCGGCGTTCCCGGCGGCAGGAAGACGAGTTCGCGCAGCACGCCCTCGTCGGCGCGAATGCCGACGGGGCCGAAGGGCAGGGCGATGATGGCGTCGAAGCCCGCCGCGCAGGCCTTGCCGTCACTGGCGCGAGCGTGGGCGGCGGGGGGCAGGTCCCTGGCCATGGTCGGGTGGCTCAAGGGCGGACTTCGCCATTGCCGAACACGATCCACTTCTGGCTGGTCAGGCCTTCCAGTCCGACCGGGCCGCGGGCGTGGATCTTGTCGGTGGAGATGCCGATCTCCGCCCCCAGGCCGTATTCGAAGCCGTCGGCGAAGCGCGTCGACGCATTGACCATCACCGAGGACGAGTCCACCTCGCGCAGGAAGCGCATGGCGTGGCTGTAGTTCTCGGTGACGATCGCCTCGGTATGGCCGGAGCTGTAGGCGTTGATGTGGGCAATGGCGGCGTCGAGGCCGTCCACGATCTTCACCGCGATGATCGGGGCGAGGTATTCCTCGCGCCAGTCGGCTTCCGTCGCCGCGACGAGCCTGGCGCCGTCGATGCAGGCCTCGCGCAGCAGCGCCAGCGATTCGGCACAGCAGCGCATCTCCACGCCCTTGGCGGCGAGCATGCGGCCGATCTCGGGCAGGTAGATGTCGGCCACGTTGCGCGCCACCAGCAGCGACTCGGCCGTGTTGCAGGTGCCGTAGCGCTGGGTCTTGGCGTTCTCCACGATCGGCACCACCTTGGCGGGGTCGGCCTCGTCGTCGATATAGACGTGGCAGTTGCCGTCCAGATGCTTGATCACCGGCACGCGCGCGTCCTTAGAGATGCGCTCGATCAGGCCCTTGCCGCCGCGTGGCACGATCACGTCCACGAACTCGGGCATGCTGATCAGCGCGCCGACGGCTTCGCGGTCGGTGGTCTCGACCACCTGCACCGCATGCTCGGGCAGGCCAGCCTGGATGAGGCCGGCGCGCACGCAGGCGGCAATGGCGCGGTTGGCGTTGATCGCCTCCTTGCCACCGCGCAGGATGGCGGCGTTGCCCGACTTCAGGCACAGCGCGGCGGCGTCGGCGGTGACGTTGGGGCGCGCCTCGTAGATGATGCCGATGACGCCGAGCGGCACGCGCATCTTGCCGAGCTGGATGCCGGAGGGGCGGCGCTTGATGTCGCTCATCTCGCCGACCGGGTCGGGCAGTGCGGCGACCTGCTCGAGCCCCACGGCCATCGCCTCGACGCCCTTGTCGTTCAGGGTCAGGCGGTCGATCAGCGCCGGCTCGAGGCCGGCGGCACGGGCCTCGGCAAGATCCCTGGCGTTGGCGGCGAGCAGTTCGTCGCGGCGGGCGCGGATCTCGGCGGCCATCGCGCTCAGCGCAGCGTTCTTGACCGCGGTCGAGGCGGCGGCGAGCACGCGCGAGGCGGCGCGCGCCTGGCGACCGAGGGTCTGCATGTAGTCTTGAATGTCCATCTTCACGGAGTCCGGCTTGATTGTCGGCTTGAGTGCCTGTGTCTTGCAGCCCGCAATTAAAGCACCGATCGCCGCGCTCGTGGGCGGCGTCGCCGAAGTCAGGCGCTCAACGGCGCTGGGCCAGCCGCAGGCTCAGTTGCAGGAATTCGTCCCACACGTCGCCCGCGGCCAGGCCCTTGATGATGCGGTCGATGCGGGCGGCGTGCATCAAGGCGGCGCGCAGGCCGCCCTGGGTGAGGCGGGCGAGGGCGCGGCCGACGGCCTGCTGGCGGCGCGGATCGAAGATGCGCTCGGCCTTGAACAGGGCGGGCAGGGGCTGGCCGGCGTCGCGGCCGGCGCACAGCGTGGCGAGGCTGCGCGTCTCGTTGGCGAGCGCCCACAGCACCAGCGGCGGCGCCGCGCCTTCGCCCCTGAGGCCCTCGAGCAGGCGCGCGCAGCGCGCCGGGTCGCCCTCGACGACGGCCTGGCGCAGCTTGTCGATGTCGTAGCGGGCGACGTTGAGCACGGCGTCCTGCACCTGCTCGAGCGTCAGTGCGCCTTCGGGGTGGAGCAGGCCGAGCTTGAGGATCTCCTGGTGGGCGGCGAGCAGGTTGCCTTCGACGTGCTCGGCGACGAAGGCCAGGGCCTCGGCGCCGGCGGTCTGCCTCTGCGCGGCCAGGCGGCGGCCGATCCAGTCGGGCAGCCGCTCGCGTTCGGGCGCGTTGAGTTCGAGTGTGTTCGCCGCATCGCTGAGGGCCTTGAACCAGCCGGTCTTGCGCGTCTGCCAGTCGACTTCGGGCAAGGTGACCAGGGTCAGGGTCTGCGCTGGCAGGTTGGCGATGTAGCGCTGCAGCGCGTCGCCGCCGTCGCGGCCCGGCTTGCCGCCGGGGATGCGCAGGTCGATCAACTTGGCGCCGCCAAAGAGCGACAGGTTGCCGGCGGCCAGCGTCAGCGCGTCCCACTTGAAACCCTGGCCGACGACGAGCGTCTCGCGCTCCTCGTAGCCCTGGCGGCGGGCCGCGGCACGGATCGCGTCGGCCGCCTCGAGCACCAGCAAGGGCTCGTTGCCGTGCAGCAGCCACAAGGGGGCGAGCGGGCGCTCGAGTAGGGGGGCGAGCTGGTCGGGGCGGAGGTTCATGTGCACAAGAGCCTGCAGGCGGCGCTCGGCCAGGCCTTCAGTCGGCGCGGCTCACCACGGCGAGACGGCGCATGAGCTGCTGCACCAGGTCGGCCTGCATGTCGCGGTAGAGCAGGGCTTCTTCCTGCTCCTTGCCCAGGACTTGCGAGTCATCGAAGGTGTATTCCCTGCGTGCCGACAGGTTGGTCGGCGGCAGCAGGCTCCTGCCGTCCTTGTCGATCAACTGGAAGCGCAGGGTCTGCGTGAGCTGGTACTCGCGCACCTTGCCGGCGCCGGTCAGGCTGAGGATCTCGCGGCCGCGCGAGTTGGCAAGGATCTGCAGGCGGGCTTCGGCTGCGGCCGGGTCCTCGACCACGGTGGTCGTGCCGCTGGTGGCGATCTGTCGGCGCAGTTGGGCGCCCAGCTCGGTCTGTGCCGGGGTGTTGATGTGCACGGTGGCGAAATCGAGCGCCTGCGGGCCACGCAGGCGGAAGCCGCAGCCCGACAGCAGCAGCGCGCCCAGTCCGCCGCTGGCCAGCAGCAGGCGGCGGCGGGGCAGGCTCGGGCTGGGTGGCGTGCGGCGCATGCCGGCCTCGTCAGCGTGCTTGAAGGGGCGACGATCGGGCATGCGCGGCCTCCTCAGGCGACGATGTTGACCAGGCGGCCGGGCACGACGACGACCTTCTTCGCCGGCTTTCCTTCCATGAACTTGTGCGCCGCCTCCGAGGCCAGTGCCAGCGCTTCGATGTCGGCCTTGGCAGCGTCGGCAGCGACCTTGATGCTGCCACGCAGCTTGCCATTGACCTGCAGCACCAGCTCGATCTCATCCTGCTTCAGTGCGTCCGCGCTGACCTCCGGCCAGCTCGCGGCGAGGATGTCGGTGCCGAAGCCGCAGTCCCGCCACAGCGCATGGCAAATGTGCGGGGTGATCGGCGACAAGAGGCGCAGCAGGATGGACAGGCCTTCCTCGGCGACCTCGGCATGCGCGGCAGGCTCGGCCGGTGCGTGTTCCTTGTGCGCCTTCTCCAGCGCATTGAGGATCTTCATCGCCGCCGACACCACGGTGTTGAACTGGTGCTTGCCGAAATCGTAGCTCGCCTGCTTGAGATGGGTGTGGATCTCGCGCCGCACCTCGGCCGCCGCTGCGGGCAGCGCGTCGGCGGCGAGGCAACGCTCGGTGGGCAGCGCGGCGCGCGTCTCGCTGGCGAAGGCGTGGCCGTAGTTCCACACCCGGCGCAGGAAGCGCGAGGCGCCCTCGACGCCGGAGTCGGACCATTCGAGCTGCTGGTCGGGCGGGGCAGCGAAGATGATGAACAGGCGTGCGGTGTCGGCGCCGTACTGGTCCACCAGCGACTGCGGGTCGACGCCGTTGTTCTTCGACTTCGACATCTTCTCGGTGCCGCCGATGACCACCGGCAGGCCATCGGATTCCAGCTTGGCGGCGACGATGCGGCCGCGCTCGTCACGCTCGACCACCACGTCGGCCGGGTTGATCCACTGCTTCTTGCCACCGTCGAGCTCGCGGTAGTAGGTCTCGGCCACCACCATGCCCTGGGTGAGCAGGGCGCTGAAGGGCTCGGACACATTGACCAGGCCGCAATCGCGCATCGCGCGGGTGAAGAAGCGCGAATACAGCAGGTGCAGGATGGCGTGCTCGATGCCGCCAATGTACTGGTCGACCGGCGCCCAGTAGTTGACGCGCTCGTCCACCATCGCGGTCGTGCTGTCGGCGCAGGCGTAGCGCAGGAAGTACCAGGACGACTCGACGAAGGTGTCCATGGTGTCGGTTTCGCGCTTCGCCGGCTTGCCGCACTTCGGGCAGCTGCACTCGTAGAACGAAGCCATCTTGGCCAGCGGCGAGCCGCGGCCGGTGATCTCGACGTTCTCGGGCAGCACCACCGGCAGTTGCTCGTCCGGCACCGGCACGTCGCCGCAGTCGGCGCAGTGGATCATCGGGATCGGGCAGCCCCAGTAGCGCTGGCGCGAGATGCCCCAGTCGCGCAGTCGGTACTGCACGCGCTTGGCGCCCAGGCCCTTGGCGGCCAGATCGCCCGCGATCGCATCGACCGCGCCCTGGAAATCGAGGCCGTCGTACTTGCCGGAATTGACCAGGCGGCCGTAGTCGGAATAGGCGTCCAGCCAGGGCGCGACGGTGTCGGCGTAGGCCTCCGAGCCGACCACCATGCGGATCGGCAGCGCGTACTTGGTCGCGAAGGCGAAGTCGCGCTCGTCGTGCGCCGGCACCGCCATCACCGCGCCCTCGCCGTAGCCCATCAGCACGTAGTTGGCGACCCAGACCTCGAGCGCCTCGTCGCTGAGCGGATGGCGCACCTTGAGGCCGGTGGGCATGCCCTTCTTCTCCATCGTGGCGATGTCGGCCTCGGCGACGCCGCCGCGCTTGCATTCCTCGACGAACTCGGCGAGCGCCGGGTTGCTGGCGGCGGCCTGGGTGGCGAGCGGGTGCTCGGCGGCCACCGCGACGTAGGTCGCCCCCATCAGCGTGTCGGCGCGGGTGGTGAACACCTTCAGCATGCCCTCGTGGCCGATGCTGGAGACATCGAACGGGAAGCTGATCTCCACGCCTTCCGAGCGCCCGATCCAGTTCTTCTGCATCAGCTTGACCTGCTCGGGCCAGTTGGGCAGATCGTCGAGCGCCGACAGCAGCTCGTCGGCGTAGGTGGTGATCTTCATGTAGTACATGGGGATCTCGCGCTTCTCGACCAGCGCGC
Organism: Thauera sp. WH-1; assembly: GCF_047806685.1. Classification (NCBI taxonomy): domain Bacteria; kingdom Pseudomonadati; phylum Pseudomonadota; class Betaproteobacteria; order Rhodocyclales; family Zoogloeaceae; genus Thauera; species Thauera sp. WH-1. Next base: position 87,677 of record NZ_JBLQGP010000006.1, read on the forward strand.
CCGAGCGCCAGCCGCGGCCGTCGATGACCTGCTCGTTGGCGAGCACGGTCTCGTCGACCGGGTCCCAGTTCACCGTGCCGAGGCGCTTGTAGATCAGGCCCTTCTCGAACAGGCGGGTGAACAGCCACTGCTCCCAGCGGTAGTACTCCGGGGTGCAGGTCGCGAGCTCGCGCGACCAGTCGATGGCGAAACCGAGGCGCTTGAGTTGCGCCTTCATGTAGTCGATGTTGGCGTAGGTCCACTTCGCCGGCGGCACGTTGTTCTGGATCGCGGCGTTCTCGGCCGGCATGCCGAAGGCGTCCCAGCCCATCGGCTGCAGCACGTTGTAGCCCTTCATGCGGTGGAAGCGCGCGAGCACGTCGCCGATGGTGTAGTTGCGCACGTGCCCCATGTGCAGCTTGCCCGAGGGGTAGGGGAACATCGACAGGCAGTAGTACTTGGGCTTGCTCGCGTCTTCCGTCACGCGGAAGGCGTCGGTGGAGTCCCAGTGCTGCTGGGCGGCCGTCTCGACGGCGGCGGGCTGGTATTTGTCCTGCATGAGCGTGCGTGCGGGCTTCATGGCGTTGAAAACACGCCAGTATACCTTGAAGCTCAAGCTGCGCGGTGGTCGCCGCTGCGCGGACGGCGGGCAAAAAGGTGGCACTCCGCGCCGGGCGGAGCGCCGGACTCCATTCAAGGAGGGAGGGAGACGGGAAAGCGGTGGGCGCGTTGCGCCGCGGCTCAGGCGGTCCTGCAGGCGGCCTTGTGGCTGCCCAGATGTTGCTGGCGCTGCCAGTTGGCACGGACGGCAACGATCATGTCCTCCATCGCCAGCAGCGGCAGGCGGAGCATGCGGTTCTGACTACGCACATAGGGCAGGAGCTGGGGAGCGCACAGGTTGCTGCGCTCCTTCTGAAGCAGGCGCTGGAAATGCTCCATGGCCGCGCCCCAGTACTCGGCGTTGCCGACCCAGCCGGTTTCGTCCGTGGCTTGGCGGACGGCCTTGCGCCACAGGGCTTCGGCGCGTTCGATCGAGATGCCTGCCTTGCGGGCATACCAGGGCAGCAGCTTGGGTGTCTTCATGATCTGTTCTCCTGTCGGGCCGAGTGGGCTCGAAAAATCGTGGTCCGTCTTCTGAACTCGCCACGCCCTACTTACGTTGTGGCGCAATGTACCGAGTGGACCTGTAGTTTTGCTTGATTCTGGGCAATTCAGAGCGGGTCGGGTGTGAGAAGTTCCACGCCCGTCGTCCGAAATGTTGCAATGCACAACTGCAATTTAGCCCATCTCTGCATTGACGCAAGCAGCCTGTTGCTGCAATGCAACAAGCTGTTCACCGTCGTGGCTGTCGGCGAAGGTCCGCGGCGTCGATACAATGCGCGCTCGAAAAGGAATCACGATGTCCACGCTGCTTGCCAATCTGAATGCCGAACAACTTCAGGCGGTCACCCTGCCGCCACAGCACGCACTGATCCTGGCCGGTGCCGGCTCGGGCAAGACCCGCGTGCTGACCACCCGCATCGCCTGGCTGATCCAGTCCGGCCAGGTCGACCCCGCAGGAATCCTGGCGGTTACATTTACCAACAAAGCGGCCAAGGAAATGCTCGCCCGCCTGTCGTCCATGCTGCCGGTGAGCACCCGCGGCATGTGGATCGGCACCTTCCACGGCCTTGCCAACCGCCTGCTGCGCGCCCATCACCGCGACGCCGGCCTGCCCCAGCTGTTCCAGATCCTCGATGCGGGCGACCAGCTCGCCGCGATCAAGCGCCTGCTGAAGACGCTCAATGTCGACGACGAGAAATTCCCGCCGCGCGAGCTGCAGCACTTCATCAACGGCCAGAAGGAAGCCGGCAACCGGCCGCATGCGGTCGAGGCCTGGGACGACTACACCCGGCTGCGCGTTCAGCTCTACCAGGAGTATGAGGCGCAGTGCCAGCGCGAGTCTGTTGTGGATTTTGCGGAGTTGCTGCTGCGCAGCTACGAGCTGCTCGAACGCAACGAGCCGCTGCGCCGCCACTACCAGCGCCGCTTCCGTCACATCCTGGTCGATGAGTTCCAGGACACCAACCGCCTGCAGTACCGCTGGCTCAAGCTCTTCGCCGACGAGGGCCGCGAGGGCGGCGCGGCGATGTTCTGCGTCGGCGACGACGACCAGAGCATCTACCGCTTCCGCGGCGCCGAGGTCGGCAACATGCGCGACTTCGAGCGCGAGTTCCGCGTGCACAACGTCATCCGCCTGGAGCAGAACTACCGCTCGCACAGCAACATCCTCGATGCGGCCAACGCCATCATCCGCCACAACGCCAACCGCCTGGGCAAGAACCTGTGGACCGACCAGGGCGCGGGCGAGCCGATCCGCGTGTTCGAGGCCTATTCGGACGGCGACGAGGCGCGCTGGATCGTCGACGAGATCCAGTCGCTGGTGCGCGACGGCGCGCTGAGGAGCGACATTGCACTGCTGTATCGCTCCAACGCGCAGTCGCGCGTGCTCGAGCACCAGTTGTTCTCGGCCGGCATTCCCTACCGCGTGTATGGCGGCCTGCGCTTCTTCGAGCGCCAGGAGATCAAACACGCGCTCGCCTACCTGCGCCTGATCGCCAATGCGGACGACGATACCTCGTTCGCGCGTGTGGTGAATTTTCCCACCCGCGGCATCGGCGCGCGCTCGCTCGAGGTGCTGACCGACGCCGCGCGCGTCTACAACACCAGCCTGTACGCGACGGTGCCGCACCTGACCGGCAAGCCGGGGACCGCGCTGGCGCAGTTCGTGCGCCTGGTCGAGGATCTGCGTCGCGATACCGCCAGCCTGCCGCTGCCCGAGTTGGTCGACCATGTGCTCGACCTCAGCGGCCTGCGCGCGCACTACAAGGCGGACAAGGAGGGGCGCGAGCGCCTCGAGAACCTGGATGAACTGATCAACGCGGCGGCCAACTTCCTCGCCGAGTCGCAGGCACAGTCGGGCGCGGGCGACGCGCTCGCCCAGCCGCATGCGCTGCTGGCCGATTTCCTCGCTCACGCTTCCCTGGAAGCCGGCGACCACCAGGCCGACCAGGGCGCGGACGCGGTGCAGCTGATGACGGTGCATTCGGCCAAGGGCCTGGAGTTCAACGTCGTCTTCCTGTCCGGGCTCGAGGAGGGCCTGTTCCCGCACGAGAACAGCATCCTCGAGACCGACGGCCTGGAGGAGGAGCGGCGGCTGATGTACGTGGCGGTGACCCGGGCGCGCGAGCGGCTCTACCTTTCCTTCGCGCAGAGCCGCATGCTGCACGGCCAGACGCGCTACAACCTGCGCTCGCGCTTCCTGGAGGAGATCCCGGCCGAGCTGACGAAATGGCTGACGCCGCCAAGCCCGCGGTCGGCCCCTGGCGGCGCGATGGCGGGCATGGGCGGCGGCTACTTTAAGCCCTCACCCGCGCCAGCCCAGGTGCAGCGGGCGGCGCGGCCGAGCTTCGCCACCCTGCCCAATGGCTTGCGCATCGGGCAGTCGGTGAGTCATGCGAAGTTCGGTCAGGGGGTGATCGTTGCCGCCGAGGGCAGCGGCAGCGATGCCAAGGTGCAGATCAACTTCGGCCCGGCCGGGGTGAAGTGGCTGCTGCTCGGGGTGGCCAAGATCGAGCCGGTGTAGCGGCGGCGGGGGCGGCCGATGCCGGCTGCAGCCCTCAGGCGACCTCCTCGCGAGTGTGGCAGTCGAAGGCGTAGACGAGGTCGTCGGCGATATCGTCCAGTTCGGTCGGCGAATAGCCCAGGAAGCGCGCAACCGGCTCGCGCCCCTTGTCCCATTCGGCGTCGCGCCGGGTGCGCAGGTGGGTGCCGGCGACATACTCGCCGACCACGTTGATGGCGATCAGCGCCTGCGCCTCCGTATCGAGTCCTGCGTCGCCATCCAGCACCGAGTAATCGTGATGGCACAGGATGCCCTGGCACACGGCCTCGGTCAGACCCCAGGAGCGCGCAAGGATGTAGCCGATGGTGGCGTGATTGGTGGCGAGCGCCTCGTCCTCGACCGCGGTGAACCAGCGCTCCGTCGTGCGGTTCGCAATCCCCAGGATCTGCTTGTAGCTGTCGAAGCGCTGCACCAGTAGCGGAATGCCGCAATCGTGGAACAGGCCGAAAGTGTAGGCGGTCTCGGGGCGGACGCAGCCGGTCTTGCGGGCGAGCAGGGCGCTGGCCGCCGCGGTGTAGCGCGAGTTGTCCCAGAAGCGCTCCAGCGAGGCGTTGCGGTCGGAGATCGCATTGCGCAGCGTGGCCTCCTGCACCAGGTTGGTGAGGGTGCCGAAGCCGAGCAAGCGGATCGCTTCGTCGACCGACGCGATCCGGCGGCTCACGCCGAAAAAGGGCGCGTTGGCCGACTTCACCACCACCGCCGCCAGTCCGACATCCTTGCCGATCAGCGCGGCGATGCGCTTGCCACTGACCTGGGGCTGGCGCAACTCGCCCATCAACTCGGCGAGCACATTCGGGCAGGACGGAATGTGGATGCCTTTCAGTGCCGCCTCGATATCGTCAGCTCGGCGTGCCGGGGTGCTCATTGAACCTATCTCCGATGCATCGTTTGCTGGCCGCCACGTTAACACGGGCGAGGCTGGCCGCGCGCGGGAATTGCGCGCGCGGCGTGCGGAATTCCCGCGCCGCGCGAGGGCTCGCCCGCGCTCAGAAGGGCAATGACAGGCCCGGCCAGACTCCATCGATCGCGCTCCTGAACGCGCCCTGGATGGCTGCGAGCGCGGCCTCGTCGTCGGCCTCGAAGCGCAGCACCACGACCGGCGTGGTGTTCGATGCACGGGCGAGGCCGAAACCCTGCGCGTATTCGACGCGCACGCCGTCGAGGGTGATGACCTCCTGCGCGCCGGGGAAGCAGGGCGTATCCGACAATGCAGCCTGCTGCAGGCGCCGCACCAGCTCGAAGGGCTCGCCTTCCTTCATCTTCAGGTTCAGCTCGGGCGTGCTGACGGCGTTGGGCAGGGCCTTCAGCGCAGCATTGGCGTCGGCGCGCGCGGACAGGATCTCGAGCAGGCGGGCGCCGGCATACAGGCCGTCGTCGAAGCCGAACCAGCGCTCCTTGAAGAACATGTGGCCGCTCATCTCACCGGCCAGCGGGGCTCCGGTCTCCTTGAGCTTGGCCTTCACCAGCGCGTGGCCGGTGTTCCACATCGTCGGCTTGCCGCCACGGGCGCGGATCCAGGGGCCGAGATTGCGGGTGCATTTGACGTCGTAGATGATCTCGCCACCCGGCACCCGGCTCAGCACGTCCTCGGCAAACAGCATCAGCTGGCGGTCGGGGAAGATGATCTCGCCGTCCTTGGTGACGACGCCGAGGCGGTCGCCGTCGCCGTCGAAGGCCAGCCCGAGTTCGGCGTCGGTCTCGCGCAGGACGCGGACCAGGTCCTGCAGGTTCTCGGGCTTGGAGGGGTCGGGGTGGTGGTTGGGGAAATTGCCGTCGACCTCGCAGAACAGCTCGATGACTTCGCAGCCCAGCCGCCGGAACAGTTCGGGCGCGATGCCACCGGCCACGCCGTTGCCGCAGTCGATGACAATCTTCATCGGCCGCGCCAGCCGGACGTCGCTCGCCACGCGCGCGATATAGGCGGCGCCGACGTCGGCGCTGCGCAGGCTGCCGGCGCCATGGGCGAGGTCGCTTTCGGCGATGCGCCGACGCAGGTTCTGGATCATGTCGCCATACAGCGTCTGCCCGCCGAGCACCATCTTGAGGCCGTTGTACTCGGGCGGGTTGTGGCTGCCGGTCACCGATACGCAGGAGTCGCAGCCGAGCTCGAAGGCGGCGAAGTAGCTCAGTGGCGTCGGTACGCAGCCGATGTCGATGACGTCGACGCCGGCGGCGCGGATGCCATCGGCCAGGGCCCCTGCCAGCGCCGGGCCGGACAGGCGACCGTCGCGACCGACCGCGATCGCCCGCTGGCCGCGCGCGACGGCTTCCGAGCCGAGGGCGTGTCCGATCGCCTGCACCGTGGCCGGCGTCAATACCGTGTCGATGATGCCGCGGATGTCGTAGGCCTTGAAGATCTCGGGGGCGGGCAGGGCGTGCGTCATGAGGGAGTCCGGAGCAGAGGGGCAGGAAAGACCGGCATTCTAGGCCCTCGTCCCGCATTTTGGGCCCGGCGTGCATGAGTTGGATGGGGCCGGCGCGCCGCGTTTCGGGGCAGACGCCCGGGCGGCGGCCGGCCTACAATGCGGCGCATCGCATCCACCCGCCATCACGAGGTCATCTTCCCGCCATGAGCGCACATCAGGGCAGCACACGCAAAGGCATCATTCTCGCCGGCGGTTCCGGCACCCGACTTCATCCGGCCACCCTCGCCGTGTCCAAGCAACTGCTTCCGGTCTATGACAAACCCATGGTTTATTACCCGCTCAGCACGCTGATGCTGGCCGGCATCCGCGACATCCTGCTGATCTCCACGCCGCAGGACACGCCGCGCTTCGAGCAGCTGCTCGGCGACGGCAGCCAGTGGGGTCTTCAGTTGCGCTACGCAGTGCAGGCGAGCCCGGACGGGCTGGCGCAGGCCTTCCTGATCGGCGAGGACTTTCTCGCCGGCGCGCCGTCGGCGCTGGTGCTGGGCGACAACCTGTTCTACGGCCACGACTTCGCCACCGAATTGCGCGTGGCCGCCAGGGCATCGGCGGGGGCGACGGTGTTCGCCTACCCGGTGCACGATCCCGAGCGCTACGGCGTGGTCGAGTTCGACGCCGCCGGGCGCGCGATCAGCCTGGAGGAAAAGCCGGCGCGGCCAAAAAGCCGCTACGCGGTGACCGGGTTGTACTTCTATGACGCGCGCGCGGTCGACATCGCGCGCGGACTCAAGCCGAGCGCGCGTGGCGAGCTCGAGATCACCGATCTCAACCGCGCCTATCTGGAATCGGGCGAGCTCGACGTCCAGGTGATGGGGCGGGGCCATGCCTGGCTCGATACCGGCACGCACGAGAGCCTGCTCGAGGCCGGCATGTTCATCCAGACCATCGAGAAGCGCCAGGGTCTGAAGATCGCCTGCCCGGAGGAGATCGCCTGGCGCGCCGGCTGGATCGACGACGCGCGCATGCGCGCGCTGGCCACGCCTCTGGCCAAGAGCGGCTACGGCCAGTACCTGCTGCGCCTGCTCGAGGAGAGGGTGTTCTGATGAAGGTGACGCCAACCGGGCTGCCCGAGGTGCTGCTGCTCGAACCGCGCGTGTTCGGCGACGCGCGCGGCTTCTTTCTCGAGAGCTACAACGCCCGCACGTTTCGCGAGCTGAGCGGGCTCGACGTCCAGTTCGTGCAGGATAATCACTCGCGTTCGGCGGGCGGTGTGCTGCGCGGCCTGCACTACCAGCTGCACCAGGCGCAGGGCAAGCTGGTGCGCGTGGTGCGCGGCTCCGTGTTCGACGTGGCGGTCGATCTGCGCCGCAGCTCGCCGCGCTTCGGCAAATGGGTGGGGGTGGAGCTGTCGGAGGACAACCACCGCCAGCTGTGGGTGCCGCCCGGCTTCGGTCATGGTTTCCTGGTGCTGAGCGAGACGGCGGACTTCCTCTACAAGACCACCGACTACTACGCCCCCGAGCATGAACGCTGCATCGCCTGGGACGACCCCGACATCGGCATCGACTGGCCGCTGCAGTCGCCGCCCGTGCTGTCGGCCAAGGATGCTCAGGGTGGCCGGCTGGCCGAGGCCGAGGTGTACGAGGACCCGAGCCCCTCGCGCTGAGCCTGGCAGGGCGCGAGTGTCCGTGGCGGTGTCAGCCGAGGCGGGCGTCGGGATGGGCAGCGAAATGGGCAGCGAAATGGGCGAGCACGTGCCTGCCCAGCCAGTCCTGCGTGCCTGGCCATGGGCCGCCCAGAAAGCCGACATGGCCGCCGCCGGCAGGGAGCTCGAAGCGCGTATGCGGAGACAAGTCGTGGCCGCGCGGCAAGGCCGCAGGCGGCACGAAGGGGTCGTTGGCGGCATTGAGCACCAGGGTCGGCGTGCGGATGCCGCCCAGCCAGGGCCGCGCCGAGGCGCGTCGCCAGTAGTCGTCAACGCCGGCAAAGCCATGCGCGGGGGCGGTATAGGCATCGTCGAAGGCGGCCAGCGAGGTCGCCTGCGCAATGCGCGCGGCGTCGAAGTGGCCGGGATGCGCGGCACACTTGGCCAGCGCCTTGCGCTTCAGGGTGGCGAGGAAGTGCCGGCTGTAGGCGCGGTTGAATCCCTGCCCCAGCGCCGTGCCCGAGATCGTCAGATCGAGCGGCGCACAGATCGCCGCGGCGGCGGCGAGCTCAAGGCTGCCGTGCTCCTGCTCGCCCAGCCACTTCAGCAGCGCATTGCCGCCGAGTGACACGCCCGCCGCGAACAGCGGCGCATCGCCGGCCCGCTGGCGCAGGCGGCGCAGGATCCAGTCGATCTCGGCGCTGTCGCCCGAGTGGTAAGCGCGTGGCAGGCGGTTCGGCTCACCGCTGCAGCCGCGAAACTGCGGCACCACGCCGCGCCAGCCAAGCGCGCGCACGGCGTGCATCAGCGTGCGTGCATAGTGCGAGCGGCTTGAGCCCTCCAGGCCGTGGAACAGCACCACGAGCGGGGCGGGGTGTGCTACGTCGCGCGCGCCGTCGACCCAGTCGAGGTCGATGAAGTCGCCGTCGGGCGTCTCCCAGCGCTCGCGGCGGTAGGCCGGCAGCGGGCCCATGCGCGCGAGCGGCCAGATCGTCTGCAGATGCCCGCCGGGCAACCACCACGGCGCGCGATAGGGGGGCGGGGCGCTCAATGCACGATGCGCGGCGACAGTTCGCCGAAGTCGGGCAGATCGGGTACGGGCGAGGCATGGTGCAGCACCATGTGCCAGCCGCTGGCGCCCCGCACGTAGACGTTGGTCACGGCGAGGAGCGCGCTGCGCTGCTCGCGGCTTTGCAGGCCGACCCGCTCGAACACGCAATGCATTGCCATCGCCGCGCTGGCGGTGATGACGGGCTGGCTGGTCTCGATCTGCAGGCGGTTGCCGCCGGACAGGATCTGGCGCCAGGTGTCGCGGATGGCGGCGAGGCCGACGATGCGCGGCCCCCCGGGGTGCACGCAGACCACGTCTTCCTCTTCCGACCAGACAGCCATCAGGGCTTCGATATCGCCCTCGGCCAGAGCCCGGTAGAAGGCGGCCTCGGCTTCGAGGGCGGTGGTGAATGTCGGTTTGCTCACGGCTAGCATCGAATGAGTTGGAGGGGGCCGTTCAGGGGGGGGCCTGAAAGGCGAAGGGGGCCGAAGCCCCCCGCCGAACTGAAGACTGCGCGCGGCAGCCAGGGTTCAGTGATGACCCTTGGGACGCTCGCCGGCGAACACGTAGTGCGCGCTGCAATACGGGCACACCGCCTCGCCCGTCTTCAGGATGTCCAGGAACACGCGCGGGTGACGCGCCCACAAGGGCGCGCCAGGCGGCGGGCAGTGCAGGGGCAGGTCCTTGGCGCTGATGGCGACGGCCTGGGTCTTGTCGGTGTTTTCAACCATGACGCGAATCCTCGGGAACGGAGATCAGACGTAGGCGAGCCACTGGTCGTACTCGGGCGCGCGGCCGTTGACGACGTCGAAGAAGCGCGCCTGGATCTTCTCGGTGAGCGGGCCACGCCGGCCTTCGCCGATCTTGCGGTCGTCGAGCTCGCGGATCGGCGTGACCTCGGCAGCGGTGCCGGTGAAGAAGGCTTCGTCGGCGAGGTAGATGTCGTCGCGGGTCAGCCGCTTGGTGGTGACATCGAGGCCGAACTCACGCGCGATGGTGTGGATCGAGTCGCGGGTGATGCCGGTCAGCGCCGAGGCGATCTCGGGTTCGTAGATGCGGCCATCCTTGACGATGAAGAGGTTCTCGCCCGCGCCCTCGGCGACGAAGCCCTGGTTGTCGAGCAGCAGCGCCTCGTCGTAGCCCATGCGGGTGACCTCGAGGTTGGCGAGGATCGAGTTCGGGTAGGTGGCGGACAGCTTGGCGCGCGGCATCGTCGAGTTGACGTGGTGGCGGGTGTAGGAAGAGGTCTTGACGCGGATGCCTTTCTGCAAGCCTTCTTCGCCCAGGTAGGCGCCCCAGGGCCAGGCGGCGATGGCGACGTGCACCGTGGCGCCGATGGTCGAGATGCCCATCTTCTCCGAGCCGTAGAAGGCGATCGGGCGCAGGTAGCAGGATTCGAGCTTGTTGGCGCGCACGACCTCCTTCTGTGCCTCCATGAGTTCATCCTTGGAGTAGGGGATGTCCATCATGTAGATCTTGGCGGAGTTGATCAGGCGCTGGGTGTGCTCGGCCAGACGGAAGATCGCGGTGCCCTTGACGGTGTTGTAGGCGCGCACGCCCTCGAAGACGGCCAGGCCATAGTGCAGCGAGTGTGTGAGCACGTGCGTGGTCGCCTCGCGCCACGGAACGAGCTTGCCGTCTTGCCAGATGAAACCGTCGCGGTCAGCCATGGACATGATGAAGATCTCCGCCTCTAAGAGTGTTCGAGAATAGTCGTGAAGCCCCGGCGTCGCAGGTTGCGGGGGCAAAGCCGGTGAATTCTAGCGCAAAGCCGGCAGCGGAACGCACTTCGCGCCGGCGGCGGCGCGGCGGGCAGCGGCCCGCGTGCGCTGGGAGCGCTGCCGAACGCGGGTTAGAATGCGGCGCTGCATGCGCCGGGAGCCGAAATTGAAGGATCGCATCTGGAAACCCAACGTCACCGTCGCCGCCGTGATCGAGCGCGAGGGCCGCTTCCTGCTGGTCGAGGAGGAGACGCCCGAGGGCCTTCGCTTCAACCAGCCGGCGGGTCATCTTGAGGAGGGCGAGTCCCTGCTCGAGGCGACCGTGCGCGAGGCGCTCGAGGAGACCGCCTGTCACTTCGTTCCCGAGTACCTGGTCGGCATCTACCAATGGACGCGGCCGCAGGGCGACATCACCTATTTGCGCTTTGCCTATGGCGGCCGCGTGGAGGGCGAGGACGCCGGGCGCCGGCTCGACGAAGGCATCGTGCGCGCGGTGTGGATGACGCTCGACGAAGTGCGCGCGAGCGCCGATCGCCATCGCAGCCCGCTCATCCTGCAGTGCGTCGAGGACTGGCTGGCGGGCGTGCGCTATCCGCTGTCGCTGGTGCGGCACGCCTGAGGACGGCGATGTTCGCGGCGCTGCTGCCGGTGCTGTTGCCGGCGTTGCTGTTCGTGCCCACGCTGGCGCAGGCAACGGCACGGCCGGCGCTGGAGGCGCCCGGCGGCGCTGAGGTGAGCATCTGCCACAACTACGGCTGCCGCGAGGAGGCGGTCGTGACCTATCACCGCGCCACCCTGGCCCGGCTCGAGCGGCGGCTGGTGCGGGCGCGCAGCGCGGCCGAGGAGCGGGCGCAACTCGCCGAGGTGATCGGCCGCCTGTACCGCGTCGCCGGCACGCAGACCGCGGTGGGGGCAGACCGGCGTGGCAACCTGCTCGACGAGGAGGCCGATGGGCGCATGGACTGCATCGACCACTCGACCTCGACCACGCGTCTGCTGGCGCTGATCGAGTCGCGCGGCGCGCTGCGCTTTCACCGGGTGGTGGAGCCGGCGCGGCGCACGCGTTTCATCATGCAGCACTTCAGTGCGGTGATCGAGGTGCTGTCGGCCGACGAGCGGCTCGCCCGCCTGCCGCCCGGTCAGGCCCTGGCGGGCTGCAATTGCACCGAGGACGGTGCGGTGTTCGAGGTGCCGGACGGCGACGAGCGTCCGGGCGAACGTTATGTGGTCGACAGCTGGTTCGTCGACAATGGCGAGCCGGCAGTGGTGCTGCCGCTCGCGGAGTGGCTCAATGGAGGTGGACCGAATGTCCAGTAGGCAGGATGGGAAGCAGGACGGCAATGGCATGAAGGTGGTGGTCGGCATGTCCGGCGGGGTCGATTCTTCGGTGACGGCGCTGCTGTTGAAGCAGCAGGGTTATGACGTGACCGGGCTGTTCATGAAGAACTGGGAGGACGACGACGATTCCGAGTACTGCTCGAGCCGGCAGGACCTGGTCGACGTCGCCTCGGTGTGCGACGTGATCGGCATCGAACTCGAGGTGGTCAATTTCAGCAAGGAATACAAGGACCGCGTGTTCGCCGACTTCCTGCGCGAATACGAGGCCGGCCGCACGCCCAATCCGGACGTGCTGTGCAACTCCGAGATCAAGTTCCGCTGCTTCCTCGACCACGCCATGCAGCTGGGTGCCGAGCGCATCGCCACCGGCCACTACGCCCAGGTGCGCGCATGGACCAACGACGGTCGCACCGAATACCAGCTGCTGAAGGCCGAGGACGGCACCAAGGATCAGAGCTACTTTCTGTACCGCCTCGACCAGGCGCAACTGGCGAAGACCCTGTTCCCCCTCGGCGCGATGTACAAGCGTGAGGTGCGCAGGATTGCCGAGCAGGCCGGCCTGCACGTGGCGACCAAGAAGGACTCGACCGGCATCTGCTTCATCGGCGAGCGCCCGTTCCGCGAGTTCCTGATGCGCTACCTGCCGACCCAGCCGGGCGAGATCCGCGCCCTCGACGACGAGCGCGTGCTGGGCGAGCATCAGGGCCTGATGTACCACACCATCGGCCAGCGCAAGGGCCTGCACATCGGCGGCATCAAGGGCAACCAGGACGAGGCGGGCGAGCATGAGGCCTGGTACGTGGCGAAGAAGGACGTGAAGGCCAACGTGCTCTACGTCGTGCAGGGCCATGCGCACCCGGCGCTGCTGCGCGATCGCCTGGTCGCCGCCGATCTCAACTGGATCGCCGGCCGCGACCCGCACACCAACTGGGTCTACACCGCCAAGCCCCGCTACCGAACGCCCGACCAGCCGTGCGAGATCGACCGCATTGCCGACGGACGGGCCGAGATCGCATTCGCCCAGCCGCAATGGGCGATCACCCCGGGCCAGAGCGTGGTGGTCTACGAATCCAGGGTGTGCCTGGGCGGCGGCATCATCGTCTGAGGCTTCAGCGCCCGCCGACCAGGGCCAGCGACGGACGCGCCGCGGCCTGGGCGAGCGTGGCGTAGGTGTTGCAGCGTTCGATGTATTCGCGCGCGCTCTTGGGCATGGTGACGCGGGCGCGCGTGATGTCGGTGACGAGGTTGCGCCCCTGCAGGATCAGCCGCAGGCCGTCCGAGGCGAGCTGGTGCTCGATCTGGGTCGAGCTCGCCGACAGCGAGGGGGTGAGGGCTCCCAGGTGTTCGGAGGCGACGACGAAGCTCGCCCACACGTCGAAGATGTCCGGGTCGGTGCGCAGCGTCTCGCACTTGATCTTGGCGATGCGGGCGAACTCGAATACCACCGGTTCCACGCCCTGGAACAGCGGCGACCCGGAAAAGGTCGCGGCCATCACCGCCGCCAGGCGGTCGATCTCGCGCAGTGCCTGGGCGATCTTGATGTAGCGGCTCTCGTAGAAGGCTTCGACCGGGATCGAGAAGGCGCGGAAGGGCTCGCCCCACAGTTCGTCGATGCCTTCGTCGCCGCTGCGATGCAGCACCAGGCGGCCGAGCTTGAGCGCTTCCTGCAGGCACAGGCCGCACTCGCGCATCAGCGCATTGTCGGTATCGATCTCGATGCCCAGTTCCTGCAGCTCCACCAGCTTGGTGAAGATGTCGGTGGCACGATTGAACATCGCGCCGGCGAACATCGCGCCCTTGACGCGCTTGCGCTCGAGATCCTGTTCGGCCTCGTAGGCGCGGCGCGCGTCCTCGAGCCGTTTGCCGGGGATGTTGATGCCGTGCTCGACATGATTGAACAGGCGACGGGTCAGCGCCTGGATGAGCTGCTTCTTGGCCTGCAGCGAATCCGCCGGCGGTTCGTAGGCCTTGAGCCAGTAGCCGTCGTAGTGGATGCGCCGGATGCCGTCGATGATGGCGACGGTGCCGTCGGGGATGGACTCGTCCATGGCCTTGGCTGCTCGTTGTGCGGGTGACCAGAGGCTGCAGAATACGCCTGCGCTCAGGTCGTTCCAAGAGGTCGTCGCGCCGCCGACGCTGCGCGCAGGCGGCGCTCGCGGTGCAGGCGGCGCCATTTGTTGACGACCTTGACGCGCCAGAACAGCTGGGCGCCCCAGTAGGCGATGATCGAGCCGGTCACCGCCATGATGATCATGCCCACCAGCAGCGGCTGGCCAATGCCCATCACCCAGTTCCAGGCCTGGGCGAGCGAGTCGATCATGCGGATCGGCGCCTCGACATCTTCTGGCGTGAGATCGGCCGGCGTGCGCGCGCCGATCACGCCGGCGCCGAGACGGTAGGCGAAGTAATAGAGCGGACCGTAGGTGAGGGGGTTGCTGACCAGCGTGGACACCGCGGCGATCCACAGGTTGCCGCGCAGCACGAGCGAGGCGATCGCCGCCGCGGGAATCTGCGCGATCGGAATCATCAGCCCGAAAAAAACGCCCATCGCCACTCCGCGCGACACCGCCCGGCGGTTGATGTGCCACAGCAGCGGGTCATGGATGCGCGGTCCGAGCCAGCGCAACAGACGGCTCTGCGTGATGGCGTCGCGAGAGGGCAGAAAGCGTTCGAACATGTTCCGTTCCGGGCCGAAGTCGGCATCTTACGCATTGCGCGGGAAAGCACAAGCAAGGCCCGGATGCTGCACTTCGCCCTGTCATGCCAGCGCAATGGCGCCGAGATCTTGCCTGCTTCTGACCCTCGCTGCCGTGAGGAATTCACTCCCCCGTCGCGATTCGCCCCGGCCCGCCGCGGCAGGCCTGCTGCGCGCCCGCTGTCAGGCGAAATCGCTCGGAATGACGGCTCTCAGCACGGTCTGGCTCTCGTCCTCGCGCACGCGGTTGGTGAACCACCACAGTGCGCCCTTCTTGATCGTCCAGTCGGCTTCGGCACCCGACAGCAGCAGGGCGGCCAGCCTGCCCAGCGCGGGCTGGTGGCCCACCACCAGGGCGGCGCCGCTGGCGTCCGGCCAGCCGGTGGCGGCGAGCAGTTCCGGCACGTTGCCCTCCGGCCCCAGGCTGGGGACGATCTGGAAGCTGTCGGTGAAGGCGGTCGCGGTCTGGCGGGTGCGCAAGGTCGGGCTGACGAGCACCCTGAGCTGCTTGGGCCGGTGCTCCTCGAGCCAGCGCGCCATGCGGCGGGCCTGCTTGAGCCCGCGCGGGGTGAGCTCCCGGGTGTGGTCGGGGCTGCCGTCGACCGCTTCGGCGTGGCGCCAGAGCAAGAGGTCCATGTCTTCGTTCCGGATTGAGGAGGCAGGCATCATGGTGGGCGCATGTTGCAGGGGCATGACGTGGGAGCCGAGGGCGCGCGGCCCTACCAGGGCTTCTTGCCCCACAGCAGGGGCTCGCAGTCGTGCAGCACGCGTCGGCGCAGCCGCGCGTAGCGCGACGCATGCCAGCCCAGCACGAAGGCCGCGGCGGGGGCGAGCGCGGGCTTGTCCTGTACCCACTGCGCGAGTCGCGCCTGCGCGGTGTCCACGTCCTGCAGGAAGCCGAGCAGGGTCTGCGCGCGCACCATGCCCTCGAGATAGCGGCCGACCGCCTTGGGCGGGAACAGCGGCGCGAAGAACTCAATGCCGTAACGCAGTTGCTTGAAGCCGATGCGCAGGGCGTGCAGGCGGGTGGGGACGAGGGTGGCGGCGGCTTCGAACTGGCGCCGGGCGCGCTTGCGCAGGCGATCGAGGCGCAGGCGGGCGAAGGTGCGCAGGTCGGCGGCTTCGGCCAGGCTGCCGGTCGGCAGTTGCAGCAGCGCGGCGGTGAAGCCGAGCAGCAGCCGGCCCTGGGTCGCCATGTCGAGATTGTGCGTGGCGTGGCTGCGGGCCGCATCGCGCATCGCGTGCGCGGTCTGCAGCAAGGCCTCGAAGGCCGCCGCATCGGCCAGGCCCTCGGGGGTGACCGCATCGAGCAGTTCGGTGCAGAACACGTCGAGGTCGCGCGCATCGCCGAAGCGGGCGGCGTTCTCGCGCAGGCGCACGTTCCACTCGCCGACGAAGTCGGCGGGCAGGGCGGGGGCGAAGAACTTGAGCAGGGCGCGCAGGCGGCGCTGCGACACGCGCAACTGGTGGATGAAGTCGGGATGGATGCTGTCCGGGTCGGCATGGGCGAGCGCGGCCGCGGCGTTGGCCTGCCACTGGCGCACGCAGGACAGGGCGAGCGTGCGGAAGGCGTCGACCACGTTCTGGCCGGGCGTGATCGCGGAGGCCTCGGCGCGCGTCGCGCTCAGCGGGGTGCCGAGAAAGAGGCGGTAACCACGCTCGGCCTTGGAGATGTCGGCCGGCATCAGCGGCAGGTCCTGCGCCAGCGTGTTCGCGAGTTCGACCAGGTCCTGCGGCCGCCCGGCCTCGAGTTCGAGTTCGAGCTCGCAGATCGGTGTCCGCCGCAACTCGCCCGCCGGCGTGGTGACGATCACCTCGCCGGTGTCGATCATGAGCAGGATGCTCAGTCCGGGCCTGGGCGCGTGGCGCCGCGTCTCGCGGCGAAAGCGCGTGGTGAAGACCGGCACCAGTGCATCACGGTGGCGGTTGAGCAGCTTCGCCACCTCGGCGGCGTCGATGGCCGAGAAGTCGAACTGCTCGGCGTAGGCCTGCTCCCATTCCGGCCGCTGCGACAGGCCGCCGCTCGACACGGCGGCGCACTTCACCGTCTGCAGCGACAGCCGCCCCTGGCGGCGGATGCGCAGCGCAACCTTGCGCGCCTTCAGCGCCAGATCGGGGGTGTCGTAGTAGGTGTTGTCGAGGGTGACCGCATTGCCCAGCTTGTGTGCCGCAGCCACCAAGGGGTGACGGCGTAGCGCCGGCAGCGCACGCTGCGGCAGCGCAAGCTTGAGTTCGATTTCGTGGCTCATTGGGGTCGCCCCACGCCGGGGCGCATGTTGAAGGCAAGCGCATTCTAGTCCCCCGGTTAGGGCGCGTCATGCACGCTTTCATGACATGAAATATTTCAGCCCGCCGATCTCCGCCACGTCCTCGCCTACTCGTCGAACACCCTCTGCCACAGGGCCTGGACCGGCCTGCGCGCGGCGTCGACTTCGGCCGGGTCGACGCGCGAGGGGCGGTCGTTGAGGCGCTGGCGGTGCTGCAGCCGGCGCAGTTCGCGGTAGCTGTCGGCACAGGCGGCGGCGAGTTCGGCGGGAATGAGGCCGAGTTCGCCGGCGATGCGCAGCAGGGCGATGTTGCCGAGGTTGCCGGTGAGTGCGATGTGGTCATGGCTGTGGCCGAGCACGAGGAACTGGATCAGGAACTCGACGTCGATCAGGCCGCCGCTGTCGTGCTTGAGGTCGAACAGCTCGGCGCTCTTGCTGGCGTGGGCGTCGCGCATCTTGCGCCGCATCGCCAGCACCTCGGCGCGCAGGCGCTCGAGCTCGCGCGGCAGACGCAGCACCTCGCAGCGGATGCGCTCGAAGGCCTCGCCCAAGGCGCGGTCGCCGGCCGAGCAGCGGGCGCGCGTGAGCGCCTGGTGTTCCCACACCCAGGCCGACTCGAGCTGATACTTGCGGAAGGCCTCCAGCGAGGTGACGATCAGGCCCGACTCCCCGTTGGGGCGCAGGCGCAGGTCGGTGTCGAAGAGCTGGCCGGCGGCGGTCTGGCTCGACAGCCAGGTGTTGGTGCGCTGCGCGAGCCGAGTGTAGACCTCGGCAGCCTCGGGCGCGTCGTCGTCGAACAGGAACACGATGTCCAGGTCCGAGGCGTAGCCGAGCTCCTTGCCGCCGAGCTTGCCGTAGCTGATGACGGCGAACTTCGGGTCCTCGCGATGGCGGATCTTGATCCGCCGCCAGCACAGCGGCAGGGTGAGGTCGAGCATGATGTCGGCGAGCTCGGACAGGTGGTCGGCGAGCTTCTCCACCGTCAGCAGGCCGGCGAGATCCTGCGTGAGCAGGCGGAACACCTGGGCATGGTGTTGTTCGCGCATGACGTCCATCTGGCGCTCCATGTCGGGCTCCAGGGCTTCGAGCTCGGCGCCCAGGCTGGCGCGGAAGGCCTTCCAGTCGGGCGTGGTGTCGAGATTGCGGGCGTCGAGCATCTCGTCGAGCAGGATCGGGTGGCGGGTCAGGAACTGCGCGCCCCAGCGCGATGCGCTCATCAGGTCGGCGACGCGGCGCAGGGCCTGGGGGTATTGCTGCAGCAGGGCGAGATAGGCGCCGCGGCCGCCGATCGCCTCCATCAGGTCGAGACAGCGCGCCAGCGTGTCGTCGGCGTCCGGCGTGGTCGCCGCTGCCTCGATGACGCGCGGGATCAGCGCGTCGAAGCGGCTCTTGATGTTGTTCGGCATCTGGCGATAGCGCGGGCTGGCGTGGATCGAGGCGAGACGCTCGGCTGCGCGCGCCGGGTGGCGGTAGCCGAGTTCGCCCAGCACCGGCACCACGCTGTCGACGTCCTTCGCGTTGGCCCAGGTCGTGTCCAGGCTGTGGTCCACTTCAGAGGGGTCGCCGAAGACGGTGTCGAAGTGGCGGCTGACGACCGCGCGGTGGGCGTCGAGCGCGGCGAACAGCGCCGCCGGGGCGTCGAAGCCCATGGCCTGGGCGATCAACCCCTGGTCAGCGGGGTTTGCCGGTAGGTCGTGCGTCTGGGCGTCGTCGAGATACTGCAGGCGATGTTCCAGCCGGCGCAGGAAGTCGTAGGCCGCGCTCAGCTCCTTCACGGCCGCGCCAGACAGGATGCCGCGCTCGGCCAGCTGTGCCAGCACCTTCAGCGTCGGCCGAACCTGCAGCGCGCCGTCGCGGCCGCCGCGGATGAGCTGGAACACCTGAGCGATGAATTCGATCTCGCGGATGCCGCCCGGGCCGAGCTTGACGTTGTTCGCGCGGTCGCGCCGCGCCACCTCGCGGCGAATCTGCGCATGCAGGTCGCGCATCGCGTTGATGGCGCCGAAGTCGAGGTACTTACGGAACACGAAGGGGCGGGCGATGTTCTCGAGCTCGGTCCAGCGTTCGCCCAGCATCACCCGGGCCTTGATCCAGGCGTAGCGCTCCCATTCGCGGCCCTGGGTCACGAAGTAGTTCTCGAGCATGTCGAAGGAACACACCAGCGGGCCGGAGTCGCCGTTGGGCCGCAGCCGCATGTCGACGCGGAACACCTGGCCGTGCTCGGTCACCTCGGCCAGCGCCTGGATGAGCTGCTTGCCGAGGCGCTCGAAGAACTCGAAGTTGCTGATCACCTTCTTGCCGCCGGTGTCGCCGTCCTCCGGATACACGAAGATGAGATCGATGTCGGACGACACGTTGAGCTCGCGACCGCCGAGCTTGCCCATGCCGATCACGATCAGCTCCTGTTCCCAGCCGGTGGGCGACAGCGGTTGTCCATAGCGCTCGACCAGCGCCGCGCGCAGCACGTCGTGCGCGTGGCGCACGCTCAGTTCGGCGAGCAAGGTCATGGTCTCGGTGACCTCGCCGAGCGGCGCGCCGAGCGCCAGGTCGCGCACGATCAGGTGGCACAGCACCCAGGTGCGCAACTGCCGCAAGGCCGGGCGCAAGGCCGCGTCGGCACTGCCGGACAGGGCCTCGCGGGCGGCGATGAAGGCCTGCATGTCGGCATCGGACAGCGGGCGCTCGATGCTCCCCGCAAGCGCGCTGGCGAGCCAGGGCTGGCTGTCGAGCATGCGTGCCAGGTAGCGCGAGTAGCGCCGCGCCTCGGCGATGGCTGGCGCAAGCCCGGGGGGGGCGGCATGAGGCAGGGAGGACATGGCGAGGCTCCGGTGCGAGCAGGGTGTTCGTTGGTAGAATGCAGGCCGACTCGGCCAGGTCATGGACGGCAGCGCCGTGCGGACATTCTAGCCATGCTGCCCTTCGGCCGGCGCGCCGCAACCCCTCCTTCATGAACGAACCGCTGACCCAAGCCGAGCCTGCCACGTCGCATCGCGATGCCGAGCCACCCCCACGCGAGGCGCGCGGGCGGCTCGCCACGGTCGGCGCGTGGGTGCTGCGCGGGCTGTTGCTGAGCTGGCTGCTGGTCGGTGCTGGCGTCCTCGTGCTGCGCTACCTGCTGATGCCGGCAGTGGGCGATTTTCGCGCCCAGATCGAGGCTGCGGCCAGCGCCAGCCTTGGCCTGCCGGTGTCGGTTGGCACGATCGAGGGAGCTTGGTCCGGCTGGCGCCCGCGCCTGTGGCTCACCGCCCTGCGCATCGCCGACGCCGAGGGGCGTCCGGCGCTCTTGCTGCCGCAGGTCGACGCCACCGTGGCGTGGTCCTCGCTGCTGAAGGGCGAGCCGCACTTTCACCGTCTCGAGATCAGCGCTGCCGAACTCGAGCTGCGCCGCGACCCCGGCGGCGCGCTGTTCGTCGCCGGTCTGCCGGTGGCGGCGGGCAGCGGAGAGCCGGGCGGTGGTCTCGCCTGGCTGCTTGCCCAGCGCCAGATCGTGATCCACGGTGCCCGCCTGCGCTGGACCGACGAGGCGCGTGGCGCGCCGGAGCTCGCCCTCGACGACGTGGCCTTCCGTCTCGATCAGCGTGCCACGCCCGCCCGCTTCGCGCTCCAGGCCCAGCCGCCGGCGGCGCTGGCGTCGGCACTGGTGCTGCGCGGCGAGCTGCAGCGCTTCGATGCCGAGCGGCCCGCCGCCTCGGTCGGTCGGCTCTACCTCGAACTCGAGCGTGCCGACCTTGGTGCGTGGCAGCCCTGGGTCGATTACGCGCTGCCGCTGAGTGGTCAGGGTGGGGTGCGCGCCTGGCTCGACAGCGAGGGCGACGCGCTCGCGCTCACCCTCGACGTGGCCCTCGACGGGGTGCGCACACGGCTCGCCGCCGATCTGCCCGAGCTTGCGGTGAGCCGCCTCGACGGTCGCCTGGTGCTCACCCGCGACCCGCGCCGCACGCGACTCGGCGCACGCCAGCTCGCACTGCACACCGATGCGGGGCTGCGTGTCGCCCCCACCGATGTCGAACTTGAGCTGCAGCATGCAGCCGATGGTGCGCTGGCCGGTGGCCGCCTGGCCGCCAGCCGGCTCGACTTCGCCGTGCTCGCCGCGCTCTCGGCACACCTTCCGATCGATGCGCTGGTGCGTGAGCGGCTGGCCGCGTTTGCGCCGCAGGGCAGCGTCGAGGCGCTGGCACTGAGCTGGGACGGCGATGTCGCCGCCCCGCGGGCGTGGACGCTGAGCGCGCGCTATGCGGATCTCGGCCTGCTTGCGCGCGAGGGGCTGCCCGGCCTGGGCGGCCTGTCAGGCACCATCGACGGCAACGAGCGCAGCGGACGCTTCCGCATTGACGGTCGCGGCGCGCATATCGACCTGCCCGCGGTGTTCGAGTCGGGGCGGCTCGATTTCGACCGGCTGCAGGCCGAGGGCGGCTGGCAGCGGCGCGACGGGCGGCTCGAGATCGCGCTCGATGCGGCCGAGTTCGACAATGTCGACGCGGCCGGCAACGCGTCCGGCCGCTACTGGCCGCAGGACGGCGAGATCGACCTGCAGGCCCGATTGAGCCGTGCCGAGGGGACGGCCGTGTGGCGTTACCTGCCGCGCACGGTGAACCAGAACACGCACGACTGGGTGCGGCGGGGCATTCGTGCCGCCGCAGTGCCCGATGCCCGCCTGCGCTTGCGCGGACGACTCGCGGATTTCCCGTACCGGGCGGGCGAGGGGCAGTTTCTGGTCACCGTGCGGGTTGCCGACGCCGTCGTCGATTATGCGCCCGACTGGCCGCCCATCGAGGGGCTGTTCGGCGAGCTGCGCTTCGAGGGGCCGGGCATGCGCATTAGCGCCGACCGGGCCCGCATCCTCGGCGTGGACCTGGCCGAGGTGGTGGCCGACGTGCCCGAGCTGGACCAGCGCCCGAGCGAGATCATGACCATCAGCGGGCGGGCGCTCGGGCCGACGGCCGAGTTCCTGCGCTTCGTGTCCGCCAGTCCGGTGTCGCGCCGGATCGGCGGCTTCACCGACACGATGCGCGCCGAGGGGCGGGGCGAGCTTGGGCTGAAGCTGGTGATGCCCTTGCGCAACGTGGTCGATACCACGGTGGAGGGCGAGTTTCGCTTTGCCGGCAATCGCCTCGAACTGGCAGAGGGGCTGCCCGCGCTCGAGCGTGCTGGCGGGCGGGTGCGCTTTACCGCCGACACGCTGACCATCCCCGAGGCGCGGGCGCAGCTCTTGGGCCATCCGCTGCGAGTGCTCGCGCGCAGCGGCAGCGATGGCGGCGTGCGCTTCGAGGCCAGCGGCAAGGCCGACATGACGGCGCTGCGTGCGTCCTATGGCACGCCCTTGCTCGACGGCCTGTCGGGGGCGACGGACTGGAGCGCCGCCGTGGTGGTGGGCAAGGCCGGCACCCGGGTGGAGCTGAACGCGGACCTGACGGGGGTCGCATCCAGCCTGCCCGCACCGCTGAACAAGCCGAGCGCCGAGAGCTGGCCGCTGCAGCTCGTCGTCGACCATCCGGCAGGGCAGCCGCGCAGCGCGATCACACTGCAGATAGCCCGCCTGGCGCGTGCCGAACTGACGCGCACCGGGGCCGACTGGCACCAGCTGAGCGGCGGCGTGGCGCTCGGGCGGGCGACCGCCGACGCGGTGCCGCGCGCCGAGCAGGGCGTGCGGGTGGCGGCGGTGCTCGACCGCCTCGATGTCGACGCCTGGCGGCGGGTGTTCGACAGCGAGGCCGGCGCCGAGCCTGTGGGCGAGGTGGCTGCCGCGGTGACCGACGGCGGGGTCGACCTGCCGCTTGCGGGTATCACGCTGGCCGCGGACGAACTGAACGCCTTCGGCCAGCGCCTGCGCGCGGTGGACCTTCGTGCCGAGCGCGACGCAGGTGGCTGGACGGCGCGGATCGACAGCGACCTCACCGCGGGCGATCTGGATTGGCGCAGCGCCGGAAGCGGCACCCTGGCGGCGCGTCTGCGCCACTTGCGCATTGTCGGAGACGGTGGCGAGGGCCAGGCGGCGGCTGAGGGAATGGGGGCCAGCGCGGAGGGGACCGATTCGCCGATCGAGGACACGCCGCCCCGGCAGCTGCCGGCGCTCGACGTGGTGGCCGAGCGGTTCGAGTTGCGCGGCCTCGACCTCGGCCGGCTCGAGGTGTTTGCGCGCAACCGCGGCGGCGTGTGGCAGCTCGAGCGTCTTGCCCTCGTCAATGCCGACGGCCGGCTCGCCGGCAGCGGCCAATGGCAGGCCGAGGGCCGCCAGCGTACGCGCATGGAGTTCAGCTTCGAGACGCCCGATGTCGGCCACTTCTCGCGCCGCGTCGGCTATCCCGACGTCGTGCGCGGCGGCCGCGCCAGCCTGAGCGGGGAGCTCGGCTGGCAGGGCGCGCCGACGCGCATCGACTACCGGACGCTGGCCGGCGCGCTGCGCCTGGACGCCGGCGCCGGCCAGTTCAACAAGCTCGAGCCCGGCGTCGGCCGCCTGCTCGGCATTCTCAGCCTGCAGGCGCTGCCGCGCCGCATCACGCTGGACTTCCGCGACGTGTTTTCCGAAGGATTCGCCTTCGATCGCATTTCCGGTAGCATCGAGCTCGCCGCCGGCGTGATGCGTACCGGCGACCTCGAGATCCGTGGCCCGGCGGCGCGGGTGACGATGAGCGGAACGGCGGACCTTGTCGGCGAAACCCAGGATCTGCGTGTCTTCGTGCAGCCGACGCTGTCCGAGTCGATTGCGATCGGGGCCGCCGCGGGCCTGCTCAACCCGGCAGTGGGCGTCGTGACCTATCTCGCCCAGAAGATGCTCAGCGACCCGATCGAGAAGCTCTTCGCCTTCGAGTACGCCATCACCGGCAGTTGGGCCGACCCCCAGGTCGCCAAGCTCGGCCGGGCTGAACTGGCGCCCGCCGACTGATCGGGCTCGGCACGATTCACCCCTATCTCGCCACAGACCCAGCTACCACACAGCGCACACATGACTACAGCATCCCATGCCGACCCTGCCCCGCCCGCTGCCGGCACCGTCCGCCTTGCCGCCATCCAGACCGTTTCGGGGCCCGGCGTCGACGCCAACCTCGCGGCGGTGGCGCCGCTGATCGCCGAGGCGGCTGCCGCGGGCGCACGCGTGGTGGCGCTGCCGGAGTACTTTCCGCTCATCAGCAGCGATGAGGGCGCCAAGGTGCGGATCCGCGAGTGCGAGGGTGCGGGGCCGCTGCAGGACTTTCTCGCCGAGACGGCCCGACGCCATGGCGTGTGGCTGGTGGGCGGCACCATCCCGTTGCGGGCCGAGGTCGCAGGCAAGGTGCGCAACAGCACGTTGGTGTTCGATGATGAGGGCCGTCGGGTGGCACGTTACGACAAGATCCACCTGTTCAGTTTCCAGCGCGGCGAGGAGCGCTACGACGAGGCGGCGACGATCGAGCCGGGCGAGACCGTGCGCTGCTTCGACTCGCCGGCCGGGCGCACCGGCCTGTCGGTGTGCTACGACCTGCGCTTTCCCGAACTGTTCAGGGCCATGGGCGAGGTCGAACTGATCATCCTCCCCGCCGCCTTCACCTACACCACCGGCCGCGCGCACTGGGAGACCCTGCTGCGCGCGCGGGCGATCGAGAACCAGTGCTACCTGATGGCGCCCGCCCAGGGTGGGCGCCATCCCAACGGGCGCGTGACCTGGGGCCACAGCATGATCATCGACCCCTGGGGCGAGGTGCTGGCGTGCCGTGACGAGGGTGAAGGCGTGGTCATTGCCGACCTCGACCCGGCGCGCATTGCCGCGGTGCGCGAGAGCCTGCCTGCGCTGCGCCACCGGTGCCTGGGCTGAAGCTGCGGCCCCGCCGCGCAACCGATGATCGTTTTGAAGTGAGGCCGGTCCAAGCCGGCATGGTCCCCGAGGATTTCCGATGAGCAAGAGCCAGAACCCCCTGAAGGTCGCCGATCGTTACCTGCTGTCGCCCCATGGCCTGGGCGAGGTAGAACTCGAGAAGACCTTTCGCAAGCTGATGCGCCACGACATCGACTTTGCCGATCTGTATTTCCAGTACCAGCGTTCCGAGGCGTGGAGCCTGGAGGAAGGCATCGTCAAGTCCGGCAGCTTCGACATCGAGCAGGGCGTGGGGGTGCGCGCGATCAGCGGTGAGAAGACCGCCTTCGCCTACTCCGACGACATCTCGCTCGATGCGCTCGTGGGCGCGGCCACGGCGACGCGCGCGATCGCCGCCGCCGGCGAGCGCCGCCAGGTCGGCATGCGTCCGCACAAGCTCAGGACGCGGCTGTATCGCGCCGACGACCCGCTCGATTCGCTCGACGACACCGCCAAGGTCAAGCTGCTCGAGCGTCTGGAGAGCTTCGCCCGTGCCGAGGATCCGCGCGTCACCCAGGTCATGGCTCACATCGCCGGCTCCTGGGAGGTGGTGATGGTGGCGCGCAGCGACGGCCACATGGCGGCCGACGTGCGCCCGCTGGTGCGGGTCTCGATCACGGTGATTATGGAGGAGGGCGGTCGGCGCGAGCAGGGCAGCGCGGGCGGCGGCGGCCGCTACGATTACGGCTGGTTCTGCGATGACCGCCTGCACGACTACGCGCGTGCCGCCGTGCATCAGGCCAGCGTCAACCTGGGCGCCGATCCGGCGCCGGCGGGGACGATGCCGGTGGTGCTCGGGCCGGGCTGGCCGGGCATCCTGCTGCACGAGGCGATCGGCCACGGCCTGGAGGGTGACTTCAACCGCAAGGGGAGTTCGGCGTTCTCGGGTCGCATCGGGCAGAAGGTGGCCGCGAAGGGGGTGACCGTGGTGGACGACGGCACGCTGCAGGATCGACGCGGGTCGCTATCGATCGACGACGAGGGCAATCCGACCGAGCGCACGGTGCTGATCGAGGACGGCATCCTCACCGGCTACATGCAGGACATGATGAACGCGCGCCTGATGGGCATGCCGCTCACCGGCAATGGTCGGCGCGAATCCTTCGCTCACCTGCCGCTGCCGCGCATGACCAACACCTACATGCTGAACGGCGACAAGGATCCGGAAGAAATCATCAAGTCGGTCAAGAAGGGGTTGTACGCGGTGAACTTCGGCGGTGGCCAGGTCGATATCACCTCGGGCAAGTTCGTGTTCTCGACCGCCGAGGCCTACCTGATCGAGGATGGTAAGGTGACCCGCCCGGTGAAGGGCGCGACCCTGATCGGCAATGGACCGGACGTGCTGACCAAGGTGAAGATGATCGGCAATGACATGATGCTCGATCCGGGTGTGGGCACCTGCGGCAAGGATGGGCAGAGCGTGCCGGTCGGCGTCGGCCAGCCGACGCTGCGCGTCGACGGCCTGACGGTGGGTGGCACGGCCTGATCAGGTCGAGGCGGGCTTCTTCGGCGTGACGATGTCAGGCGCGGCATGCTTGTCCGAGGCGCAGTTGCTGGCGCTGTCCTGCACGGGCTTGATGGACAGGCTCGCGGCGACGGCCGGGCTGACCGACCAGGCGAGGGCAGTGGTGGTGAGGATGGCGGCGATCGTCTGACGGGTGATCATGAAGGTCTCCTTCCCATTGTCTGGGCTTGTTGTTCGGCATTCCCGGCCTCGCTCCGGAACAGCTCCGGGGTGAGGCCATGGCGTTGCAGCAGGCGGTAGAACTCGGTGCGGTTGCGTTCTGCCAGCCGTGCCGCGTCAGAGACGTTACCGGCAGTCAGTTTCAGAAGCTGTATCAGGTAGTTTCGCTCGAAGCGCTGCTTGGCCTCGGCATAGCTCAGGGCCTCGATCGGCTTCACCCGCAGTGCGCGCTCGACCAGGGCGCGCGAGATCAGCGGCGTCGTCGTCAACGCGCACACCTGCTCGACCACGTTGTGCAACTGGCGCACATTGCCGGGCCAGGCGGCGAGGGCGAGCGCCTCGAGCGCGTCGGCGGCAAAGCCGTGCAGGGGTTTGTCGTACTTGCGCGCGAGGCTGCGCAGGAAATGCTCCGCCAGCAGCGGGATGTCCTCGCGGCGTTCGGCGAGCGAGGGCAGGTCGAGGCTGACGACGTTGATGCGGTAGTAGAGATCCTCGCGGAACTGGCCATCGGCGAGCGCAGCGTCGAGGTCGCGATGGGTGGCGGACAGGATGCGAAGATCGACTCGCTGCGCACGCGTGCTGCCCACCGGCCGCACTGCGTGCTCCTGGAGCACGCGCAGCAGCTTGACCTGCAGGGCGAGCGGCATGTCGCCGATCTCGTCCAGGAACAGGGTGCCGCCGCTGGCGGCCTGGATGAGCCCGGTGTGGTTCGCGGTGGCACCGGTGAAGGCGCCGCGCACATGGCCGAAGAGCTCGGACTCGAGCAGCGGCTCGGGGATGGCGCCGCAGTTGATGGCGATGAAGGGCGCCTCGGCACGCGGGCTGGCGCGATGGATTGCGCGCGCGAGCAATTCCTTGCCGGTGCCGCTCTCGCCGCGGATCAGCACGCTCGCATCCGAGGCGGCCACCAGCCGGGCTTCGTCCAGCAGCGCATGCATGCGCGTACTGCGGCTGACGATGCCGTCGCGCCAGGCCGCGTCCTCCAGGCCTGTCAGGCGGCGCGGCGCGGGCGCGGCGTGCAGCAGCGTCTGGCCGATGTGCTGCAGCAGGGCCTGGCCGTCGAAGGGCTTGGTGAGATAGCCCGCCACCCCGCGCGAGGTCGCCTCGACCGCGTCGGGAATGCTGCCATGGGCGGTGAGCAGGATCACCGGCAGGGCCGGGTGCTGACGGCGGATCTCCTCGAACAGCGCAAGGCCGTCGCCGTCGGGCAGGCGAACGTCGCTCAGCACCAGGTCGAAGCCCTCGATGCACAGGCGCGCGCGCGCCGCTTCGATGCTCGTCGCGGTCGACACGCGGTAGCCGCTGGCCTTCAGCCGCATCGACAGCAGGCGCAGCAGGTCGGGGTCGTCATCGACCAGCAGGAGGTGTTCGGCACGCGCGGCAGCGTGGGTGGGGCGGGGGCTCATTGCGCGGGGGCGTCCGTACCGGCCGGCGCCGGCGGCAGCGGACGGGGCGCCAGGCGGCGCTCGATCGCAGTCAGGGCGTCGAGCTTGCGCTGCAGCTCCGCGGCACGGCGCTCGCTGTCGGCAAGGGCCTGATCGTGCGTGGCGAGCTCGCGCTCGAGACGCTCGAGCTGCGCTGCAAGTCGCTGCCGTTCGCGAATCTGGGCGAGGAGGGCGCGCGCATAGGGGTGGTGGACACGCGCGTCGGGGCTGTCGTCCGCAAGCAGGCGCTCGAGCTGGCGGCGCGCCTCGCTGGGCCGCGTCTGACCGGGCTGGCTCGCCTGCACGGCGGCATGCAGCCTTTGCAGCGCGGCTTCCCGGGGCGACAGCGCGCCCGCTGGCTCGGCCTCGCTGCCGCTGCCCAGCCACGCACCCGGCGCCGCGCAGCCACCCAGCAGGCCCAGGACGAGGGTCAGCGCAATGCATTGCAGGCCGCGGCTGCGCGAGGACGGCTGTTCATTCTGCATGCGGAAGCTCGACCCGGAAGTGCGCGCCGCGTTCGGTCGGCAGCGCGCGGACACGGCCGGCATGGGCGGCAATGAACTCGCGCACGATGGCCAGGCCGATGCCGCTGCCCTTGAGCGGGCCGTGGGCGCTGCGGCTGCCCTGGAAGAAGGGATCGAAGATGCGCTCGAGCTCGTCCTCGGCGACCCCGGGGCCGTCGTCGAAGCAGTCGATCACGACGTCGTCGCCCTGCGCCCGGATCTCGAGCCGTACCTTGCCGTCGATCGGGCTGAAGGCGATCGCGTTGGCGAGCAGGTTGGACAGGGCGATGCGCAACTTGCCGGCATCGGCGGTGACGATTGGCGCATCGCCATCCACGCTCAGGCTCAGGCTGCGTGACTGGGCGAGGAGCTGGTGCTCGCTGGCGACTTCTCGCAACAGCGGCAGGAGGGCGGTGGGCTGGCGGTCGAGGCGGCGTGCGTCGAACTGGCTGGCGTTGTAGTCGAGCAACTGCTCGATGCGCTCCTGCAGGGCGCGGGCGCTGTGGTCGAGGATGCCGGCCACCTCGCGCTGCTCGGCGCTGAGGCGGCCGAGCACGCCGTCGCCGAGCAGGGCCACGCCCTCGCGCAGGGACGCCAGCGGCGTCTTGAGCTCATGCGAGACGTGGCGCAACACGCGATTGCGGTTGGCCTCCAGGTCGGCCAGGCGCAGGCGCAGCCAGTCGAGGCGTTCGCCGAGCTGACGCAGGTCGACCGGACCACCGATACGGATCGGCGTGCCGAGACGGCTCTCGCCCAGTTCGGCAATCGCCTGCTCGATACGCGTCAGGGGCCGCAACAGCCACCAGGCGGTGAGTGCCGCCAAGGCGCCGGCGAGCACGAGTGCGGCGAGGATCTGCAGTGCGAGCGCGTCGCGCTGGTGGTCGAGGGCGGCGAGCAGTTCGCCATTGCGACGACCGAGGTCCTGCTGCACGCGGCCAGCCAAATTCTCGCTCAGCGTTACCAGCGTGGAAAAACGCGAGGACAGTTCGGATTCCGACAACGGAGGGGCCGGCGCTGGCGCGCCCCTTGCAACGAGCTCTGTCGCAGTCGGTTCGGCACTCGCGAGGTGGCGGCCGATGTCGGCTGCCGTGACACGCCATTCGGATATCGATTCTGCATAGCCGAGGTCGGCCGACTCGAGGACGGCGAGCGCGCCGGATGCTTCGCCCAGCGCATCGCGAAAGCGTATGGCGAGGGCCGGGTCGCCGAGCACGAGATACTGCCGGGCGCTGCGCTCGAGGTCGGTCACCCGTTCACCGAGCTGACGGGCCGCGGCATTGAGCGCGAGCGCCTTGCGGTTGCCGTCGTGGATCGCGCGCGCGAGGGCCTCCAGGCTCAGCCAGCCGCTCACTGCCGCGGCAGCCAGCGCGCCCGCGATCAGCAGGAAGCTTGCCAGCAAGGTGCTGCGAAACGAGAGGCGGGACATGAAATCGCAGAGACCATGGGCATGAACGGCAAGCCCGATAGTGTAGGCCAGGGCGCATCGGACTGCAGGCTTGCAAATGCAAACCCAAGTAACTGGGCCCCTGCTGGCGGCCGCCTGGAGCTCATTGTCGCCTTCTGGCGACATAACAATCCATCGATAAAACAGCTAGGTAAGCAGCCATCGGCGTATCGCCTGTCGGGCCAGGGCGACATCAAGCCGGCGCCAGCGTCGTCCTTCGTCCGCTCGAATCCGCGCGGCGCTGCTGCAAGTCGCTGTTTTGATGCGGGCACTTGGTCGCGGGCATGGTCGTTGCTACCACTACGTGCTGATCGCAGCGCCAGCGATGCACCACTCTCAAGGAGAAAGCATGTTCAACAAGCCCAATCTGTTCCACAAGACCGCTGAAACGCCGGTGTCCCGCACGCAGCGTCCGCTCGGCAGCACGAGCTCCGTGTCCAGCGCAAGCACGGAGCCGGCAGCAAGCACGGGCGGCAGCACGCTGAGCACGCCGGTCGAAAGCGCGAATCCTGTACGCAGCCCGGAAGTCGTCGACACCCCGGTCGAGCCGACTGGCGTGGAGGTGGGCGAGAGCAGGCTGATCGTTGGTCCCGACGTCAAGCTCAAGGGCGCCGAGATCCTCGATTGCGACACCCTGGTCGTGGAGGGGCGGGTCGAGGCGACGATGGACAGCCGCGTGCTGCGCATCGCCGAGAAGGGGGCCTACAAGGGCACCGTGGGGATCGATATCGCCGAGATCCACGGTCACTTCGAAGGCGAACTGACGGCGCGCAAGCAACTGCTGATCCACTCGACGGGTCGCGTCAGCGGCAAGATCCGCTACGGCAAGATCCTCATTGAGGAAGGCGGAGAGATTTCGGGCGATGTGCAAGCGCTGACAGCGGTTGGCAAGGAAGGCCTGCGCGCGGTCGACAAGCCCGCCGACGCGCGTCCGCTCGCCGCCGTGGCCGGCTGAGGGCGAGCGCGCCTGCCGGACTTGCCGGGCAGGGCATGCAGACGCCCGCTCCACGCTCTTCAGCGCGGGGTGGGCGTTTGTGCGTCCGCCATGGCAGCGGCGAGCTGCTGGGGATTCCAGCTCCAGTGGTTTTCCCACGCCGCGCGCACCAGGTTGGGGTACTGGGGCTTGCCCAGGCTGCCGTTATAGCGGCCGAGGGCGCGGAAGAGGTCGCCCTTCTCGATGTCTAGGTAGTGGCGCAGGATGGTGCAGCCGTAGCGCAGATTGGTGCGCATGTGGAAGAGGTTGTCGTCCTCGCGGCCGATGACCTTGATCCAGAACGGCATCACCTGCATGTAGCCGCGCGCGCCAGCCGACGAGATGGCGTACTTGCGGAATGCACTCTCGACCTGGATCAGGCCGAGCACCAGTTGCGGGTCCAGCCCGGCGCGGGTGGCCTCGTAGTGGATCGAGGTCAACAACTCGATGCGGTAGGCCTCGTTCGGGATGCGTTTCTGCAGCCGGCGTGACATCTCGGCCAGCCAGCGCGCGCGTTCACCGGCGTCCGGAATCGGCAGCGTCGGCGCTGCTGCATCGCTGACTGCCGCATGCAGCGCGGCGCGCACGCTGGCGGCCATCGGCTCGTACTGCTGCGCCCCTGCGCTCGCGCTGCCCGCCACCAGGGCGAGCGCCGAGGCCGCGGCGAGCTGGCGGAGCAGGGCGCTCATGCGAAGCGTGGCGGGCAGGCGGCGCATGGCGGTGATCAATCCTGCTTCAGGCAGTCGAGCACGTGGTTGAGGACTTCGCCGGCGGCCAGCCTGGTGGCTTCGGCATCGCGCCGGCTCTGGTATTCGACCAGCCCTTCCTTCAGGCCGCGGTCGCCGATGGTGACGCGGTGCGGCACGCCGATCAGCTCCCAGTCGGCAAACATCACGCCAGGCCGCTCGTCGCGGTCGTCGAGGATCGCGTCGACGCCCGCTGCGATCAGGGCGTCGTAGAGCTTCTGCGCCGCGTCGCGCACTGCCTCGGACTTGCCCCAGCCCACCGGGCAGACCACCACTTCGAAGGGCGCGATCGCGCGCGGCCAGATGATGCCGCGGGCGTCGTGGTTCTGCTCGATCGCCGCGCCCACGATGCGGGTCACGCCGATGCCGTAGCAGCCCATCTCGAAGTGCTTGGGCTTGCCGTCCTCGTCGAGGAAGGTGGCGTTCATTGCCTTCGAGTACTTGGTGCCGAGGTAGAACACGTGGCCGACCTCGATGCCGCGCTGGATCGCGAGCACGCCATGGCCGTCCGGGCTGGGGTCGCCCTCGACCACGTTGCGCAGGTCGGCCACCAGATCGGGCTCGGGCAGGTCGCGGCCCCAGTTGACGCCGGTGAAGTGGAAGTCCTCGTCGTTGGCGCCGCAGATGAAGTCCGCCATGTGGGCGACGGTGCGGTCAGCGATCACCTTTACCGGCTTCCTGAGGCCGATGGGGCCAAGGTAGCCCGGCCTGCAGCCGAAATGCTCGAGGATCTCGGCCTCGGTGGCGAAGCGGAAGCCGGCCTTGAGCCCTTCCACCTTGCTCGCCTTGACTTCGTTCAAGGCGTGGTCGCCACGCACCATCAGCAGCCACACGGTGACGCCGGCCGGCTTGCCCGCGTCGTCGACGTCGTCGGTGGCAAGCACGAGCGATTTGATCGTGGTCGACAGCGGCACGCCGAGCAGTTCGGCGACGTCCTTGCAGGTCGCCTTGCCGGGGGTCGGGGTCTTCTCCAGCGCCTTGGTCGGCTCGGCGCGACGGGCGAGCAGCGACACCGCCTCGGCCAGCTCGATGTTGGCGGCGTAGTCGGACTCGGGGCAATAGACGATGGCGTCCTCGCCGGTGTCGGCAATGACCTGGAACTCGTGTGAACGATCGCCACCGATGGCGCCGGTGTCGGCCGCCACGGCGCGGTACTCGAGGCCGAGGCGGTCGAAGATGCGCTTGTAGGCGGCAAACATGATGTCGTAGCTGCGCCCGGCCGCGTCCTCGCTGCGATCGAAGGAATAGGCGTCCTTCATCGTGAATTCGCGTCCGCGCATGACACCGAAGCGCGGCCGGCGCTCGTCGCGGAACTTGGTCTGGATCTGGTAGAAGTTCTTTGGCAGCTGGCGGTAGCTCTTGAGCTCCTGGCGCGCGATGTCGGTGACGACTTCCTCGGAGGTCGG
Source organism: Thauera sp. WH-1 (assembly GCF_047806685.1). Classification (NCBI taxonomy): domain Bacteria; kingdom Pseudomonadati; phylum Pseudomonadota; class Betaproteobacteria; order Rhodocyclales; family Zoogloeaceae; genus Thauera; species Thauera sp. WH-1. The sequence goes on from NZ_JBLQGP010000006.1 coordinate 120,411, forward strand.
CTGCAGCGCGAAGTCGCGCTCGTGACGGTCCTTGAAGCGCAGCATTTCGGCGCCCATCTTGTCCCAGCGCCCGGTCTCGTCCCACAGTTCGGCGGGTTGTACCAGCGGCATGATCAGCTCCATCGCGCCGGCACGGTCCATCTCCTCGCGGATGATGGCCTCGACCTTGCGGATGGCGCGCAGGCCCATGGGCATGTAGCTGTAGATGCCGGCGGCGACCTTGCGGATCATGCCGGCGCGCAGCATCAGCTTCTGGCTGACGACTTCGGCATCCGACGGGGCTTCCTTGAGGGTGAACAGGTGGAACTGGCTGGCGCGCATGAGAGTCTTTCGCTGAAAGGCGTTGTCGAGCGCGCGATTCTAGCGCATGGCGTGGGCGGGCATGGTGGGGGCGGATATGGCGGCGGACCGGGGCTCGGGATCGAGCGTAGCCGATGCACAGCAGTGGTGCGCTTTCAAACATTGCACAAGTGTGAAAAAATCGCGCTTAATCAACCGATTTTGAAGGTTAGTCATGCTTGATCGTGAAGGCTTTCGCCCGAACGTCGGCATCATTCTGGTCAATTCGCGCAACGAGGTGTTCTGGGGCAAGCGCATCCGCGAGCATTCCTGGCAGTTCCCGCAAGGTGGCATCAAGCACGGTGAGTCGCCGGAGCAGGCCATGTACCGGGAGCTTTTCGAGGAAGTCGGGCTGCGTCCGGAGCACGTCAAGATCCTTGGCCGCACACGCGGCTGGTTGCGCTATGAAGTGCCGAAGCACTGGATACGGCGCGAATGGCGCAACACCTACCGCGGGCAGAAACAGATCTGGTTCCTGCTGCGACTGGTGGGGCGGGATTCGGACGTCTGCCTGCGCGCGAGCTCTCATCCGGAATTCGATGCCTGGCGCTGGAGCAACTACTGGGTGCCGCTCGACGCGGTGATCGAATTCAAGCGCCAGGTCTACCAGATGGCCCTGATCGAGCTCGCCCGCATCCTGCATCGATCGCGGGCCTTCGACCTGCCGGAGAGCTACCGCCTGCCCGAGGCCGAGGCGGCCCAGGCGTCGGCGGAGCCGGTGCGCGTCGTACTGGGGGAACGCGCGCCCAAGGCGCTGCAGAAATAGCCCGGCCCAATCGGGGGCATAGTCGCGCTCAATTTGGCGTCCCCGCTTTCATTGTCTACGTTTGAGGTGCAGGTGTCGGCCGACGCCTGCACCCGATCACCGACAAGAAGGAGTGGAGACATGCAACTCAAGGGCTCACGGACCGAAGACAACCTGAAGGCGGCCTTCGCAGGCGAATCGCAGGCAAATCGTCGCTACCTTTACTTTGCGGCGAAGGCGGACGTCGAAGGTCAGAACGACGTGGCGGCGGTGTTCCGCTCCACCGCCGAGGGCGAGACGGGGCATGCGCACGGCCATCTCGAGTACCTGGAAGCCTGTGGCGATCCGGCCACCGGCCTGCCGTTCGGCGCAACCCGGCAGAACCTTGGCGCGGCCATTGCCGGCGAGACGCACGAGTACACCGACATGTATCCCGGCATGGCGAAGACCGCGCGCGACGAGGGCTTCGAGGAAATCGCCGACTGGTTCGAGACGCTGGCCAAGGCTGAGCGCTCCCATGCCAATCGCTTCCAGAAGGCGCTGGACGCACTGGCCGACTGACATTCCCGCGCGTCGAACGGGCGGGTGACCGCCCGTCTTCACAATAAGACGACCCGGTACGCCCGGGTGGGGGAGACTGGTCATGAGCAAGCGGGAAGGCAGCCTCGAAGCACCCAAACGACACCCGATCGCCTGGCGCGACGAGTCCTACTACGACGAGGACAAGGTCCTCGCCGAGATGGAGCGCGTGTTCGACATCTGCCACGGTTGTCGGCGCTGCGTGAATCTGTGCAATTCCTTCCCCACCCTGTTCGATCTCGTCGATGAGAGCAGCACGATGGAGGTCGACGGGGTGGCGAAGAAGGACTACTGGAAAGTGGTCGACCAGTGCTACCTGTGCGACATCTGCTTCATGACCAAATGCCCCTACGTGCCGCCGCATGAGTGGGACCTCGACTTTCCGCACCTGATGCTGCGCGCGAAGGCGGTGAAGTTTCGCAAGGGCGAGGTGAAGTTTCGCGACAAGCTGCTCACCAGCACCGACATCCTCGGCAAGCTGGCGGCGATCCCGGTGGTGGCGCAGACGGTCAATGCCGCAAACCGCAACGCCGCCGCGCGCGGGGTGCTGCAATCGGTGCTGGGGGTGGACAAGCGGCGCGAGCTGCCGCCGTATGCGCCGGCGAAGTTCCGCGGCAAGGCGAGACCGGCGAGCAACTGGCCGGTGCGTAACGGTGAGCGGACGCCGGGCAAGGTTGCGATCTTCTCCACCTGTTACATCAATTACAACGAACCCGGCATCGGTCACGACCTGGTGGCGGTGCTGGCGCACAACGAGATCCCTTCCGTGCTCGCGCCGCAGGAGGCGTGCTGCGGCATGCCCAAGCTGGAGCTCGGCGACCTCGAGGGTGTCGATCGTCTGAAGCAGCGCAACATCCCCGCACTGGCGAAACTTGCGCGTGACGGCTATGCGATCCTCGCCCCCGTGCCCTCGTGTGCGTTGATGTTCAAGCAGGAGCTACCCTTGCTCTATCCGGACGACAGTGACGTGGCCGCGGTCGCCGAGGCGATGTTCGACCCCTTCGAGTACTTCGTGCTGCGCCACAAGGACGGCCTGCTGAAGACCGACTTCAAGCGTTCGCTGGGCAAGGTGGCCTACCACATCCCCTGTCACGGGCGGGTGCAGAACGTCGGCCAGAAGACGCGCGAGACGCTGCAACTGGTGCCGGATACAGAGGTCACGACGATCGAGCGCTGCGCGGGGCACGATGGCACCTGGGGGGTCAAGGAGGAGTACTTCGTGCAGTCGATGAAGATCGGCAAGCCGGTGTTCCGCCAGGTGGTGCAGGCCACGCCCGATTTCATCAGTTCCGATTGTCCGATCGCCGGGCGCCACATTCAGCAGGGGATCCGCGACGGCGGCACGCAACTGGACGCAGAAAAGGCCCATCCGCTGACGCTGCTGCGGATGGCTTACGGACTGGAGGAGACACGATGATGGTGATAGAACGCGCAAGCCTGCTCAGCCTCGAGGAGTATGCTCGACAGCGCACCGAGTTCCGGGCGCGGGTGATCGCGCACAAGAAGAGCCGCAAGCTCGCGCTCGGGCCGAACGTGACCCTGATGTTCGAGGACGAGCTGACGATTCGCTACCAGATCCAGGAGATGCTCCGTATCGAGCGCACCTTCGAGGAGGCAGGCATCCTGGACGAGCTCGAGGCCTACAATCCACTCGTGCCCGATGGCCACAACTGGAAGGCCACCATGCTCATCGAGTATCCGGACGAGGCCGAGCGGCGCCAGTGGTTGTCGCGCCTGATCGGCATCGAGGACAGGGTGTGGGTGCGCGTGGCGGGTTTCGATCGCGTCTATGCCATTGCGGACGAGGACCTCGAGCGCGAGAATGACGCGAAAACGTCCTCGGTGCACTTCCTGCGCTTCGAGCTGGGCCAAGAAGGGGCCGCGGCCCTCAAGGGCGGGGCTGCGCTGTCGGCGGGGATAGATCATGGTGCCTATGCCGCGGTAGTCGATCCTGTGCCCGAGGTCGTTCGACTTTCGCTTTGTGGAGACTTGCGCGTTTGAATCCGACTCTCAGTCGTATCCTTCGCGGGGGCCTGTTGGCCCTCGCGTGCTTTTCAGGGGCCGCATCCGCCGGCCTCCTGACCGATGTCGATCCCAACTGGGAGGAAGGCGAGGTGCACATGCCACCGCCGATGGACGCGGCCAGGCTGCGTGCCTTCTATGTCAGCGCAACGACGCCCAACCAGTTCTTCGTCGACGAGGGCAGCGTCAGCGTGGGCGCCGATGGCGTGGTGCGCTTCACCCTCGTCGTGAGGACGCCGGGCGGTGCCGAGAACGTCAGCTTCGAGGGCATTCGCTGTGCCACCGGCGAGCGGCGGCTTTATGCGAGCGGCCGCGCGGACGGCGAATGGGTGGTCGCGCGCAACAGCGTCTGGCAGCCGATCGCCGACAACACCTACAACCGGCCACGGGCAGCCCTCGCCTGGGACTACTTCTGTGACGGTCCCGCCGCGCCGCGCAACCGCGAGCATGCGCTGCGCCTGCTGCAGCAGCGTCGCGACCAGTCCCAACCGTATGGAGTCCGATAATGCTTGATCAAGCCATCATCGAGTTCGATAAGGCCCTGCGCACCGTCTTCGCCCCGGCACGCAGCGTGCGTCCGGTGCCGGGGGAGGACATCCCCGATGCCGAGTTGAGCGAGGCCGAGCGGCGCCATGCAGCGGCGCTGATGCGGGTGAACCACGTCGGTGAGATCTGCGCCCAGGCGCTGTACCAGGGGCAGTCGATGATGTCGCGCGACCCCGCGATCCGCGACACCTTGCGCCAGGCCTCGCAGGAGGAGACCGAGCACCTGGCCTGGACCGAGCGCCGCATCGCCGAGCTCGGCGGGCGCAAGAGCCTGCTCAACCCGCTGTGGTATGGGGGCGCGCTCGGGATCGGGCTGCTTGCCGGGCGCTTCGGCGACCGCTGGAATCTGGGCTTTCTGGCCGAGACCGAGCGGCAGGTCGAGCAACACCTGAAAAGTCACCTCGACACCTTGCCTGCGGCCGACCAGCGCTCGCGCGCGATTGTCGAGCAGATGAAGCTGGACGAGGCCGAGCACGCCGACACCGCCATGCGCCTGGGTGCCCATCGGCTGCCGGCGCCGGCCAGGGGGCTGATGAGGCTGGCGGCGAAGGCCATGACGACCCTGACTTACCGGGTCTGAGTCCGCGCGCGGCGGCTGCGCCCGGGCCACGGCCGCCATGCCCGCAGCTGCTTCAGTCGAGCTCGACGAGTTCGAGCTCGTGGCTGATCTGTGCGGTCTTGGCCAGCATGATCGAGGCCGAGCAGTATTTTTCGGCCGACAGATGGATGGCGCGCTCGACGGTCTCGCGCTTGAGCTTGTGTCCGGTGACCGTGTAGATGAAGCGGATGTGGGTGAAGACCTTGGGGTCGGTGTCGGCGCGTTCGGCTTCGAGGCGCACGCTGCAGCCGCGAACGTCCTGTCGGCCGCGCTTGAGGATGAGCACGACGTCGAACGCGGTGCAGCCACCGGCACCCGCGAGCATCAGCTCCATCGGTCGCGGCGCGAGATTGCGGCCGCCGGCCTCGGGGGCGCCGTCCATCGCAACGATGTGCCCTGTTCCGGTCTCGGCGATGAAGCTCATGCCGTCGAGCCATTTGATCGTGCATTCCATGTTTAGCGTGCTCCTTGGGCCAGTTGCCCGTCCTGTTCGTGTTTCGGTCCGCAGGGGCGCCGATTCTACCGCAGCGCCGCATGCGTGCGCGCGCTGCTGGGATGGCTGCCGCATCTCCTGTGCCGTCAGGGACTTGCGTAGGGGTCGGGGGCAGGGGCGGGGGTAGCGCCAGTTTCAGTACGGAGCCGTATTCATGCAGTGCACCAAATTAATGCAGTAGTCATGCTAGAAGGGCACGACGGGGGCTCTGGAAGTTGCTCTGCTGAAGGGAAAAATTGATTTAAAACAATATCCTTGTGCCGCATAATCGCAATTTATCGGTTAATCAAAACATTTGTCGTGCGATGCACAAAAAGAGCTTGCAGCGTCTGGGGGCTGTCGGCATAATTCGCCTCAGTCGGATCGCTGACGCGGCAACACAGGCAACGCGCCGGTCCAAATGGTGTCTCCTCCACCCTCCTCCTTTGGTGTGGATTTAACGCAGTCCTCGCGGACTGCGTTTTTTTTGCTTGTTGCGCGCCTGCAGGATCGTCAATCCGAGATTGACATGCGCGCCCTGTTCGCATTAGAGTTGCGAGCTTTCCGTTTGACGGCCAACTCCATCGGCCCGACAAAGATCGAGGATTCACATGAAGACGTTTTCTGCCAAGCCGCACGAGGTCAAGCGCGACTGGTTCGTTGTCGACGGCACGGACAAGGTGCTTGGCCGTCTTGCCGCCGAAATTGCCCGCCGACTGCGTGGCAAGCACAAGGCCATCTACACCCCGCACGTCGACACCGGTGACTACATCGTCGTCGTCAACGTCGACAAGCTGCGCGTGACCGGTAACAAGGCGCAGGACAAGAAGTACTACCGCCACTCGGGCTACCCGGGCGGTATCTACGAAACCAACTTCACCAAGCTCCAGCAGCGCTTCCCCGAGCGCGTGCTCGAGAAGGCGGTGAAGGGCATGCTGCCGAAAGGCCCGCTGGGCTACGCCATGCTGAAGAAGCTGAAGTGCTACGCGGGCGCCGCGCATCCGCACACCGCTCAGCAGCCGCAACTTCTCGAGATCTGAAGGAGCCGATAAATGGCTGTGACTTACAACTACGGTACCGGTCGCCGCAAGACCGCGGTCGCCCGCGTGTTCATCAAGGCTGGCACGGGCAACATCGTCGTCAACGGCAAGCCGGTCGACGAGTTCTTCTCGCGTGAAACCGGCCGCATGATCGTGCGTCAGCCGCTCGTGCTCACCGGCAACGAAGGCAAGTTCGACATCATGGTGAACGTCACCGGTGGCGGCGAGTCCGGCCAGGCGGGCGCTGTGCGTCACGGCATCACCCGTGCGCTGGTCGACTACAACGCCGAGCTCAAGGGTGAGCTGCGTGCCGCCGGCTTCGTGACGCGTGATGCGCGTGAGGTCGAGCGCAAGAAGGTTGGTCTGCGCAAGGCGCGTCGCGCGAAGCAGTTCTCCAAGCGCTGATTGCCTGCAGCAACCGGTCGTATCCGCAGGAGCCGCCCCTTGGGGCGGCTTTTGCGCTTGCTGCGGCACATCATGGGATAGGCGGATCCGTCGTCCCTGCGTGAGCTCGGCGATGCGGGACGATCGAGCACGCACGGGCCTTCACGGTACGTTCACCGCGTGCGGGTGTCGTCGGTGCGATAATTGCGGCCCGAGGTCTTTCGTTGCGAGGAGCAAGCATGATCAAGGTTGGAGTTGTAGGCGGCACGGGATACACCGGGGTCGAGTTGCTGCGCCTGCTGGCGCGTCACCCGGGCGTCGAGTTGACGGCGATCACCTCGCGTGGCGAGGCCGGGATGGCGGTGGCTGACATGTTCCCCAGCCTGCGGCGGCGGGTGAGCCTCAAGTTCGTGACACCGCAGGATGCGGCGCTCGAGAAGTGCGACGCGGTCTTCTTCGCCACGCCCAACGGTATTGCGATGAAGCAGGCGGCCGAACTCGTTGCCGCCGGGGTGCGCGTGATCGACCTCGCGGCCGATTTCCGCATCCGCGACGTGGCCGAATGGCAGAAGTGGTACGGCATGGAGCATGCCGCGCCCGAACTCGTGGCCGAGGCGGTGTACGGTCTGCCCGAGGTCAATCGCGAACACATCCGCAAGGCGCGCGTGCTGGCCAACCCGGGTTGCTACCCGACGGCCGTGCAGCTGGGCTTTCTGCCCCTGATCGAGGCGCACCTGGTCGATACCGATCAGCTTATCGCCGACGCCAAGTCGGGCGTCTCCGGGGCGGGGCGCAAGGCCGAGGTGCACACCTTGCTGCCGGAGGCGGCCGACAGTTTCAAGGCCTATGGCGTGCCAGGGCATCGTCATCTGCCCGAGATCCGCCAGGGCCTGTCGCTGGCGGCCGGGCATCCGGTGGGGCTGACCTTCGTGCCCCACCTGACGCCGATGATCCGCGGCATTCATGCCACCCTCTATGGCCGCCTCAAGCCGGGTGTTGCCTTGCCTGACCTGCAGGCGCTGTATGAGACGCGTTATGCCGAGGAGGCCTTCGTGGATGTGATGCCGCCAGGCAGTCACCCCGAGACGCGCTCGGTGCGTGCCTCGAACATGTGCCGCATCGCGGTCCACCGTCCGCAGGGCGGTGACACCGTGGTGGTGTTGTCGGTGATCGACAATCTGGTCAAGGGTGCCGCCGGGCAGGCGGTGCAGAATCTCAACATCATGTTCGGCTTCGACGAGGAGGCCGGACTCGACATCGTTCCCGTCAGCCCTTGACGGGAACTCGCTGAACGGATCACGATCCGAATCTCACGGCCAAGCGGCGAAGAGCGCATCATTCCCCGCACGCCCCCCCACAGAGGAGTAAACATGAGCGCAGAAGTCGAAACCCCCGAAATCTTGGTCTTCACCGACAGTGCTGCGAACAAGGTTCGCGAACTGATCGAGGAGGAAGGCAACCCCGAGCTCAAGCTGCGCGTCTTTGTGTCGGGCGGTGGCTGCTCGGGTTTCCAGTACGGCTTCACTTTCGATGAGGAAGTGAACGAGGACGACACGACCTATGAGAAGAACGGTGTGTTGCTGCTCGTCGATCCGATGAGCTACCAGTATCTGGTCGGTGCCGAAATCGACTACACCGAAGGCCTGGAAGGCTCGCAGTTCGTCATTCGCAACCCGAATGCGACCAGCACCTGTGGCTGTGGGTCGTCGTTCTCCGCCTGATCCTGCTGCCCAGACCAGCGAAAACGACAACGGGGCGCCCACAGGCGCCCCGTTGTCGTTTCCACGTCTGTCCGGTGCGGACAGCAGGCAGGTGCATCTGACTCAGCGCGCGCTGGCAAGCTCGTAGTTGAGCAGGGCGAATCGGTTGCGCAGGTGGGCGGTGTCACGCTTGAAGGCGACCAGTTCGCGCGGGCCGAGGGTGTCGGCCATCGGCAGGGCGACGGTCATGGGGTCCTGCGCCACCTTGTCGATGTGAACCTCGTAGTGCAGGTGCGGACCGGTGCACCAGCCCGTGCAGCCGACGTAACCGATCAGGTCGCCCTGACTGATGGACTGGCCCTTGCTCAGCCCCTTTGCGAAGCCGCTAAGGTGGGCGTAGTGGGTGGTGATGTTGTTGCGGTGCTTGAGTACGATCAGGTTGCCGAAACCGCGCTGGGTGCCGACGAACTCGACCGACGCGTCCGAGGTTGCCCTGACCGGCGTGCCGGTCGGGGCGGCGAAATCGGTGCCGTTGTGCTTGCGCCAGCTACCGTGGATCGGGTGCAGGCGGCGGCCGAAGTTCGAGCTTACGCGCGAGAACTCGAGGGGCGAGCGCAGGAAACCCTGCTGCAGGCTGCGCCCGTCATCGCTGTAGTACTGCTCCTTGCCACTCGGGCCACGGTAGAGCACCACCGCATGGCGCTCGCCGTTGTTGATGAATTCGGCGGCGAGGATGCGCCCGGCGCGCACCGGGTTGCCTTCCTCATAGACGGCTTCATAGACGACATTGAAACGGTCGCCCTTGCGCAGATCGCTATGAAAGTCGATCCAGGTGCCGAAGATCGTCGCCAGCTGCGTGGCGACGTTGTCCGGCAGGCCCGCGGCGTCGGTTGCACCGAACAGGGAGTGCGTGATCGTGCCCGAGCGCATCTCGATCATCGCGACCTGCGCCTCGCCGTTTGACTCGCGCAGCGCCAGGCCTTCGTCTCCGCGTTCCAGTACGATCCGACTGCCCGTGTTGCCAAGTGGAACGCTGAAGGTCAGGAGGCGTCCGTCTGGCCTGACGATGGCGGTCACCGAGCGTCCGGCGCGCAGCTGGCGAATGGCCTTCTTGCCCTCGTCGGATGCCGAGAGGTGGACGAGTGCCTCTTCGTCGTCGATGTTCAGGCGGCCGAAGATGCCCTGCAGGGTATCGCCCGCCTGAATGCGCTCGCTGTGCACGAAGGGAAGCTCGTCGGTCGGCTCGGTGATCGCCAGCGGGGCAGGCAAGGTCTCGACGACGCGGTGGAACAGGATGTCCGCGGGATCGCTGCCAGGTGCGACCGCGGTGGCCGCCACGACCCCCAGCAGCGATACGCCGGTGACGCCGGCGAGCAACCAGCTACGGGGGCGGGAGAGGAGTTGGGCCGGCATATCGGCTAGAATTCGGGTCTTTCTGGCCTTCATGAGCTCTGCGCGCGTGTGGATAGGAAAAAAATCTTGCGGAGTTTAGCAAAGTAATGCCCCTCCTCGGGAAGGTATTTTTGGAGAAATTGAATGACTGAAGTTCAGGCGGCGATCGACCTGATCAAGCGTGGCACCGATGCACTGCTGATCGAGGCCGAGCTGGTCGAGAAACTGAAGCGTGGCCGCCCCCTGCGCGTGAAGGCCGGATTCGACCCCACCGCGCCCGATCTGCATCTGGGCCACACCGTGCTGATCAACAAGATGCGGCACTTCCAGGAGCTCGGACACCAGATTCAGTTCCTGATCGGCGACTTCACCGGCATGATCGGCGACCCGAGCGGCAAGAACGCCACCCGCCCGCCGCTGTCTCGCGAGCAGATCATGGAGAACGCCAGGACCTACCAGGAGCAGGTGTTCAAGATCCTCGACCCCGACAGGACGGAGATCTGTTTCAACTCGCGCTGGATGGACGGCCTCGGTGCGGCCGGCATGATCCGCCTGGCGTCGCAGCAGACCGTGGCGCGCATGCTCGAGCGCGACGACTTTGCCCGGCGCTACGGCAACAACCAGCCGATCTCGATCCACGAATTCCTCTACCCGCTGTGCCAGGGCTACGACTCGGTGGCGATGAAGGCCGACGTCGAGCTCGGCGGCACCGACCAGCGCTTCAACCTGCTGATGGGGCGTGAGCTGCAGAAGCATTACGGCCAGGAGCCTCAATGCGTGGTCATGGTGCCGCTGCTCGAGGGCCTGGACGGCGTGAACAAGATGTCGAAGTCGCTCGGCAACTACATCGGCATCGCCGAGCCGGCCAGGGAGATCTTCGGCAAGACGATGTCGGTGTCGGACACGCTGATGTGGCGCTACTACGAGCTGCTGTCGTTCCGCTCCTCGACCGAGATTGCGCAGCTGCGCGCCGACGTCGAGGGCGGGCGCAATCCGCGCGACGTCAAGGTCATGCTGGCGCAGGAGTTCGTCGCCCGCTTCCACGGCGAGCGTGCGGCGAACGAGGCGCTGGCCGACTTCGAGGCTCGCTTCCAGCGCAATGCGATCCCCGACGACCTTCCACAGGTCAGGGTGAATGTCGGCGCCGACGGCTTGCCGCTGTTCCAGGTGCTCAAGCAGGCGGGGCTCACCGGCACCACCTCCGAGGCGATGCGGATGATCGAGCAGGGTGGGGTACGCATCAACGGCGAGCGTGCCGAGGACAAGAGCCTCGCACTGCGCGCCGGCGAGACCGTCGTGCTGCAGGTCGGCAAGCGCAAGTTCGCCTCGGTGGAGCTGCTTTGATCCCTTGTCGCCTCCGTTGCGGAGCGGTGCGATGAGCACCGCCGCAGTCTCGCGCCCGATCGGGGTGTTCGATTCCGGCGTCGGTGGACTCACCGTGGTGCGCGCGCTGATGGAGCGCCTGCCGCTCGAGAGCATCGTCTACTTTGGCGATACCGCGCGCGTGCCCTATGGCGTCAAATCGGTCGCCACCATCGAGCACTTCACCGCCCAGATCACCGACTTCCTGCTGCAGCGCGACGTGAAGATGCTGATCATCGCCTGCAACACCATGGCGGCGGTCGCCGCCGCGGTCGTGCACCGCCTCGCGGGCAGTGTTCCGGTGCTGGACGTGATCGAGGCTGGCGCGCGTGCCGCGGTGGCAAGCTCGATGGGGCGGCGGATCGGGGTGATCGGCACGCCGACCACCATCAACAGCAACGCCTATGCACGGCGAATGCACGAGCTCGACCCTTCGGTACGGGTGTATTCCCAGGCCTGCCCCTTGTTCGTGCCCCTGGTGGAGGAGGGCTGGCTCGACCACGATGTCACCCGCCTGACCGCGCAGGAATACCTGCGTCCGGTGCTGGCCGAGGAGGTCGACAGCCTGGTGCTCGGCTGTACCCACTACCCGCTGCTGAAGCCGCTGCTGCGTGACGTGGCGGGGCCGCGCGTGCGCCTCATCGATTCGGCCGTGACCACGGCGGAGTTTGCCGCCGAGCGCCTGCAGCAGTCGGGCCTGGCGCGCAGGGCGGGGGCGGCCGCCGATTACCGCTTCGTGGTCAGTGACGTGCCGTTGCGCTTCCAGACCATTGGCGAGCGCTTTCTCGGGCGTTCGCTCGGCACGGTGGAAAAGGTCGACTGGTAGGTGAACGCGCCGGCCTAGGCCGCGCCGCGTGCGAGGGGTCGGGTCGGATCAGCGCACCACTCGCTCCACGAGCCTGCATACAGGCGCGAGCCGGGAAGCCCCGCCGCTTCCATCGCCAGCGCGTTGACGCAGGCCGTCACCCCCGAACCGCATTGATGCACAACCTGTCGCGGCGAGTGGGCCCCCAGCAGGGCGGCGAACTCCTCGCGCAGTACCGAGGCCTGCTTGAAGCAGCCGCGGGCGTCAAGGTTGTCGCGGAAGAAGCGGTTGATTGCGCCCGGAATGTGGCCGCCGACGGGGTCGAGGACCTCGTTCTCGCCGCGAAAGCGATCCGGGCTGCGGGCGTCGATCAGCACCATGTCCGGCTGCCCCAGATGCTCGAGCACGTAATCCGCATCGACGCGGTCAGCGCGCAGGGCGAGAGTGTAGGTCGCACGCCGTGCCTCGGGAATATCGCTATCGAGCGCCTGGCCGGCGCTCACCCAGGCCTGCAGGCCGCCATCGAGCACGGCCACGCGATGGTGACCGAGCCAGCGCATCAACCACCACAGACGCGCAGCGAACATGCCACCGGCGTCGTCATAGGCGACCACCTGGCTGTGGTTGCCGACACCGCAGTCGGCCAGCCTCGCTGCCAGTCGGGCAGGGTCGGGGAGCGGGTGGCGACCGTTGCACCCTGTCCTCGTGCTCGACAGGTCGATGTCGAGGTCGAGGAAGAAGGCACCGGGCAGGTGTGCGCTCAACCAGGCCTCGCGACCGAAGTCGGGGTTACTCAGGTCGAAACGACAATCAAAGACGATCCAGTCCGGGTCCCGCACATGCTGGGCAAGCTCGAGCGCACCGATCAGCGTCGAGAAGGACGCGTTCACGGGGCCGTCTCGGCGGCGGCGTCGGCACCGAGCCAGGCGCGCGCTTCGGTTTCGTCGTCGAACACGCGGACCTCGGCATCGACGAAGAGCTGCGAGATCCAGGCACTCCAGGTCAGCCACTGGTCCTCGGTCAGCACGGCGATGCGGCGGAAATCGTGCGCGTGCTGGCGCGAGAACTTGATTTCCTCCCAGGCCACATCGAGCGTGAAGCCGGCCATCTCGCGCAGGTCGAACAGCAGGTCGACCGCACCCGCGAACTGGATCTTGTAATTGACGACCTCCTCGAACTCCTTGTAGTCGGCAAGAGTGAACTCGCCGAAGATGGCAACTGCAACCATCTTGTCCGTGTGCTCGGTGTTGATCATGGCAGCCTCCATGGGTTGGCCCGGGGATGGCTCAACTATAGTCCCGAGCCGGCGTGCGCTCAATTGCGCGCGCGGCGTTCGCCTGCGCTCGTGCCGTCTCAGGCCCGCTCGCGGGTGGCGAGCGAGACCAGGATGGCGCCGGACACGATCAGGCCGATGGCCAGCCAGGACGAGGGCGGCATGATCTCGCCCCACAGCAGCATGCCGAACAGACTGGCGAAGATCACCGTGGCGTAGCTCAGGTTGGCCGACACCACGGTGCGCCCATAGCGATACGAGCGCGTCATCGCGAGCTGGGCGAGACCGCCGAACAGGCCTACGCCGAGCAGGGTCAGCCACTGCAGGCCCGCGGGGCGATGGATCCCGCTCGCCAGCGCCCAGGCGAGGCCGATCAGCGCGGTGGTGAGCGAGAACCAGAAGACGGTGCGCACCTCGGGCTCGCCCACACGGCCGAGCTCGCGCACGCTGATGTAGGCGAGGCTGGCGATCGCGCCCGAACCCAGGCCGGCGACCGCCCCGGCCCATTGATCGGGTTGCAGGGTGGGGCGCAGCAGCACGACCACGCCGGCAAAGCCCATGACCACCGCCAGCAGCACCGGCCAGCGCAGGCGCTCGCCGAAGAACGCGGCCAGCAGCAGGGCAACGAAGATCGGCGAGGTGTAGTTGAGCGTCACCGCGGTGGCCAGCGGCAGCAAGCCGATGGCAAAGAAGTAGCAGCACAGTGCGAGCGAGCCCGACAGGCTGCGCGACACGTGCATGCGCCAGTGCGGCGTGGTCAGCGGTCGGCGCTGCAGGGCCGCGAACCCGACCATCATCAGCATGCTCACCGCGCCGCGGTAGAAGACGATCTCGCCGGTCGAGAAGTCGGCCGAGCCGAGCTTCACGCACACCCCCATGCAGGCGAACAGGAAACACGAGACGATCATCCAGAAGGCGGGCATGGCGGTTGTTGCATTGCAGCGAGAAGAGCCGCATTGAACCACATCGTGGCTTTCCCGGGCTGGTCGTTCCGGGGCGAGCGGGGGTAGGCTGTCGACACCGCGCGCGATGACGCATGGCTGTGGAGGCAAGATGGCTTACCTGCTCGCCCTTGACCAGGGCACGACCAGTTCGCGGGCGATCGTGTTCGATGCCGGCGGCCGCGTGTGCGGGCTCGCGCAGGCCGAGTTCGCCCAGCATTTTCCAGCCCCGGACCGCGTCGAGCACGACGCCCAGGACATCGTGCGCACGCAGTTCGACTGTGCGCGCGAGGCGCTCGCCAATGCCGGCATCCGCGCTGGCGAGGTGGCGGCGATCGGGGTTGCGAACCAGCGCGAGACCACCGTGCTGTGGGAGCGCGCCAGCGGCCGCGCGCTGGCGCCGGCCATCGTCTGGCAGGACCGCCGCACCGCCACCGAATGTGACCGCCTGCGTGCGCAGGGCTGGGCCGAGGATCTGCGTGCGCGCACCGGCCTCGAACTGGACCCCTACTTCTCGGCCACCAAGCTCGCCTGGCTGCTCGACCACCTGCCCGGCGCACGGGCGCGTGCCGAGCGCGGCGAGCTCGCCTTCGGCACCGTCGATAGCTGGCTGGTGTGGCACCTGAGCGGCGGCCGCCTGCACGTCACCGACCCGGGCAACGCCGCGCGCACGCTGTTGTTCAACATCCACGATCTCGACTGGGACGCGCAACTGCTCGAGCGCTTCCGCATTCCGCGTGCGCTGCTGCCGCAGGTGGTCGCCAGCAGCGGCGTGTGCGGCGAGACCGATGCCGGCCTTTTTGGCGCGGCGATTCCGATCGCCGGAATCGGCGGCGATCAGCAGGCGGCGACCTTCGGTCAGGCCTGCCTCATGCCCGGCATGGCCAAGAACACCTACGGAACGGGTTGTTTCCTGCTCATGAACACCGGTGAGCAGGCGCTCGCGTCGAAAAACCGCCTGCTCACCACCGTGGCCTGGTCGGGCGTGGGCACCGCGGGCAAGCGCATGTGCTACGCCCTCGAGGGCAGCGTGTTCATGGGCGGTGCGATCATCCAATGGTTGCGCGACGGCCTCGGCCTGGTGCGGCGATCGGCCGAGGTGGAGGCACTGGCCGCCAGCGTGCCCGACAGCGGCGGCGTGGTCCTGGTGCCGGCCTTCACCGGACTGGGCGCGCCGTACTGGGATGCGCGTGCGCGCGGGACGCTGCTCGGCCTGAGCCGAGGCAGCAGCGCCGCCCACATTGCGCGCGCCGCGCTGGAGGCGATCGCGCTGCAGACCGTGGATCTGGTCGAGGCGATGGCGCGCGACGGCGCGCCCGCGCTAAGCGAACTGCGCGTCGATGGCGGCGCGGCGGCCAACGATCTGCTGATGCAGATGCAGGCCGACCTGCTCGGCGTGCCCGTTTTGCGCCCGCGCCTGCTGGAGACCACCGCCTTTGGCGCGGCCTGCCTCGCCGCGCTCGGCTGCGGGCTGTGGTCGGACACGGCCGAGATCGAGGCGCATTGGCAGCTCGATCGCCGCTTCGAGCCGCAGTGGCCGCCCGAGCGCCAGGCCGCGGCGCGCGCGCAATGGGCGCGTGCGGTCGAGCGCGCGCGCGACTGGGCGCAAGCCTGAGACCGGCAGTGAGCTCGCCGTCTGACGCAGACGGTCCGGTGCTGGCGCGGGACCGTCTGCTGGCGCGCCTGGCGGCAACGCCCGCGTGGGATATCGTCATCATCGGTGGTGGCGCGAGCGGGCTGGGCTGCGCCCTCGAGGCCGCCACCCGCGGCCATGCCGTGCTGCTGGTCGAGGCGCGCGACTTTGCGGCCGGCACCAGCTCGCGCTCGACCAAGCTCATCCACGGCGGTCTGCGCTACCTGGCGCAGGGCAAGCTGGGCCTGGTGCGCGAGGCGCTGGCCGAGCGCGCCGTGCTGCTGCGCAACGCGCCCGGCCTGGTGCGGCCGCAGCGCTTCGTGGTGCCGACCAAGGGCTGGGTCGAGCATGCGCGCCTGCGTCTTGGCCTGGCGCTGTACGACCGCTTCGCCGGCGCCGGCCTGATCGCACCCAGCGTCCCGCTGTCCCGCAGCGAGCTGCAGGCGGCGCTGCCGACCCTGCGCAGGGAGCGGGCCGATCGTGGCATGGCGTACTGGGATGCGCAGTTCGACGATGCCGGCCTGGCGATCGCGCTGGCGCGCACGGCCAGTCGCGAGGGGGCGCTGGTGCTCAACCATTGCAGTGTCGACGGCCTCGTCGTGGAAGGGGGGCGGGTGTGTGGCGTCGCGCTGCGCGAGCGCGAGTCCGGCCGCGTCTGCCAGGTCGCTGCGTGCGTGGTGATCAATGCCGCCGGCGTGTGGGGTGACGCCGTGCGGCGCCTGGCCGATCCGGCAGCGCCGGCCCTGCTGCGGCCGAGCCAGGGCGTGCATGTGGTCGTCGAGCGGGCCTTCCTGCCCGGTCGCGACGCACTGCTGGTGCCGCGCACCGCCGATGAGCGTGTGCTGTTCGTGATCCCGTGGCAGGGCCGCGTCCTCATCGGCACGACCGACACCGCGCGCGACGACGTACCGGACGAGCCCGAACCGCTGGCGGGCGAGATCGACTTCCTGCTCGATGCGGCGACGAACTATCTGAGCCGGGCGCCGCGCCGCGAGGAGGTGCGCAGCGTCTTCGGCGGCCTGCGACCCCTGCTCGGCGGCGGGGGAGGCGGAGCGACGAAGGGTCTGTCGCGCGAGCATCGGGTGGATGTCTCGGCGCAGGGGCTGGTGAGCCTGCTCGGTGGCAAGTGGACCACCTACCGCCGCATGGCGGAGGATGCCGTCGATGTCGCCGAGGAGGTCGCCGGATGGCCGCGCCGGCCCTCCGTCACTGCCGGCCTCGCCCTCGACGAAGGTGGCCTGTGGGCCCGGAACGAAGGCGCGGGGCAGGCGGGCGAGGGGCGCAGCGAGGCGGCGAGCGAGGCGGCGAGCGACGGCTTGCCGCCCTCCGCTGCCGAGGTCCGACACGCGGTGCGTGAGGCGTTCGCGCTCGGCGTCGAGGATGTGCTGGCGCGGCGCAGCCGTCTGC
This sequence comes from Thauera sp. WH-1, assembly GCF_047806685.1. NCBI lineage: Bacteria > Pseudomonadati > Pseudomonadota > Betaproteobacteria > Rhodocyclales > Zoogloeaceae > Thauera > Thauera sp. WH-1. The sequence goes on from NZ_JBLQGP010000006.1 coordinate 137,649, forward strand.
TGTTCCGCGATGCGGCCGCAGCCCGTGCCGCTGCGCCGCGGGTGGCGGCCGTGCTGGGCGCGGAGCGGGGCTGGAGCGCAGGCCGGCTGGCCGCCGAATGCGCGGCCTTCGACCACCTGGCGACGCGCTACATGGCCTGCAGCAGGACGCGTGCCTCCAGCCCGCCCTGAGGATGATTGTGCAGGCGGACCTCGCCGCGCTGGCCGCGTAGCAGGTTGCGGGTGATCGCCAGCCCCAGCCCGGTGCCGCCCGTCTCGCGGTTGCGCGAGGCTTCGGTGCGATAGAAGGCCTCGAACACCTTCTCCAGCTCGCCTGCGGGCAGGCCGGGGCCGTGATCGCGGATGCGGATCTCGTGGCCGCGGGCGCCCGACGGCAGCGTCGCGGGCGCCAGCCCGATGTCGACCTCGCCACCGAACTTTACCCCGTTCTCGATCAGGTTCCACAGTGCGCGGCGCAGCGCGGACGGGCTGGCTTCGACGCGCGCCTGCGCCAACTCGCCAACGCGCACCGTCCAGCCCATGTCATGCGCGTCTTCGGCCAACGCCTGCAGCAGCGGGGCGAGCTCGACCGGCTGTGGCGGCGCACGCTCGTCCAGGCTGCGCGCATAGGCCAGGCCCTCCTTGACGAGGCCTTGCATGGCGTCGAGGTCGGACTGGATGCGGGCGCGCAGTGATTCGTCGTCCACCAGCTCTGCGCGCAGGCGCAGGCGGGTGATCGGCGTCTGCAGGTCGTGCGAGATGGCGGCGAGGATGCGGGTGCGCTCAGTGACATGCTCAGCGATGCGTTGCTGCATCTGATTGAAGGCCGTCGCGGCAAGCGCGACCTCGGTCGGCCCTCGTGTGTCCATCGGCGCACGCCCGGGGTCCTCGCCAAGCGCGCGCGCCGCCGCCGCCATGCGCGACAAAGGCCTGGTCGCCAGCCGCACCGCGATCCAGGTGAGCAGCCCGACCCCCAGCACGAGCGCCGCGAGTGCGGCGAACAGGCGCTCCGGCGGCGGTGCGCGCAGGGGCGAGGCCGGGGCGATACCGGGCAGGCGGATGTTGAGCGCGGTGCCGTCCTGGAGCTGAAGCGCGACCAGCAGGATCGGGTGCGGACGGTCGTCGCGCGGGTGAATGAAGATGCCGAAGTGGCGTCCGGGCATCGCCGTGCGCAGCGCGGTGTGCAGGGGGTGGTCGTCGGCCAGGGGGCGCAGCCTGTCCTGTGCGACGGGTCGCAGGCTCAGGCGCAGGCGACGGCGGCCGAACTCGTCGATCCAGCGTTCGCGCTCGGGCGGCGACATGCGGTCGAGCAGATCGACGGCCGCGGCAATCTCCTGCGCCACGCCCTCGAACAACACGTTGCGGCCGATGCGCTCGCGTTCGCCGACGAACAGCGCCAGGCTCACCGCGAGCACGAGCGCAATGCCGAACAGCCAGATCAGCATCAGCCGGGCGAACAGGCTGCGCGGCCAGGGCAGGGTCATGAGGGGCTGCCTGCGTCGTGCGGTGTTGCGCTGACCTCGGCGGCGAGCACGTAGCCTTCGTTGCGAACCGTCTTGATGATGCTCGACTCGCGTGCGCTGTCACCCAGGCGCTGGCGCAGGCGGCTGACGAGGAGATCGATCGAGCGATCGAACACGTCGGCCTCGCGGCCCTGGGTCAGCTCCATCAACTGGTCGCGCGACAGCACCTTCTGCGGGTGCGACAGGAACACGCTCAGCATGCGGTACTCGGCGCCGGAGAGGGCGACCACTGCGCCGTCGTGGTCGATCAGGTGGCGATTGACCGTGTCCAGCCGCCAGTGGGCGAAGCGCAGTTCGCGCGCATTGGCCGGCGGGCTGGCCTCGAGGTTGGGCGGCAGGGCGCGTGTGCGGCGCAGCACGGCGCGCACGCGGGCGAACAGTTCGCGCGGCACGAAGGGCTTGGCGAGGTAGTCGTCGGCACCCATCTCGAGCCCGAGGATGCGGTCCATGTCCTCGCCGCGTGCGGTCAGCATCAGGATCGGCGTGTTGGCGTGCGGGCTGCCGCTGCCGCGCAGGTTGCGGCACAGGGTCAGGCCATCCTCGCCGGGCATCATCACGTCGAGCACGATAAGATCGATGCGGTGCTGCTCGAGCGCGGCCTTCATCTCGCGCCCGTCGGCCGCGGTGGTGCAGCGCAGGCCCTGCTTCTCGAGGTAGTCGGCGAGCAACTGGCGGATGTCGCGATCGTCATCGACGATCAGGATGTGGTCTTGCTGGCTCATCTGGGCGTCTCCATGGCCTGCATCTTAAGGGCTGGCGGGTGCGGCTTTGTATCCCAGCGTATCTGTGCCAGCCTGTGAGACATCAGGCTGCAAAAGCGATCGAAGGAGACAAACGCGGCTTACATCCCGGTGCTGTAATGGCTCCGTCGCCCGAACGGATGGGCAACATCCTCGAAGGGCCAGTCCCTTTCCGAACCTGATAGGAGAGTCATCATGAAAACCTGGATCAAGAGCTCGATCGCCGCCGCCGTCATCGCTACCGGAGCCCTGGGGGCGACGACCGCCATGGCCTGGGGCGGACACTGCATGGGCGATGGCCCGCGTGGTGGCAAATCCGGCTGGTCGCAGATGGAGCCCGCGCAGATGAAGGCGAAGATGGCCGAGCGCGCCGAAGCGCATATGGCCCGCCTTGAACTCGCGCTGGCACTGACGCCGGAACAGAAACCCGCGTTCGAAACCTTCAAGGGCGATATGAAGGCGCGTGCCGAGCGCATGGCCACGCACATGGCCGAGCGCCGCGCGGCCGAGGCACCTAAGACCGCGATTGAGCGCATGCAACGCATGGAAGAGATGAGCGCGTTGCGCCAGGCCGAGATGGCGCAGGCGCGCAAGGCGGTCGAGGCCTTCTACGGCACGCTGAGCGATGCGCAGAAGACGGTGTTCGACGCCGAGTTCCAGAAGATGGGGCGCAAGGGCATGCGCGGCGGGATGGGCGAGGGCAAGGGCGGTGGCCCGCGCGACGGCAGTGGAATGGGACCGGGTCGCGGCTGATGCGTCAGCACTGAAGCTTCGCACAATGAACAAAGGCCACCGCTTGCGCGGTGGCCTTTTTGCTGCGCAGGGCGCGGCCGGCTGCCGCACGGGCAGCGGGCGGGCGCGTCGTCTTAGTGGAACTGCTCTTCTTCGGTCGAGCCGGTCAGGGCCTTCACCGAGGAGGAGCCGCCCTGGATCACGGTGGTGACGTCGTCGAAGTAGCCGGCGCCGACTTCCTGCTGGTGGGACACGAAGGTGTAGCCCTGCTCGCGCGCGGCGAATTCCGGTTCCTGCACCATCTCGGTGTAGTGCTTCATGCCTTCGCCGCGGGCGTAGGCGTGGGCGAACTTGAAGGTGTTGAACCAGTTGATGTGGATGCCGGCCAGGGTGATGAACTGGTACTTGTAGCCCAGCGCCGACAACTCGTCCTGGAACTTGGCGATGGTGGCATCGTCCAGGTTCTTCTTCCAGTTGAAGGACGGCGAGCAGTTGTACGACAGCAGCTTGCCCGGGCAGGCGGCATGCACGGCCTGCGCGAACTCGCGGGCGAAGCCGAGGTCGGGGGTGCCGGTCTCGCACCACACCAGGTCGGCGTAGGGCGCGTAGGCGACCCCGCGGCTGATGGCCTGCTCGAGGCCGTTCTTGACGCGGTAGAAGCCTTCCTGGGTGCGCTCACCGGTAAGGAAGGGCTTGTCGTTGGCGTCGTGGTCGGAGGTGATCAGGTTGGCGGCTTCGGCGTCGGTACGGGCCAGGATGATGGTCGGCACGCCCATGACGTCGGCGGCGAAGCGGGCGGCGATCAGCTTCTCGCAGGCTTCCTGCGTCGGCACCAGCACCTTGCCACCCATGTGGCCGCACTTCTTCACCGCAGCCAGCTGGTCTTCGAAGTGCACCCCGGCAGCACCGGCGGCGATCATGTTCTTCATCAGCTCGAAGGCGTTCAGCACGCCACCGAAACCGGCCTCGGCGTCGGCGACGATCGGCAGGAAGTAGTCGACGAATTCCTTGTCGCCCGGGTTGATGCCACGCGACCACTGGATCTCGTCGGCACGCTTGAAGGTGTTGTTGATGCGGCGGACCATGGTCGGCACCGAGTCGTAGGCGTACAGCGACTGGTCGGGGTACATGGTCTCGGAGGTGTTACCGTCGGCGGCGACCTGCCAGCCGGAAAGATACACGGCCTCGAGGCCGGCCTTGGCCTGCTGCATCGCCTGACCGGCGGTGATCGCGCCGAAGGCGTTCACATAGCCCTTCTTGGCGCCGCCATTGACGCGCTCCCACAGCAGCTTGGCGCCGCGCTGGGCCAGCGTGTATTCGGGTTGCAGGCTGCCACGCAGGCGAACCACGTCGGCGGCCGAGTAGCCGCGCTTGATGCCTTTCCAGCGGGGGTTTTCGGCCCAGTCTTTTTCGAGGGCGGCGATTTGCTGTTCGCGGGTCATGGTCATGATGCGTCCTTTTCAAGGCAGAAGGGAGTCAGGCATCGCGGCGGGTTCAGGCACCGGTCGCGGTGTTCCGGCTGCAGCGGTTTCGAGGGAGAAAAGCGCTGCAGATGGGATGAGAGTATAGGAGGCATTCCGCGCAGCAGCAATATGTCTTATATAAGACATAAGAAAAAATCTTATCTATTTAAAACAAGGTATTAAGAATTATATTTTGCTATACGAAATGCAATCGAGCGGTGTGAAACGACTCCTGGCCGCAGGTGTGTTGCGTTGCAATCAGATTCGCACTGCCCGCCGCGGGCGCGCGATGGCCGCTGCAGCGGCTTCGTGCGCGGCGTGGCGAGCGGCGAGGGCCTTCAGAGTAGTGGCGCGGCGCTCAGGACGACGCCGTCTTCGTCGGCATAGACGTAGTGGCCGGGATGGAAGGTGACCCCGCCGAAGCTGACCGGGATGTCCACCTCGCCGGTGTTGCGCTTGACCGTCTTCTTCGGGTGGGTGCCAAGGGCGAAGACGCCGAGGTCCATCTCGCCAATGGCTCTCGAGTCGCGAATGCAGCCATAGACAATGATGCCCGCCCATCCATTGCTGACCGCGAGCTCGGCGAGCTGGTCGCCGACCAGGGCACAGCGCATCGAGGCGCCGCCGTCGATGACCAGGACACGGCCCTTGCCCGCGCTTTCCACCGCCTTGCGCACGAAGGAGTTGTCCTCGAAGAGCTTCAAGGTCGAGATCGGTCCGCCAAAGGCAGCGCGTCCGCCATAGCTGGAAAACATGGGGGCGACGATGGCGAGCTTGTCCTCATGGGCGTCGCAAAGGTCGGCAGTCTGGATGTTCATGGCGTCTCCTCGAAGGGCGGGTGCGCCGCTCGTGCGGCGCGGGAGCCGGCATCATAAACGAGGCGTCGGGTCGTCGTGGTCGGTGGGAGGTGCATGACGGGCTGAGGGGCCGCGGCCAATCCCCCGGCACAAAAAAAAGACGGCATGCTCCGTTGCCGGAAACATGCCGTCGCTGCAGGTGCAGGCGATCAGGCGGTGGCGGTCTCGGTTTCCTCGAACACCAGCTTGACCTTGTCGTCGTCGTCGAGGTCGATGGTGACCTTCCCGCCATTGACGAGGCGACCGAACAGCAACTCGTCAGCGAGTGCGGCGCGGATCGTATCCTGGATCAGGCGTGCCATCGGTCGTGCCCCCATCAGCGGGTCGAAACCCTTCTCGGCCAGCCAGGCCTTGAGATCATCACTGAAGTGGGCCTCGACCTTCTTCTCGTGCAGCTGCGCTTCGAGCTGCATCAGGAACTTGTCGACCACGCGCAGGATGACCTCGTTGTCGAGCGCCTTGAAGGAGATCATCGCGTCGAGCCGGTTGCGGAACTCCGGCGTGAACATGCGCTTGATCTCGCTCATCTCGTCGCCTGCCTCGCGCTTGGCCGAGAAGCCGATCACCGACTTCTGCATCGCCTCCGCCCCGGCGTTCGTGGTCATGATGACAATCACGTTGCGGAAGTCGGCCTGGCGGCCGTTGTTGTCGGTCAGCGTGCCATGGTCCATGACCTGCAACAGGATGTTGTAGATGTCCGGGTGGGCCTTCTCGATCTCGTCGAGCAAGAGCACGCAGTGCGGCTTCTTGGTGATCTGCTCGGTGAGCAGTCCGCCCTGGTCGAAACCGACGTAGCCCGGCGGCGCGCCGATGAGCCGGCTGACCGCGTGACGCTCCATGTACTCCGACATGTCGAAGCGCACCAGCTCGATACCCAGGGTGTAGGCGAGCTGACGCGCGACCTCGGTCTTGCCGACGCCGGTGGGGCCGGAGAACAGGAAGGAGCCGATCGGCTTCTGCGGGTTGCCGAGGCCGGAGCGGGACATCTTGATCGCCTTCGAGAGCGCCTCGATCGCCGCGTTCTGGCCGAACACGACGTTCTTGAGGTCACGCTCGAGTGTCTTCAGCGAGGCCTTGTCGTCATTGGACACCGTGCGGGGCGGGATGCGCGCGATCTTGGCAACGATCTCCTCGATCTCGCCTTTGCCGATGGTCTTCTTCTGGCGCGATTTGGGCAGGATGCGCTGCGCTGCACCTGCTTCGTCGATGACGTCGATGGCCTTGTCGGGCAGGTGGCGGTCGTTGATGTACTTGGCCGACAGTTCGGCCGCGCTCGACAGCGCCGAGCTCGAGTACTTGATGCCGTGATGCTCCTCGAAGCGGCTCTTGAGGCCCTTGAGGATCTCGACGGTCTCGGCCACCGAGGGCTCGACGACGTCGATCTTCTGGAAACGCCGCGACAACGCGTGGTCCTTCTCGAAGATCTGGCGGAACTCGTTGTAGGTGGTCGCGCCGATGCACTTGAGCTGGCCGGAGGAGAGCGCCGGCTTGAGCAGGTTGGAGGCGTCGAGCGTCCCGCCCGAGGCGGCGCCTGCACCGATCAGGGTGTGGATCTCGTCGATGAACAGGATCGCGTTCGGATTCTCGACGAGCTGCTTCAGGACCGCCTTGAGTCTTTGCTCGAAATCGCCCCGATACTTGGTGCCTGCGAGCAGGGCGCCCATGTCGAGTGCGAACACCTGTGCATTCTCGAGGATCTCGGGGACCCGGCCCTCGACGATGCGGCGTGCGAGTCCCTCGGCGATCGCCGTCTTGCCCACGCCGGCTTCGCCGACCAGCAAGGGGTTGTTCTTGCGCCGCCGGCACAAGGTCTGGATGACGCGCTCGACTTCCTTCTCGCGCCCGATGAGGGGGTCGATCTTGCCTACCAGCGCCTGCTGATTGAGGTTCTGCGTGTAGCTGTCGAGGGCGCCGCCCGCCTGCTTGTCCTCCGGCTCCTGCTCGGATTGCTCGCCTTCGTTGCGGCCTTGGGGAGCGCTACCCTGCGGCGGCGTCTTGGCGATCCCATGCGAGATGAAGTTCACCACGTCGAGACGCGAGATGTTCTGCTTCTGCAGGAAATAGACCGCGTGCGAGTCCTTTTCACCGAAGATCGCCACCAGCACGTTGGCGCCGGTCACCTCCTTCTTGCCCGAGGACTGCACATGCAGGATGGCACGCTGGATCACGCGCTGAAAGCCGAGCGTCGGCTGCGTGTCGATCTCGTCCGTACCTTCGATGCGCGGCGTGTGCTCATTGACGAAATTGGTGAGCTCGCGGCGGAGTTCGTCGAGATTGGCTGCGCATGCCCTCAACACCTGTGCGGCTGACGGATTGTCCAGCAGGGCAAGCAGCAGATGCTCCACGGTGATGAACTCGTGGCGCTTCTGTCTTGCTTCGACGAAAGCCATGTGCAGGCTCACTTCAAGCTCTTGCGCGATCATTCAATTTTCCTCCATCACGCATGCCAGCGGATGTTGATGCTGACGAGCAAACGAGGCGACCTGCTCAACCTTGGTCGACGCGACGTCCCTGGGGAAGACGCCACACACCCCCATGCCCTCTCTGTGGACTTGGAGCATGACTCGCGTGGCACGTTCGCGATCCATGCCGAAATATTTCTGCAGAACGACGATCACGAAATCCATCGGTGTGTAATCGTCGTTGAGCAGAAGCACCTTGTAGAGTGGCGGCGGCCTGGTGCGTGTCCGCTTCGCCTCGAGAACTAAATCGTCGCGTTTCTGGGTACCCATGAAAATCATTCTAATGAAGTCGGGGCAGAGTGCAACAACGCTGCTGATCGGGCAAGGCGCGCATCCGAGGGAGGCTTGCGGTTGTGGTATTCAGCGCAGAGCCGGGCTTGGCTTCGTGCACTGCAGAAAACACGCAAGCCTGCGTGGCGCATGAATTTATCCTTGTCTCTGTGGTCTTGCTTGGGGTTTCGTTGTTGCGCTGCGTTAATCGAAGCGCGGGAAAGACCGTTGACGGCCCCAGTTCGAATGCGTAAAAGCTAGGCCGTGCGCAGGCTTCAGCTTGATCCCGAGGAGTTTCCCGAGGCGATCGACGTCGCTGTCGGCGCCAAAACAGACTGCGGCGCCGGAGTCGCGGCGGTCGTATCAAGCAACTTTGAGGGATTCGAGCAATATGGCAACTGGTACCGTGAAGTGGTTCAACGATTCCAAGGGTTTTGGGTTCATTACCCCGGATGATGGAAGCGAGGATCTGTTCGCACATTTTTCCGCCATCAACATGAGCGGCTTCAAGACCCTGAAGGAAGGCGACAAGGTTTCCTTCGAGGTCACCCAGGGGCCGAAAGGCAAGCAGGCCTCAAACATCCAGCGCGCCTGACCTGAGTCCGGCTCGGTTCCCGGCGGTGCAGTTCATGTGGGTGTGCTGCCGGGTATGATTCTTGCGCCGCCCACGATGCGGGGTGGGGCATGTTGTGGAATGAAAAATCAAAAAAGGCCAGTGCTTTCGCACTGGCCTTTTTTGATTTTTCGCCTCCCGTTGCCGGCAACTCCGGCGCGGCAAGCTGGTGACGCGCTTTGCCGTGCGGGTCTGGCCCGCGCGGCGCAATTACTTCAGCTTCACTTCCTTGTACGGGACGTGCTTGCGCGCGACCGGGTCGTACTTGTTGAACTCGAGCTTGCCCGTGGTGGTGCGCTTGTTCTTGGAAGTGGTGTAGAAGTGACCCGTACCGGCGGTCGACTCCAGCTTGATTTTCTCGCGGATGCCTTTGGCCATGGCGTTCTCCGTACAGTTCGGTTGCTTACAGCTTCTCGCCGCGGGCGCGAAGCTCGGCAACGACAACGTCGATGCCTTTCTTGTCGATCGTGCGCAGGCCCGCATTGGACACGCGCAGGCGAATCCAGCGGTTCTCGCCTTCACTCCAGAAGCGACGGTTCTGCAGGTTGGGCAGGAAACGACGCTTGGTCTTGTTGTTAGCGTGGGAAACGTTATTTCCCACCATCGGTGCTTTACCGGTCACTTGGCAGACGCGAGCCATACGATGCTCCAGGGAATTCTGATTGCGGAAAACGTGCGAGGATAATGCACGAGCCTAGGTTATGGCAAGCCCCGCGCTGCATTTGCGCGCCCTTGCGCAGGCGTGCGGGGATGGTGCCGTGCAGTGGTGCCGCGTGACAGGCCGTCACAGCAGGCCGCGCTCGGCGAAGGATACCGGATGACCGTGCGAGGGCACCACGAAATGGTCGAGGACACGGATGTCGACCAGGTTGAGTGCATCCTTGAGCGTCCGCGTTAGCAACTCGTCGGCGGTGCTCGGCTCGGCGGCACCGGAAGGGTGGTTGTGCGCAAAGATCACGGCGGCAGCGTTGTGTGCGAGCGCGAGCTTGACCACCTCGCGCGGATAGACCGAGGTCTGGGTGAGCGTGCCGCGGAACAGGTCGACCGCCTCGAGCAGGCGATGACGGGCATCGAGCAGCATCACGCAGAAGGTCTCGTGCGGCAGGTGGCCGAGCCTCAGTCTGAGCCAGTCGCGCACCACCTGCGGTGAATCGAACAGCGAGCGTTCGGTCAGGGTCTCGCCCAGGGCGCGCCTCGACAGTTCCATCACCGCCTGCAGTTGGGCATACTTCGCCAGCCCCATGCCGGGTACCGCGGCGAAGTCTTCTGCGGCCGCGCTGCACATTCGGGTGAGGCTGCCGAAGCGCGAGAGCAGGCTGCGGGCGAGGTCGACGGCGCTCTGGCCGCGGATGCCGACGCGGAGGAAGATGGCGAGCAGCTCGGCGTCGGACAGCGAGGATGCACCGCGCGCGAGGAGTTTTTCGCGCGGACGCTCATCTGCGGGCCAGTCGGTGATCGCCATGATGCAGGTCTCCTTGCCGGTGGTTTTCTGGTTATCTATTTTGCATTGCCTTGCGGCGGATTATATAAGTGAATGTCATGAGTGTACTGAACGACCGCAAGATCGTCCTCGGCATCAGTGGCGGCATCGCAGCCTACAAGGCGGCCGAACTGGTGCGTCTGCTCGGCAAGGCCGGGGCCGACGTGCACGTGGTGCTGAGCGAGGGCGGGGCGCGCTTCGTCACGCCGGTCACCTTCCAGGCCCTGTCCGGCAACACGGTGTGGACCGACCTGTGGGATGCACGCATGCCCAACAACATGGCGCATATCGACCTCGGTCGCGATGCCGACGCGATCCTCGTGGCGCCAGCCACGGCGGACTTCATCGCCCGTCTCGCCCACGGCCGGGCGGACGACCTGCTGAGTACCCTGTGCCTGGCGCGCGATGTACCGCTGATCGTCGCCCCGGCGATGAACCGGCAGATGTGGGAGTCGCCGCCAACGCGGCGCAACGTGGACCTGATCCGCGCCGATGGCGTTACCGTGTTCGGGCCGGCTGCGGGCGATCAGGCCTGCGGCGAGGTCGGCATGGGTCGCATGCTCGAGGCCGAGGAACTTGTCGAGCTGCTCGAGGGCTACTTCGTGCCCAAGCTGCTGGCGGGGCGCCGGGTGGTGATGACGGCAGGGCCGACCTTCGAGGCCATCGATCCGGTGCGCGGCATCACCAACATCAGCTCGGGCAAGATGGGCTATGCGCTGGCGCGTGCCTGTGCCCAGGCGGGGGCGGAGGTGGTGCTGGTGAGTGGGCCGGTGAGCCTGCCGGTTCCGGCAGGGGTGTGTTGCGTGCAGGCACCGAGCGCACGCGAGATGCGCGCCGCGGTGTTCGATGCCTTGCCCGGGGCGGATGTATTCATCGGTGTGGCGGCGGTGGCGGACTATCGGCCCGTGCAGACCGCCGAGCACAAACTGAAAAAGAGCGGCGATACATTGACGCTGTCGCTGACGCCCAATCCGGACATTCTGGCCGAGGTGGCGGCGCTCGAGGGGGCGCCCTTCTGCGTCGGCTTTGCCGCCGAGAGTCGCGACCTCGACGCCTACGCCGAAGGCAAGCGGCGGAGCAAGCGCCTGCCGATGCTGGTGGGCAATCTCGTCCGCGACGGCATGGGCGGAGACGACAACACGGTGATCCTGTATGACGACGCGGGTCGCCATCCCCTGCCGCGGGCGCGGAAGGCGGATGTGGCGCGGGGCATCGTCAGCCATCTTGCCGGCCTGCTCGCGCCGCGCAAGGGCTGAGGCTGGCGCTGGTCACTGCTGCGCGCAGGACACGACAGACATCGACTTGAATGCCCGTGTGCGCTGCTGGCCGCAGGGGCGGGGAGAACGCAGATGCATCGAATTGACGTGAAGCTGCTCGATGAGCGGCTCAAGGGCCATCCGCCTGCGTACGCGACCGAGGGCGCGGCGGGCCTGGACCTGCGCGCCTGCCTGCCGGCGCCGATCACCCTGCATCCGGGTGAAACCACGCTGGTTCCGAGCGGCCTGGCGATCCACCTGGCGGATGCCGGCCTGGCGGCGATGGTGTTGCCCCGCTCGGGACTCGGCCACAAGCATGGCATCGTGCTCGGCAACCTGGTCGGCCTCATCGACTCGGACTACCAGGGGCAGATCTTCGTCTCGGTGTGGAACAGGGGGCGGGCGAGCTTCACCATCCAGCCCATGGAGCGGATCGCGCAACTGGTCGTGGTGCCGGTGCTGCAGGTTGGCTTCAACGTGGTCGACGAGTTCGATGCCAGCGCGCGCGGCGCGGAGGGTTTCGGCAGCACGGGCAAGCACTGAAGGTGCATGCTGGCATTCCGACCGGCGTCCATGTCGTGTGCGAGCGCGACGGCGGGGTGCTGTTGCTGCGGCGAGCGGGCACGGGCTTCTTCGACGGGCTGTTCAGCTTGCCGGGTGGCCATGTCGAGCCGGGCGAGTCCGTGCGGGACGCGGCGCGACGCGAACTGCGCGAGGAAACAGGCTTGCGGGTCGCCAGCCACGACCTGTGCTACCTGGGCGTGGTGCATCGCCTGTCCGACACCAACCGGATCGACTTCTTCGTGCGCGCAAGATGTTTCGAGGGCGAGCCGGAGATCCGCGAGCCGGACAAATGCGATGCGCTCGACTGGTATCCGCGTGCGGCGCTGCCTGGCGGCATGGTTCCCTACGTGCGGCAGGCGCTGTCACAGGACGCGGCGCCATGGGTGCTCGAGCTGGGCTGGGAGTGAATGTTCAGTCGATAAGGGCATTCTGATAAGCTCGTCGCAGCACGGCGCTGGACAGGCGCTACAGATGTCTCGAGGAGGGGTAGATGCGAAGAATGAAGAAGATCGCGGCGACGCTGCTGCTCGGTTGCACTGCGCCGCTTGGCTTTGCTGCGGGCGAGCTGCCGCAGGTGAACCTGGAGCGCGCGGCCGAAATCAATGGCGGCCGCTGCATGCTGTGCCACGGACCGGAGGGGGACAGTTCGTCGCCGCTCTACCCGCGATTGGCCGGGCAGCACCACCAGTACATCGCCAAGCAGCTGGGCGACTTCAAGTCGGGAAGGCGCAAGAGCGACACCATGACCGGCATGGTGCAGGACCTGACCGAAGAGGAGATGCTGGCGCTGGGCGTGTTCTTCGAGACGAAGCCGACCAAGCCCCGCGAGGCAAGGGATCAGGATCTTGCGGCCGTGGGGCGTTTCGTCTTTCATCGTGGTAACGAGTTCTCGGGCGTGGCGGCTTGTGCCAGCTGCCATGGCGACAAGGGCCTCGGCACCGAGAAGCTGCCGCGCCTGGCCGGCCAGGTGCCGCGCTACACCGAGGCCCAGCTGCGCTCTTTCAACAAGCGCGAGCGCACCAACGACAACGAGATCATGCACTCGATTGCCTCGAAGCTGACCGAGCTCGAGGTCAAGGCGGTGGCGCTCTACATCAGCACGCTCGACTGATCGAGCGAGGTCTGGGCGCATGAAGAAGGGGCCGTCAGGCCCCTTCTTCACATCGCGATCCGGCGCTCACCGCAAGGTCGCGCCGTAGGCGTCAGGCCAGCATGTCGGCCCAGATGTTGCGTGCCCAGCCCATGGCGGTCTTGGCCTCGAGCTCGTTGGCAACCAGCGACACGCCGCCGGCGCCCTCCACCGGCATCGGCTGCTGCTTCTCGGCGTCGTACTGGTGCACCGAGGCAACGTGGATGACGTTCTTGCCATCGACGAAGCTGTAGCAGGTATTCATGACCACCGGCGTGGCACTCGGCGCCTTGCCTTCGAGCAGATTGAGGATGGCCGCTGCGGCGAGCTTGGCATGCTGGTTGGCCATGTGGCCCGACTTGGGCATGGTCGGCGCGGGGAAGATCGCGTCGCCGAGCACGTGCACGCCGGGCACGCCCTTGGCCTCCATCGACAGCCATTCGACCTCGACCCAGCGCTCGTTGATGAGCGGCAGGCCGGCCTGGGTGGCGATGTTGCCGGCACGCATCGGCGGAATGACGTTGAGCACGTCCGCCTGCACGTCGTCGAATTCCAGCTTGGCCGTGCGGCTCGCCGCGTCCACGCCCTCGAGCTTGCTGCCCGGCACGTATTCGATGAGCGCGCCGTAGCTCTCGAAGGCCTTGGTGAACAGCGCCTTCTTCGACTGGATCTCGTCGTTGGCGTCGAGCACCAGCACCTTGGACCTGGGCTTGGCTTCGCGCAGGTAGTTGGCCACCAGGCAGGCGCGCTCGTAGGGTCCGGGCGGGCAGCGATACGGGGCGCGCGGGATCGTCATGACGAACACGCCGCCGTCGGCCATGTCCTCGAGCTGCTTGCGCAGCAGCACCGTCTGCGGGCCGGCCTTCCAGGCATGGGGGATGAGCTCCTGGTTGCCCTCGAGGCCGGCGATCGCGCCGGGGATGAAGTCGATGCCCGGCGACAGGACGACACGGTCATAGCCGAGGGTGCCGTGCTTGGCGGTGGTGACCGTACGCTTGTCCGGGTCGAGGGCGGTGACCTCGTCGGTGAGGACTTTCACGCCCCATTTGTCGCGCAGGTTGTCATAGCTGACGCTGATGTCGTCCATCTGCTGCAGGCCGCCGATCACCAGGTTGGAGATCGGGCAGGAGATGAACCGGGTGTTGCGCTCGATCAGCGTCACCTCCACGCTGCCATTGCTCCACATGCGCAGGTACTTGGCCGCGGTGGCGCCGCCGAAGCCGCCGCCCACCACGACGATGTGCCCCTTCGCGGCCGAGCCGGCTGCACTGGCCAGCCCGGAAATGCCTGCCAGCGAGGTGCCGCCGGCGGCGATGCCCATGGTCCTGAGAAAGTCGCGTCTGTTGATCATCCTTGTTCCCCTGTCTCTCTTACTTTTGCGCGGCGAACCAGTCGCTGATCAAGCTCAGCTGCTCATCGGTGTAGCCCTTGACGATCTGATGCATGATCGTCGCCGGCTTGTCGCCGGAGCGGAAGTCGGCCAGCTTCTCCATCAGCTTTTCGGCCGGTTCCCCCGCGAGCGAGTCCATCCCTTTCTGGCTGTGGCCATTGGTGCCGTGGCAGGTCGCGCAGGTGGCGGCCAGATTGCGGGCGAGATTGGGGTCGGCGTCCTGCGCCTGGGCGATGCCGCCGACGCCGGTCAGGGCGAGCATGGCGACTGCAATTCTGATTTTCACTGCGTTGTCCCTCCGCATTGTTCGCTATAGAGAAGCTTTCGCTGCGCCCGACCCGAGTCCTCAGTCGAAACGGGTGGGCGCGGGTCTGACGGCAGGCGAAGTATAGCCAATTGGTGCCGTGCCGCGCCTCGCAAGCCTTGAGTTCTCCGACATTCCGTGCAGTTCGTCACTCGTTTGGACCGTGCTGTGCCGCACAAATATTAGTACTTGACTATATGAGTGTATGGTTTTAAATTTGATTTAAATCATGGAGCGATAAACGGGGCTGATCATGGAAGACCTTGAAGACGTCTTCGAAAGCGTTGCCGAGTACTTCAGCCTGCTGTCCGAGCCGTCGCGCCTGAAGATCATGCATTGCCTGTGTGATGGCGAGCGACCGGTCAATGATGTAGTGGAGGCAACCGGCCTGTCGCAGGCCAATGCCTCGCGCCACCTGAACATGTTGTACCGCGCCGGCGTGGTCGGCCGCCGCAAGGAGGGGAGCCAGGTGATCTACCGCCTGACCGACCCGAACTTCACCGATCTGTGTCGCACCGTCTGCGTGCGCATCGCATCGAGGGACGCCTTCAACGTGCCCAGCAAGGAAGCCCTGCTCAAGCTCGAGAACGATCTGGGCAGGGAAGTCTGATCCTTATTTTTTCAGTCGTGCATCCAGACAACAAAGGGGGAGAGTACGCATGGCGATGATTGATACCCGGCCCGGCCGGGTGAGGCCGGCGCCCGAAAACTTCCTGACCGACGAGCAGATCTCTGCGGTCAAGGACGGTCGCAGGGACTTTTTGCGCAAGGCATTCCTGACCGCCTCGGCGGCCTTGGCGGCGCCTGCGGTGGCGCGCGCTGCGGTCGAAGGCGATCCGGCCATCCTCGAACTGCCGCAATGGTCCACCACGCTCGGCCTGCCGGTCGCGGCCAACCCCTACGGCATGCCCTCGAAGTACGAGCGCGGTCTGCAGCGCCGCGAGAGCCCCGGGCTGACCCGTGTCGGCGGCTCGTCGGTCGCCTTCACGCCGCTGCAGGGCCTGTTCGGCATCATCACGCCCTCGGGCCTGCACTTCGAGCGTCACCACCAGGGCTGGCACGACGTCGACCCCTCCAAGCATCGCCTGATGATCAACGGCATGGTCAAGACCCATGCGGTCTTCACCATGGACGATCTCATGCGCCTGCCCTCGGTGTCGCGCATCCACTTCATCGAATGCGGTGCCAACACCGGCATGGAGTGGGGCAATGTCGCGGTGCCGACCGTGCAGTACTCGCACGGCATGCTGTCCTGTTCCGAGTTCACCGGCGTGCCGCTGAAGGAGATCCTCGACATGTGCGGCGCCGACTACAAGAAGGGCCGCTTCGTGCTCGCGGAGGGCGCCGACGGCTCGTCGATGACGCGCACCATCCCGATGGAGCTCATCGAATCGGGCGAGGTGCTGGTGGCCTACGGCATGAACGGCGAGATGTTGCGCCCCGAGAACGGCTACCCGCTGCGCCTGGTGGTGCCGGGGGTGCAGGGCGTGAGCTGGGTGAAGTGGCTGCGCCGCATCGAGGTGGGTGACCAGCCGTGGGCGACCAAGGACGAGGCCGTGCATTACATGGACCTCATGCCGGACGGCCTTCACCGCCAGTACACCTCGGTGCAGGAGTGCAAGTCGGTCATCACCACCCCCTCGGGCGGCCAGTTGCTGCTCGACAAGGGCTTCTACAACATCTCCGGCATGGCCTGGTCGGGCCGCGGCAAGGTCACCCGTGTCGACGTCTCCACCGATGGCGGCATCAACTGGCGCCAGGCGCGCCTCGAGACGCCGGTGCTGTCGAAGGCGGTCACGCGCTTCAACATCGACTGGGTGTGGGACGGCAAGCCCGCGATTTTGCAGTCGCGCGCGGTCGACGAGACCGGCTACGTGCAGCCGAGCTACGGCCAGCTACGCCAGGTGCGCGGCAGCAAGTCCATTTATCACAACAACGCCATCCAGTCGTGGAAGGTGGTCGAATCCGGTGAGGTGAGCAATGTCCAGGTTCTCTAAGACGCTGATCGCGCTGATGGTCGCCGGGGTGACGACGTCTGCCGTGGCCTTCGACCGCTTCCCCGGCATCGGCCGCGAGGCGACGCCGGCCGAGGTGAAGGCCTGGGACATCGACGTGCGTCCGGACTTCGTCGGTCTGCCCAAGGGGCGGGGCGATGTCGACACCGGCATGGAGCTGTGGGAAGCGCAATGCGCCAGCTGCCATGGCGTGTTCGGCGAGTCGAACGAGGTGTTCACGCCGCTGGTCGGCGGCACCACCGCCAAGGACATCGAGACTGGCCGCGTCGCGGCGCTGATCAACGACTCCTTCCCGCAGCGCACCACGCTGATGAAGGTGCCGACCCTCTCGACCCTATTCGACTACATCCAGCGCGCCATGCCGTGGACCGCACCGAAGTCGCTGAGCCCGGACGACGTCTATGCCTTGCTGGCCTACATGCTCAACCTCGGCGATATCGTGCCGGCCGACTTCGAGCTGAGCGACGAGAACATCCGCGAGGTGCAGGCGCGCATGCCCAACCGCAACGGCATGACGACCGACCACGGCATGTGGCCGGGGGCACCGGCGTCCAAGGGCGGCATCGGCAATGGCGGCGTGCCCGATGTCAACAACCTTGCCTGCATGAAGGACTGCAAGACGGAGGTCGTGATCGCCTCGGCGCTGCCGGACTACGCGCAGGACGCCCACGGCAACCTGGCCGAGCAGAACCGCCCGGTGGGTCAGACCCGTGGCAAGGAGACCATCCCGGCCGCCACCACGCAGGAAGCTGCCGGCGCGCCCTCGGCTGCGGCGGCGGTCATGGCCCTGGCCAATGGCAAGGGCTGCATGGCCTGCCATGGCGTGGCCAACAAGATCGTCGGGCCTGGGTACAATGAGATAGCTGAAAAGTATCAAGGTCAGACAGATGCCGAGGCCAAATTGATCGGCAAGGTCAAGAACGGCGGGCAGGGCGTCTGGGGGGCGGTGCCGATGCCGCCGCAAGGCCACGTGCAGGACGAGGAGATCAAGCAACTCGTTCAGTGGATTCTGGAAGGCGCGAAAGCGCAGTAACACCTTACAAGGAGAGACAGGATGAACCATCAACGCAGGGATACCCTGAAGGCCGGCGGCGGCCTGGGCGTGCTCGGTCTGCTCGCAGCAGCCGGCTTCATCAAGCCCGAGCTGGCGCGCGCGGCCTGGAACCAGGCGGCCTTCGATGCCAAGAATATGGACGCGGCCTTCACCGCCTTTGGCGCGGGCAAGCCGGCCGAGAGCGCCGACATCCAGATCACCGCGCCCGACATCGCCGAAAACGGCGCCGTAGTGCCGGTCGGCGTGGTCAGCAAGTTGCCCAAGACCGAGCAGATCGTGATCATGATCGAGAAAAACCCGAACATGGTCGCGGCGAGCTTCAACATTCCGGACGGCACCCTCGCCGACGTGCAGACCCGCGTCAAGATGGGCCAGACCTCCGACGTCTATGCCATGGTCAAGGCCGATGGCAAGTTCTACGTGACCAAGAAGGAAGTCAAGGTCACCCTCGGCGGCTGCGGCGGCTGACCCGGCATATCAATCAAGGAGAGAAACACTATGGCAAGCCCGATGCGTATTCGCGCCGCCGCCAAGGATGGCGTCACCGAGGTCCGCGTGCTGATGTCCCATGTCATGGAGACCGGCCAGCGCAAGGATTCGTCCGGTGCCGCGATTCCGGCCCATTTCATCACCGAACTGACCGCCAAGCACAACGACAAGGTCGTGCTCGCCGCCGAGTTCGGCCCCTCGGTGTCGACCAACCCCTACCTGGCGTTCAAGTTCAATGGTGGCGCCAAGGGCGACAAGCTCAGCGTGACCTGGGTCGACAACAAGGGCGAGACGCGTAGCGACGAGGTTCAGGTCGCCTGATCGCGGTTTCGCCCGCGGCTGACGAGTGGGCGAAACGCAGCAATGAGCCCTGCACCCACCAGCCCTGCGGTGCTGGTGGGTGCAGGGCGTGAGGGCCAAACCCCCTGGAGGAGAGACGATGAGAAAACAATTACTGGCGGCAGCGATCACGGCAAGCCTCGTGCTGGCCGCGCCGGCGAAGGCGGACGACGAGCTCAACTTCGACGCCTACCGCGAGATGCTGGCCGACGGCAATCCGGCCGAACTCTATGAAATGGAAGGCGAGGAGCTGTGGCGCACCGCGCGCGGACCGAAAAATGCCACCCTCGAGCAGTGCGACCTCGGCCTCGGGCCGGGTGTCGTGGAAGGGGCGGCGGCCCAGCTGCCGCGCTATTTCGAGGACACGGGCAAGGTGCAGGATCTCGAGTCACGCCTGGTCACTTGCATGGAGACGCTGCAGGGGATTCCCTCGGCCGAGATCGTCACCGGCCGCTTCCTGCAGGGTGAGCGTGGCAAGGTCGCGGCCCTCGTTGCCTACGTGGTGACGCACTCGAAAGGCAAGCCGATCGCGGTCGATGTGTCGCACCCGAAGGTCAAGGAAATGTACGAGCTCGGCGAGAAGGCCTTCTTCTACCGCACCGGCGCGATGGACTTCTCCTGTGCGTCCTGCCACGGCGAGGATGGCAAGCGCATTCGCGCCACCCATCTGCCCAACATCACCAAGGCCGAGGGTGCGGCCGCGGGCTGGGGCTCGTGGCCCGCCTATCGGGTGTCGAACTCGCAGTTCTGGACGATGCAGCATCGCCTGTGGGATTGCTTCCGCCAGCAGCGCACGGCCGAGCCGGTGTTCGGTTCGGACGTGACGATCGCGCTGTCGGTGTTCATGGCGGGCAAGGGCAGCGGCGGCGAAGCCGTGTGGCCTGGCGTCAAGCGTTAAGGGAGCGGATGACATGAAGAAACTGTTCATTGCGCCGCTGGCGCTGTGCGCCTCGGTGGCCTTTGCCGCCGACCTCGAAACCCGGGCCGAGGAGATGATGCTGAAGTCCTTCAAGGCCAACGGCATCGCGAGCCTCGATCGTCAGGTGCGCGACGAGGTGCAGAAGGCCTGCTCAAGCCCGGACCAGCCCGATGCCGCAACCATGAAGCGTCTCGAGGCGGCCGAGATGGCTACCATCAAGTGGCCGGCCGATGGCAATTACACCGGGGGTGACTGGAAGGAGGGTGCCAAGATCGCGATCAGTGGTCGCGGCCTGACCTGGACCGACAAGACGCCGGACAACAACGGCGGCGGGTGCTACAACTGCCACGCCATGGACCCGAAGGAAGTCTCTGCCGGCACCATCGGACCGAGTCTGGTCGGTTACGCCAAGATTCGCGGCAACTCGGACGAGATCGTCAAGTACACCTGGGGCAAGCTGTGGAACGCCAAGGCCTATAACGCGTGCAGCAACATGCCGCGCAACGGCTTCGGGGGCATCCTCACCGAAGAGCAGATCCGGCACGTGATGGCCTACCTGTTCGATCCGCAATCGCCGGTCAACCAGTAAGCCGCGCCTCGGTGCCGAGCAAGCGGCACCGATCATCCGGCGCCTTGTGACAGGGCCCGCGGCCTCGGCCCCGGGCCCTGTTTTTGTCTCGCGCCGGCGCATTGCGCGTTTCCGCCGGCCATCGTCTTCCCATTCGAAAGGTTTCCCATGTCGATGAATCGTCGTGAATTCATGCAGTTGCTCGCCGTCGCGGCGGCCGGTGGCATGAGCCTGCAGTCGAACTTCGCGCGCGCCGAGAAGGCCGCCGAAGCGCTCTATGACCTGCCGCCCTTCGGCAACGTCAGCCTGCTGCACATGACCGACTGTCATGCGCAGCTGCTGCCGATCCACTTCCGCGAGCCCAACGTCAACCTCGGCGTCGGCAGCATGCGCGGCAACGCGCCGCACATCGTCGGCGAGGGCTTCCTCAGGCACTTCGGCATCAAGCCGGGCAGCATCGAGGCCCACGCCTTCACCTATCTCGACTTCGTCGAGGCGGCGAAGACCTACGGCAAGGTCGGCGGCTTCGCCCACCTGGCGACGCTGGTCAAGAAGATGAAGGCGAGCCGCCCCGGTGCGCTGCTGCTCGACGGCGGCGACACCTGGCAGGGCTCGGGCACCGCGCTGTGGACCAACGCCCAGGACATGGTCGACGCCTGCAAGCTGCTCGGCGTGGACGTCATGACGCTGCACTGGGAATCGACCTACGGCGCCGAGCGCGTCAAGGAGATCGAGGAGAAGGACTTCGCCGGCCAGATCGACATCGTCGCCCAGAACGTGAAGACCACCGACTTCGAGGACCCGGTCTTCAAGCCCTACGTCATCAAGAACATCAACGGCGTGCCGGTGGCCATCGTCGGCCAGGCCTTCCCCTACACCCCGATCGCCAACCCGCGCTGGCAGACCCCGGACTGGAGCTTCGGCATCCGTGACGAGGACATGCAGCAGGCGGTGGACGCCGCGCGCGGCGAGGGCGCACAGGTGGTGGTGGTGCTGTCGCACAACGGCATGGACGTGGACCTCAAGATGGCCAGCCGCGTCACCGGCATCGATGCCATCTTCGGCGGCCACACTCACGACGGCATGCCTGCGCCCACCATCGTGGAGAACGCCGGCGGCAAGACCCTGGTGACCAACGCCGGCTCCAACGGCAAGTTCCTCGGCGTGATGGACTTCGACGTGCGCGACGGCAAGGTCGCCGACTTCCGCTACAAGCTGCTGCCGGTGTTCTCCAACCTGCTGCCGGCCGATCCCGAGATGGCCGCCTTCATCGACAGGACGCGCGCGCCCTTCCTCGACAAGCTCACCGAGAAGCTCGCCGTCACCGAGGGCCTGCTGTATCGCCGTGGCAATTTCAACGGCTCGTGGGACCAGCTCATCGTCGATGCGCTGATCGCCGACAAGGACGCCGAGATCGCCTTCTCGCCCGGCTTCCGCTGGGGCACCTCGCTGCTGCCGGGCGACACCATCACCATGGAGCACCTGCTCGACCAGACCGCGATCACCTACCCGTGGACCACGCTCACCGAGATGAGCGGCGAGATGATCAAGACCATCCTCGAGGACGTCGCCGACAACCTGTTCAACCCCGACCCCTACTACCAGCAGGGCGGCGACATGGTGCGCGTGGGCGGCCTGCAATACACCTGCGACCCCAACGCGGCGATGGGCAGGCGCATCGACAACATGATGCTGAAGGGCAAGCCGATCGAGGCCAACAAGACCTACAAGGTGGCCGGCTGGGCGCCGGTGTCGGAGGAGGCGAAGGATTCCGGGCCAGCGATCTGGGACGTGGTCGCCAACTACCTGCGCGGCCAGAAGGTCGTCAGTCAGCGTGCCCTGAACCTGCCCAGCCTGAAGGGCATGGACGGCAATCCCGGCGTCGCGATCTGAGCCTGGCAGCTCGTCGTGGATCAGGCCCGCGGCCACTTCGAACAGAGTGGGCGCGGGCCTTGTCGTTGCTGCGCTCGCGGTGCTGTCGGGTCCATGGGCGCCTGATTGCAGCCCTGTAAGGTGTTGTAAGCGATAAGTAAGACTGATGTTTCTATAATGCCTCCGCAGTTGCTTGGATCGGGCCGTGCTGCGGCCGGAGACATGTGGCGCGGGAGTTTCACTTCTGACGAGGAGACGTTATGGAAAACAATGCAGCAGGCTACTGGAAAGCCACGCTAAGCCTCCTGACCAAGATCATGATCGTATGGTTTCTGGTCTCGTTTGGTGCCGGCATCATCTTTGCCGACGCGCTCAACTCGATCCATCTCGGCGGTTATCCGCTGGGCTTCTGGTTCGCACATCAGGGCTCGATCTACGTGTTCATCGCGCTGATCTTCTTCTATGCGAAGAAGATGGGTGAGATCGACCGCAAGTTCGACGTTCACGAAGAATAAACAGGGGGACATATGGATCTTCAAACTCTGACTTACCTGGTGGTGGGCGCCTCCTTCGCCCTCTACATCGGGATCGCGATCTGGGCGCGCGCAGGCAGCACCAGCGACTTCTACGTCGCCGGCGGTGGCGTGCACCCGGTCACCAATGGCATGGCAACCGCGGCTGACTGGATGTCGGCGGCCTCCTTCATCTCCATGGCCGGCCTGATCGCCAACATGGGTTACGGTGGCGGCCTGTTCCTGATGGGCTGGACCGGCGGTTACGTCATCCTGGCCATGTGGCTGGCGCCCTACCTGCGCAAGTTCGGCAAGTTCACCGTGCCGCAGTTCATCGGCGACCGCTTCTACTCGAAGTCGGCCAGTACGGTGGCGGTGATCTGCCTGCTGACCGCCTCGATCACCTACGTGATCGGCCAGATGACCGGTGTGGGCGTGGCCTTCTCGCGCTTCCTCGGCGTGACCAACGAGACCGGTATCTACCTCGGCATGGCGATCGTGTTCGCCTACGCGGTGTTCGGCGGCATGAAGGGCATCACCTACACCCAGGTGGCGCAGTACATCGTGCTGATCTCGGCCTACACCATCCCGGCGGTGTTCATCTCCCTCAACCTCACCGGCAACTTCCTGCCCCAGCTCGGCCTCGGCTCGACCCTGGTCGGCACGGACGTGTCCCTGCTCGATCGCCTGAACCAGGTCGTCACCGATCTGGGCTTCGCCGAGTACACCACCTCGGTGCCGGGCAGCAAGCTCAACATGTTCGTCTACACCGTGTCGCTGATGATCGGTACCGCGGGCCTGCCGCACGTCATCATCCGCTTCTTCACCGTGCCGAAGGTGGCTGATGCGCGCTACTCCGCCGGCTGGGCGCTGGTCTTCATCGCCATCCTGTACACCACCGCGCCGGCTGTTGCCGCGATGGCCAAGTACAACCTGCATGCCACGGTGAACAGCGCGATCGCTTCCAATGGCGACCTGTACGCGGAAGAGTCCAGCCTCAAGTACGACGAGCGTCCGGACTGGATGGCCCGCTGGGAAAAGACCGGCCTGCTGAAGTGGGAGGACAAGAACGGCGACGGTCGCATCCAGTACTACAACGACAAGACCGCCAACGCCGACGTTGTCGCCAAGGCCGAGCAGGCGGGCTGGAAGGGCAGCGAGCTGACGGTCAATGCCGACATCCTGGTGATGGCCAACCCCGAAATCGCGCTGCTGCCCAACTGGGTGATCGCGCTGGTTGCGGCGGGCGGTGTGGCGGCGGCGCTGTCGACGGCAGCGGGTCTGCTGCTGGCGATCTCGTCGGCGGTGTCGCATGACCTGGTGAAGAACGTGTTCGCGCCCAACATGACGGACAAGAACGAGCTGATGGTTGGCAAGATCGCGATGGCGGGTGCCATCGTCCTCGCCGGCTGGCTTGGTCTGAACCCGCCGGGCTTTGCGGCCGGTACCGTGGCCCTGGCCTTCGGTATCGCGGCGTCCTCGCTGTTCCCGGCGATCATGATGGGCATCTTCTCCAAGAAGATGAACAAGGAAGGCGCCATCGCCGGCATGCTGGCTGGCCTGTTCGTCACGCTGTTCTACGTGTTCGCTCACAAGGGCATCTTCTTCATCAAGGGCACCGAGTTCGTCGATCTGATCGGCGGCCCGAACAGCTTCTTCGGCATCACGCCGGAAGCCTTCGGCGCGATCGGTGCGCTGGTGAACTTCGTCATCGCCTTCGCGGTGGATAAGGTCACCAAGGAGCCGCCGGAGCACATCCAGCACCTGGTCGAAGAAGTGCGTATCCCGCGTGGCGCCAAGGCGGTCGACGGCGCGCACTAAGCTGCAGGCGCAGTAATGGAGCAGCCGGCCCTCCCCGCGAAGGAAGGCTGCTCCCGAGAACCCCGCCACCGTATTGAATGGCGGGGTTCTTTCTTTTGTGGCACCTTGCGGGCTGCGGCTGTCGCGCCGCCCGTCGTGACTGGAGCAGTGAATGGTTCTGGACGTAAGCGTTGTTTTGACCCTGATTCTTTTTCTGGCCTTGTTTCCGATCGCCTTCTTCTGGCTGAGGCGGGCGTATCGCATCGTCTTCAAGCGCGACTTTTCCGAAGTCGCGCTCAAGGGCGGCATGCCGCCGCCCAACCCGGCGAAGTTCGCCCCCTTCACCGCGGTCATCAACTTCATCTGCGGCATCATCATCGTCGCCGTGATCTACGGCGTGCTGGTCCACCAGCTCGATTACGAGACCTGGAGCTCGACCGCGGGCGTGACGATCTGGAGCAAGTTCCTGCTCGATTTCATGCTCAGCAGACATGCGCACCCCATCGCCTGGGGGCGCAAGAAGAAAGCGCCCGACGAGTCGGCGTCCTCATCGGGCAAGTGAGTGGGCAGCAGGTCTGAGCGTGCGCGTGGCAGGTGGCGCGAACGCGCTGCTCAGTGGCGCTGCTTCACGCGGTAGCGGCGATCGAGGCGGTTCATCACCATGACGTACACGCCAATGATGACCAGGTAGGCGATGAGCGCGCCCTGGGCAAAGATGTAGAAGCCGAGGGGAAAGCCGAGAAACTGGACGCCGTTGAGCTCGTTGGCAAAATAGCCAGCGACGAAGGTCACGCCGAACCAGATCAGCAGCAGCAGCAGGGTCAGCAGGAGGTTGATGCGCCAGTAGGCGCGGTGGTGTTCGGTGAGCTTCATCGGTCGTTGGCGGCCCGGCGTCGCGACGCCGGGCCGGGCAGGCGATCAGTGTGCGCCGTTGCCGTTGGTGCCGCTGGCGTACTCGCGGGCGAGATCGGATTGTACGTCCTGCGGCGCGGGCTCGTGGCCGCCGGCCTCGAGCACGAATTCGCTCTCACCGGCGCAGATGGCCTTCAGCCGGCTCTCGAAGCCCTCCAGCCCCGCCATCGGCACGCGAGCCGAGATCAGCGTCCATCCAGGCGCCGGGCTGTCGGTCGCGGTAAGGCGGCCGCGGCGTCCCGCAAGCTCGGCACTGACTTCGCCAAACAGCGCGTCGGCCACCTTCACCTGGACATCGAGCAGGGGTTCGAGCACCAGCGGCCGGGCCGCGAGCACGGCCTCGATCAGGGCGTGGCGCCCGGCGGTGATGAAGGACACCTCGTTCGAGTCAACCGCGTGATGCTTGCCATCGGTGACGACGACGCGGATGTCCTGGATCGGGAAGCCGGCGAGTGCGCCTTCGGCCAGCGCCTGGCGCACGCCTTTTTCCACCGCCGGCATGTAGTTGGTCGGGATCGTCCCGCCCTTGACCTCGTCGGCGAGCTCGATGCCCGCACCGCGCGGCAGCGGTTCGACGCGCAACGCGACCTCGCCGAACTGACCGGCGCCGCCGCTCTGCTTCTTGTGCCGGTAACGTGCCTCGGCAACCACCGAGATCGTCTCGCGGTAGGGGATGCTGGGCGCGGCGGTGTCGAGCTGCAGACTCCAGCGCGTGGCCAGCTCCTCGAGCACGATCTTCAGGTGCTGCTCGCCGAGGCCGCGTACCACCGTGCGCCGGTGGCGGGGGTCGAAGCTCACCTCGAGGCAGGGGTCTTCTTCGATGAGCCTTGCGAGCGCCTCGGACAGCTTCTGTTCGTCGGCCGGTTTGCGCGTCATCAGCGCAAGCCCGAACACCGGCTGCGGATAGGCGGTGGGAACGAGATGGTAGTAGTCCTCGTCATGTGAGTCGTGCAGCACGGCGTCGCGCTGGATCTCATCGACGCGCGCGACGGCGCACAGATCACCCGGCACGGCGCGCGTGGTCTCCACCGCATTGCGGCCCTGCATGCGCAACAGGTGGGCGACCTTGAAGGGCTTGCGGCCGTCACCGATGAAGAGCTGCGAACTGGGGGTGATCTCCCCCTGGTGGATGCGGAACAGGCCCAGCTTGCCGCGATAGGGGTCGTTGGCAATCTGGAACACATGGGCGACGGCATGGCGCTCGGGGTCGAGCGCGACCGCGACCGGCTCGGCGGCGCTGCCTTCACCCTTCAAAAAGGCCGGCGGGTTGCCTTCGGTCGGGTCGGGCGCAAGCTTGCCGAGGATGTCGAGCAACTCGCGCACACCGGCACCACTGCGCGCCGAGACGAAGCAAACCGGAATCAGGTGCCCTTCGCGCAGCGCCTGCTCGAAGGGGGCGTGAAGCTGCTCCGGGTCGAGCGATTCGCCTTGTTCGAGGTATTGCGCCATCAACGCCTCGTCGAGCTCGACGATCTGGTCGACGATCGTGTCGTGGGCAGCGCCGACGCTGGAGAAGGCGGTGCTGGCACTGGTGTCGGGGCTGAAGAAGCAGTCCACGACGCGGCTGCCGTCGGGCGAAGGCAGGTTGATCGGCAGGCATTCGCGGCCGAAGGTGGTGGTGATGCTGTCCATCAGCGCCGGAAAGTCGGCGCCGGCGGCGTCGATCTTGTTGACCACGAGCATCCGGCACTTGCCCTTCGCGGCCGTCATCATGCGGCGGGTGCCGCTCTCGATGCCGGCGGCGGCGTTGATGACGACCGCCGCGGTGTCCACCGCGGGCAGGGTGAGCAGGGCGCGCCCGGCGAGGTCGGGCAGGCCCGGGGTGTCGAGCAGGTTGATCCAGTGTCCGGCGGCTTCGAGGTGGACGAGCGCGGCATGCAGCGAGTGACCCATCGCCTTTTCCTGCGGGTCGAAGTCCGACACCGTATCGCCCCGCTCGACGCTGCCGGCAGCGCCGATTTCGCCCGCGGCGGCGAGCAGGGCCTCGACCAGCGAGGTCTTGCCGCTGCCGGCATGGCCGAGCAGGGCAAGGTTGCGGATGTCGTGTACCGAGCTGGGTGTCATGTTCTGCCTCCCTCAGGGTTGAATGGGCTCAAGTGTCCGCCTGCCGACGGCGGAAGGCAATGCGCCAGGTCAACCCGCGCCGGCTTGCCCGCTCACGCTCACGCGCTGCGCAGGCCGGCCAGCCGGGTGAGGCCGATCGCCGCCAGTGGCAGCAGCAGGCCGAGCAGGGTCACCGTCAGCAGCAGCAGGCCGAGTTCGCTGTAGTCGGCCGGCACGCTGACCACGCCGCTCACCGCATCGCGCACCTCGCGCGTCACCGTGTAGATCTGGTTCATGTACTTGGTACCGAGCTGCGAGGCCGACAGCGCGAGATTGGCAAAGGAGCTCATCACCGCGAAGAAGGTGGCCTTGAGGTGGGCCGGCGCGGAGTTGGCGATCCAGGCCAGCATCGGCACCATCGAGACCTGGCCCAGCGGGGACTCGAGCGCGGTGTCGATGATGGCGATGAAGCGCGCGTCGACCATGCCGCCGGTCACTGCCGCGGTCCATTCGTGCAGGCCGTGGTACATCCCGAGGATGGGCAGCGACAGCAGGGTGGTGGCCAGCGTGAGGAAGACGACGATGTGCACGATCGACTTCTCGGCCATGAAACGCCGGAACAGGAACAAACCGAGCAGGGTGAGACTGCTGGCGATCAGCGAAAGTTTGGCGAGGAAGGACTGGTCGAAGCCGAGCTCGTCGATCATCCACCAGGTCGAGCCCGCTCCGGGCGTGGGAATGGCGCGGAACACGAAGATGATGATGGCGGTGCCGAGCAAGGTGTTGCGGGCGCTGGGCGAGAGCTCGCGCAGCAGGCGACCCATCATGACCGCGATGACGGTGAAGGAGCCGACGAAGATCACCTCCTGGCCATAGGGCATGCCCGACAGGCCGACGCTCAGCGTGAGGGCGACGAACACCGCGCTGCCACCGAGGATCCACCAGTTCGGCGCGGTGCGCTCCTGCGGCTCGTGCAGCATGCGGTCGATCGCGCTCGAATCGTGGCCCAGGCCAGCGAGGCGCCTCGCCTCGCGGCGCTTGAGCCAGCGCGCAAGCAGCACGCCGCTGACCGACAGCAGCGGGATGAGCAGGGCCAGCTCGTAGATGCGCAGGTAGATCGCCACCTTGTCGGCTTCGGGCTGGGCCTCGGCGCCCTGGAACATCACGACGTTGGCGAGCGAGACGAGCACGCTGCCGCCGATGATCGCCACCCGCCCGAGCGTCTGCATCGTGGTATGCATCAGGCGCAGCGTGGCCTCCTCGTGGGGGCGGCCGGCGTCGTCAAGCTGCGGCACGGCCTCGACCGTCATTGCGTCGGCGACGGCGTCCTGCATGACATAGCCGACCGGCGCCAGCAGCACCGACAGCACGAACCAGGCCTCTGCCGGCATCAGCGCGCGCATCGCGTCGGGCTTGCCGATGAGGCCGATCATGATCAGCAGGCTGGCCGCGATCAGGCTTGCACCGAGATAGACCAGTCCCGCCTTGTAGCGCCACAGCAGGTCGACCAGATGCCCGATCGGCATTTTCAGCGCCCACGGAATGCCGGCCCAGAAGCCGAGGGCGGCGAGGAAGGCCGCCGACAGGCCGAGGTAGTCCTTGACGAAGAAGGTGCCGACGATGCCGGTGAGGCCCGAAATGCCGGCGGCGCAATACACCATCAGCGGCGGCAGGTAGGACAGCCGCATCTCGCGGCCGAGTTCGAGGATGTTGCGGTCGATCCAGCGGGAAACGGCGCTCAGCACGCGGCAGGCCTCTCGGTCGGGTTGTGGGGCAAGTCCTGGGCCAGCGTGCACGCAGCCGCGGCGCTCAGCGCGCGAACAGCCGCTCCACCCAGGGCAGGATCCATGGCAGGGACAGTGCCGTGAGCAGTCCGTTCAGCCCCATCGCCAGGGCCGCGAAGGCGCCGGCCTGCTCGCTGACCTGGAAGGCGCGCGCGGTGCCGATGCCATGCGAGGCGAGGCCGATGGCGAAGCCGCGCACCGCGTGGTCGCCGATGTGCAGCCAGCGGAACAGGTAGCGCCCGCCGACGGCGCCCAGTACGCCCGTCACCATCACCATGGCGGCCGCCAGCGCGGGCAGTCCGCCCAGTGGCTCGGCCACCGCCATCGCGATTGGCATCGTCACGCTCTTGGGCGCGAGCGACATCAGCGAGGCCTGGCTGGCGCCGAGCAGCGCGCCGATGGCATAGGCGGAGAGAGCGGCGGTGAAGGAGCCGACCAGCAGCGCGATCAGCAGCGGGCCGGCCATCGCCTTCAGCCGCGGCCACTGCGCGTGCAGCGGAATCGCCAGCGCCACCGTGGCCGGGCCGAGCAGGAAATGCACGAACTGGGCGCCGTCGAAGTAGGTGCGATAGTCCATCTCGCTCAGTGCCAGTACGCTCGCCACCATCGCCACTGCCAGCATCACCGGGTTGGCGAGCGGGTGGAAGCCGGCCCGCTTGTAGAGCCAGAACGCCGCCTGGTAGGCCAACAGGGTCAGCGTGAGGCCGAGCAGGGGCGAGGTCGACAGGTAGACCCAGAGTTCGGTCAGGCGCGGGCTCATGGCCGGACACCTCCTTCGCTGTCGGCGCCGGCACGCCGACGCTTGACCAGGGCATTCAGCACCAGCGCGGTGACGACGATGGCGAGGGCCGTGCTGCCGACCAGCGCCGCCACGATCGGCAGCCATTCGGCGGCGATGAGCTCGCCATACAGCACGATGCCGGTACCGGCCGGGATGAACAGCAGCGACAGGTGCTGCAGCAGGCCGCCGGCGGTCTTGCGCAGGTCCTCGCTCGGTCCGCCGCGCAGCATCAGGAACAGGAAGAACAGGCCCATGCCCAGCACCGGGCCGGGGATGGGCAGGTCGAGGGCGCGGGTGATCACCTCGCCGGCGAGCTGGAAGACGAGCAGGAGGGTGAGTGCGGCAATCATGTGAAAGGTCTCCCGTGCAGGTTCGTACTGCCGCAGCGCAAGGCGCGGCCGCTGGCTCAGGCTGCCAGCAGGGCGTGGCCGGTCGTGCGGATCGCGATGCCGACCGCCGCGCCGAGGGCGGCGGCCTTCCACACTGTAGCAACACGGCGACCGGCCGAGATCAGGACCGCGACGCCGGCGACGTCGAGGGGGTGAATCAGGAAGCCGGCGCTGTTGTTCAGCGTGGCCACCGTCGTCGCGCCGCTCTTGAGCATCTCGTCCATCACGCCCATCATCGCCGTGCCGCCGGCAATGTACTTGGTCAGGGTGAGCAGGATCAGCGCGGGGTCGATGTCGAGCAGGGCGAGCAGCGGCGACAGCAGGCCGGTCAGCGCGTCGATCGCACCCGAGGCGCGCAGCGCCATCACCGCCACCAGGGCGAGCACCAGCATCGGGATGGCGCCGATCGAGATCTTGAAGGCTTCGGCGCCGGCGCGGTTGATCACGTCGAGCACGCCCTTCGCGTCCTCGGCCACCGGGTGGCGCAGGCTCTCGTCGAGCGTGCCTTCGGTGCTCGACAGCCGGCGCCCGAACAGATGGTAGGTGGCGGCCGCGGCTGCCAGGCCGCCGACGAAGGACAGCAGCAGCGCCGGGCCGAAGGCCAGGCCCATGGCGGCCATCGGAAAGGTGACATTGGCCTGCGCCATTGCCATCACCATCGCCAGGGTGGCGGCCAGGTGGCGGTCGGAGGCGCCACGGCCTTCCATCATGGCCAGCGTGGCGACCGGGGCGGCGAAGCTGACAAAGTTGATCTGCAAGGCGGCGAACACGCCCAGCCCGGTAAGCCCGGCAGGGCGCAGCAGCGGCGCCAGGCGCGCGACCGCCCAGTCGATGGCGCCGCGGGCCTCGAGCAGGCGCATCAGCGACAGCATGACCACCATGATCGGAAGAAGCACGAACAGCGACAGCTCGACTGCCGAGCGGCCCGCCTGGAGGATGATCTGGGTGAGCTGGTCCATTGCGGGAGGGGAGGGTGAATGGTGCGGCGCAATAAACAAGCGCCGAATCATACCCGCTCGGGCAAGGTCGGTCGATGTCCGGGGCGCGGATCACGGCGACGACTCCCGCGGCGAAGCCGCCTAGTGCGTTGAAACGCGTGTGTCGCCTGCCGGGCTGAAGACGCGCACGCCGCCGATCACCCCCGCCACCAGGAGCGCGATGCCTGCGGCCTCGGCGAGGCTGGGCCAGCGCTGGTACCAGATGAAGGCGTAGAGCAGGGCGGCAAGGGTCTCGAACACGATCAACTGGCCGACGAGGGCGGCCGGCAGGGACTGGCTGGCCTTGTTCCACAGCAGGGTTCCGAGCCACGAGGCGGCCAGGCCGAGCAGCAGGCACATCAGCACGAATCGCTGCGGCTGCGGACCGAGCGGCCAGTCGAAGGGCGCCGCCGAAGCGTCGCCGAACAGGTCCCAGGCCCAATAGCCGAGGCCCGCCAGGATGGCGACCGGGAGGGTGGCCAGGCCCTGCGCCGTCGCCCACGCCCGCGCCAGGCCGGGGCTGCGCGCGCGCAGCCAGCGGCTGTTGCGGATCGGATACCAGGTCCAGCAGGCCAGGGCGAGCACGGCAAGGGCGAGCCCGAGCAGGTAGTCGTTGCCGCCTGCGGACAGGCCGTCCCCGCTGTCGCCATGCACGGCGAGGAGCCCGGCCAGAATCAGCACCAGCGATGCGATCAGGCGCCGCCAGGCCACCGTGTCCTCGCCCGTGCCCCGGCGGCGGTCGAGCAGGTTGGCGCTGATGGCGATCACGACCGGCAGCGTGCCGATGATCAGCGTGGGCACGGGCGCGCCGGCAAGCTGAATGGCGCTTGCCAGAGTGGCGTAATAGAGGAGGTTGCCGATCAGCGCGAGCTTGGCCGCTTCCACCCAGTCGGCGCGCGCGAGCTGCATCAGCGCCTTGCGGTCGAACCACGCCAGCCCGAGCGCGAGCACGCCGAAGGCCAGGTAGCGGCCCACCGCCAGCATGAATCCGGGATAGTCGTCGAGCACCAGTGGGGTCAGGAACACCAGCCCCCACAGCAGGCCGGCGCCGAGCGCGGCGGAGAGGCCGGCCAGCATCCCGGTCAGAGCGTCTTGCCGAAGTAGTACAGGGTGAGCAGTCCGCCGACGGCGATGATGAAGCGTCGCAGCCACACCGCCGGCAGCCTGCGCGCCATCGCCGCGCCCCAGTAGCCGCCGATGGTGGCGGCGATGATCATGATCACGGTGTGCGGCCACGACACGGCGTTGGCGATCACGAAGGTGGCGACGGCGACGCTGTAGATGACCGCCGACAACCAGTTCTTGAGCGCATTGATCTCATGCACGTCCTTGAAGCCCTGGATGGCGAGCGCGGCGATCATCAGGATGCCCATGCCGGCGCCGAAGAAGCCGCCGTAGATCGAGACCACGAGCTGGAAGAGGTAGCCCCCGGGCCCGATATGGCGTTCGTCGGTGCCGGCCGGAGCGGGTTTCCACTTCTTCACCAGGGTCGAGATCTGTGCGCTGAATGCGAACAGCAGCGTCGCCACCAGCAGCAGCCACGGGATCAGCCTGGTGAAGGCGGCGTTGGAGGTCGCCAGCAGCAGCAGGCCACCGCAGCTGCCGCCAACGAAGGCCACGGCCGACAGCATCGGCAGGACGCGCGCGAAGCGCTTGAGCTCGCGCCGGAAGGCCCAGGCGCCCGCCAGGCTGCCCGGCCACAGCGACACCGAGTTGCTCGCGTTCGCCATCACGGGTGGCACGCCAATGGCGAGCAGGGCTGGAAACGAAAAGAAGGTTCCGCCTCCCGCCACCGAGTTCATCGCGCCAGCGGCAAAGGCGGCGATGCCAATGAGGGCGATCTCGAAGAGGTCCAGGCCGAACATGGAGGGAGGGCGTGCAGAGCAGGGATGAAGCGGCGGCGAGTTCGTCGCCGCGCTGGAAGCGGGGATCCCGGATTCGCGCGTGCTGCCGCGGGATCAGATGTCCCGCGGCGCCGCGTTCTGATTCGGGCCTGTCTCCTCCGCCCTGAATTGGCGCGCAGTGTAGTCGACTCTCCATACAAACTGAAGATGTGCGCAAAAGTTTTTTGTATTCGATCGCCAGGCGCGGCGTTCGCACGTTTCGGTGGTTGCTGCGGTCGGAGTGCTGTTGTATGATCCGCGCCCTCAGCCGGCATAGCTCAGTTGGTAGAGCAGCGCATTCGTAATGCGAAGGTCGGGGGTTCGACTCCTCTTGCCGGCACCAGTCGATTCAAGCACAAAGGCCAGTCCCCGCGGACTGGCCTTTGTGCTTTTCAATGCCGCGCTGCGTCGCCGGTCAGGCCGCCTTGCCGTGGAAGAGGTCCAGCAGACCACTGAAGGCCTCGGCGCTGACGCCGGGATCGTAGCGCGCGAAAAGCGCCTGCTGGCGCTTGCGGGCGTCCTCGGGGAGCGCATCGAGGAGTGCCTGGCGTTCGGCGAGGATCTCTGCGCACATGCGTTCGGTCACGAACAGGAACGGAATGGGCTGGAACAATCCATCAGCCTTGCGGGTATGAAAGCGCGGGGTGTTCATCTAGATCGTCTCCTTCTGGCGCATCGTCTTGTCGGCGACAGCCTCCCCAATTCGGGGCTTGTGTGTTTTGCCTGATTTGCAACCATAATTATCTCAAGCCGTGGCCACGATGCGTTGATGTAGCGCAGATCCCGTCTTCGTTGACGTTGCCACCGGCCCAGTCCCTCGCGAACCGAACGGAGTCCTGCATGAACACATCCCTGATCCTCACGCTCATCGGACCGGACCGTCCAGGCCTGGTGAACGCGGTCTCCATGTGTGCCAGCCAGCATGGTGCGAACTGGATGGAGAGCCGCATGGCGCATCTGGCCGGGCAGTTTGCCGGGGTGGTGCGGCTCGAGATCGATGCCGCCAGGCTGGAACAGCTCGAAACTGCATTGCTTGCGCTCGAACGCGAAGGTCTGCGCCTTGCGGTGGCCCGCGGTGCGGCCGCGGCGCCGGTCGCGGCGCGTCGGGTCGCGCTCGAATTGGTCGGCCATGATCGGCCGGGGATCGTGCGCGACATCTCCGCCGTGCTCGCCCGCCATGGCGTCAGCATCGAGGCGCTCGATACCGAGTGCGAGAGCGCGTCGATGAGTGGCGAGCCGCTGTTCCGTGCCCGCGCCGAGCTTGCGGTGGCGGCCACGACCGATCTGGCGAGGGTGCGTGCCGATCTCGAGGCGCTCGCCAACGAACTCATGGTCGACCTTGATTTCGCCGATGTGCAGGGCCCCGCGGTGATCGCTGCCTGAGCGGGCGGGCGGGAGCCCGTCGCAAGCCCAGTGGGCGCCTCCGAGGAGGGCGCCCTGTGGTTCCGCTTGAGTTGACGTTTACGTTAACGACAACTATGTTTCGCGCTGGTGCGCGGCGGCGTCCGTGAGGGGCGCCGGCCGGCGTGACGACAGACATGAATTCGAAAGGGAGAGGGTCGATGCAGATCGAGAATGGCGTCTTCGTGGTGACGGGTGGCGGTTCGGGGCTGGGCGCAGCGACGGCGCGCATGCTGGTCGAGGGCGGCGGGCGGGTCGTGCTTGCCGACGTCAATAGTGAAGCGGGCGAGGCGCTGGCTGCCGAACTGGGCGCAGCCGCGCAGTTCGTGAAGACCGATGTCACCGACGCCGACAGTGGCAAGGCTGCGATCGACGCGGCGGTGAGCCGTTTCGGTGCCCTCAACGGACTCGTCAGCTGCGCTGGCGTGGCGCCTGCCGAGAAGGTGGTGGGGCGCGAGGGCGCGCATCGGCTCGAGAGTTTCGCACGCACGGTGAGCATCAACCTGATCGGCACCTTCAACATGCTGCGGCTTGCGGCCGACGTCATGAGCAAGGCCGCGCCCGACGCCGGTGGCGAGCGCGGCGTGATCATCAACACCGCCTCGGTCGCCGCCTTCGATGGCCAGATCGGGCAGGCGGGCTACGCCTCCTCGAAGGCGGGCGTGGTGGGGCTGACGCTGCCGGTGGCGCGCGAGCTGGCCCGCTTCGGCATTCGGGTGATGGCGATCGCGCCGGGCATCATGGAGACGCCAATGCTGATGGGGATGCCGCAGGACGTGCAGGACGCACTCGGCAAGATGGTGCCCTTTCCGTCGCGCCTGGGTCGGCCCGCCGAGTTCGCGGCCCTTGTGCGCCACATCGTCGAGAACAGCTACCTCAATGGCGAGGTGATTCGCCTCGACGGCGCCATTCGCATGGCCGCCAAATGATGTGCCGGGACGGGCAGAGGTTGCCGGTCTGCCCTGGGTGATGCTGCACCGCAATGGCCCGAGTGGGCGGATTGTGTTAAAAATGCGGCTTCATTCCTGCCCGCCTCGGACGGTTCGGCCGCCCGGGGCGGCTTCGTATCGCGCTGATGACTTCTGCAGAACTGCCCGCCGCGGCCGCTCAGGTCGCCACTGATGTCGATTGCTATCACTGCGGCTTGCCGATTCCGCCCGAGACCCAGCACTACGTGCGTGTCGACGGACGAGTGCGGCGCATGTGCTGCGTCGGTTGCGAGGCGGTGGCCCAGTCCATCGTCGACAATGGCCTGGTTGATTACTACCGCCACCGCGACGCGATGCCCGAGTCGAGGCGCGAGGCGATGCCGGTCGAGCTGCAGGAGCTTGGGCTCTTCGATCACCCCGACTTCCA
Source organism: Thauera sp. WH-1 (assembly GCF_047806685.1). Taxonomy (NCBI): domain Bacteria; kingdom Pseudomonadati; phylum Pseudomonadota; class Betaproteobacteria; order Rhodocyclales; family Zoogloeaceae; genus Thauera; species Thauera sp. WH-1. The sequence continues at coordinate 173,504 of NZ_JBLQGP010000006.1, forward strand.
GAAGAGCTTCGTCCGCGAGGTCGGCGAGCATGAGCGCGAGGCCGCGCTGATCCTCGAGGGCATCACCTGCGCGGCCTGCGTGTGGTTGAACGAGAACCACGTCGCGCGCCTGCCCGGCGTGTCGGCGATCGAGATCAACTACGCCACCCGCCGCGCCCGCGTGCGCTGGGACGAAGCGCGCATCAAGCTGTCGGACATCCTCGCCGCGATCCAGGCCATCGGCTATCGCGCCTACCCCTACGACGCCGAGCGCTCCGAGCAGATCGCCAACAAGGAGCGGCGCTCGATGCTGTGGCGGGTGTTCGTCGCCGGCTTCGGCATGATGCAGGTGATGATGTACGCCTTCCCCGTGTACGTGGCGGGCGAGGGCGACATGAGCTGGGACATCGAGCTGCTGCTGCGCTGGGCAAGCCTGCTGCTGACGCTGCCGGTGGTGCTGTATTCGGCGGCGCCCTTCTTCCAGCGAGCCTGGCGCGATGTGCGCCTGCGCCGGCTGGGCATGGATGTGCCGGTCGCCATCGGCGTCGGCAGCGCCTTTCTCGCCAGCCTGTGGGCCACGCTGACCGATGGCCCCGAGGTCTATTACGACTCGGTGACGATGTTCGTGTTCTTCCTGCTCGGCGGGCGCTACCTGGAGATGCTGGCGCGCCAGAAGGCCGTGCGCGGCGTCGAGGAACTGGGCAAGGCGCTGCCGTCCTTTGCCGAGCGCCTCGCCGGCTGGCCGCAGCAGGCCGGCGGCGAGCGTATCCCGACCTCGCAACTCGCGCCCGGCGACATCGTGCGGGTGCGTCCGGGCGAGGTTGTGCCGGCCGACGGGCTGGTCGTCGAGGGGGTAGGCGAGGTCAATGAATCCCTGCTCACCGGCGAGAGCCTGCCGGTGCCGAAGGCGGTCGGCGCGCGCCTGACCGGTGGCAGCATCAACGTGTCGTCGCCGCTGCTGCTGCGTGTGGAGCAGATTGGCGATGCGACGCGCCTGGCGGCGATTCGCCGGCTGATGGAGCGCGCGGCGAGCGAGAAGCCGCGCATTGCGACCCAGTCCGACCGTGTCGCCGCCTATTTCATCGTCACCCTGCTGGTGCTGGCCAGCCTCACCGGCGTTGCCTGGTATTTCATCGATTCCGAGCGCGCCTTGTGGGTCTTCGTCTCGGTGCTGGTGGTGGCCTGCCCGTGCGCGCTGTCGCTGGCGACGCCGACTGCGCTCACCGTGGCGACCGACGCGCTCGCGCGCATGGGCGTGCTGGTCACGCGCGGACATGCGATCGAGACCCTGGCCAAGGCCAACCACTTCGTCTTCGACAAGACCGGAACGCTGACCCACGGTCACATGAAGGTCGAGGAGCTGCAGGCGCTCGGCCCGCTCGATGAGCGCGGGCTGCGCGAACTCGCGGCAGCCATCGAGCAGGGTTCTGAGCATCCGGTGGCGAGTGCCTTGCGCGAGGCGGCCGACGGGCTTTGCCTCCCGCTCGTGAGCGACGTCCAGGCCGAGACCGGGCAGGGGATGCGCGCGCGGGTCGATGGCGAGGAAGTCTGGATCGGACGGCCGGACTACGTTGCCGCGCAGATCGGGCAGCCACTGCCTGCCCTGCTCGATGCGTTTGCCGCGCGCGGGGGAACGGTCATCGCGCTCGCCAGGCGCGCCGGCTGGCTCGGCCTGTTCCGGCTGGCCGACGTGGTGCGCGAGGAAGCGGGCGTGCTCACGCGCAGGCTGGCCGCCGAGCGTGCGCGCATGAGCGTGTTGTCGGGTGACAACGCTGCGGTCGTCGCCCCCGTCGCCAGCGGGCTTGGCATCGACGACGCCCGCGCCGGCATGACGCCGCAGGGCAAGCAGCAGGCCATCGTCGGCATGCAGCAGGATGCACAGGCGGTCGTGGCGATGGTCGGGGATGGCGTCAATGATGCGCCGGTGCTGGCGCAGGCGCATGTCTCGGTGGCGATGGGGGGCGGTACCGACCTCGCCCGCAACCAGGCCGACATCGTGCTGCTGAACGAGAATCTCGCCAGTCTGGGGCGCGGTATCGACCTGTCGCGCAAGACCCTGCGCATCATCCGCCAGAATCTGTGGTGGTCGTTCACCTACAACTTCACGTCGGTACCGCTGGCGATGGCCGGCCTGGTCACGCCTTGGATGGCGGGCATTGGCATGGCGGCGAGTTCGCTGCTGGTCGTGCTCAATGCGATGCGCCTGCAACGCGTGCCGAAGGCGCCCTGAGCCGGAGGACGAGGCCTGCGATGGAAAGTCTCTATCTGCTGATTCCGATCTCGGTCTTTCTGGTATTCGTGATCGGGCTGATCTTCTGGTGGTCGCTGCGCAGTGGCCAGTACGACGACATGGAAGGACCCGCCTACCGGCTTCTGATGGATGATCGCGACGAGTTGCCATCCGCGAAGGCGTCAGACGCGGAGCCGACCGCTCAGGGGTGCTCGAGTTCAGCTGCTGAGCAGGCGCGCGGGGGCTCGAAGGAGTGAACTTTCTACCGCCATTTAATGATCAGTTGACCTAGGTCAACCCCGTTTTTTTCGCGACGGGCAGAATGCAGGCGTGGTGATCAATCGGCTTGGGTGGCTGATGGGTTTCCAGTTTTTTGTCTCTCTGTTGGGGTTGGGGGTGCGTCAAGGCGCACCCTTTTTTTTGCCCGGAATAATGCCATACGCATTTCCTCGTGCCGCCTCCCGAACTGCGTATTTCCGTCCCGCTTGATCGGTCTGCGATCTCCTCCGAAAAAGGCGCTTGCGCGCGTTCCAGCCGCTTTTGCGGTTCTCGCCGAGCGTCGTCTCGCGGCCTTGTTGCGCTTGTGTGGACATCTTGCGCTTGTGTGTACATCTTCTAATTTTCGCTTCCGTGGGTCCCGTCGCTGCAATACAATGTTGATCTGTGTCAAATAGAGCTCCGGGCCAGCGCGTATTCTCGCCCCGTCTTGATGACATGCGCTGCAGCGGGTTTGTGTCGCGCACAAAAAGCTTTCAAAACCAAGAGGTGACTCACATGCAATCGCAAGCGACTTATAACTATAAAGTCGTGCGTCAGTTCTCCATCATGACGGTGGTGTGGGGCATCGTGGGCATGCTGGTCGGTGTCATCGCCGCAGCGCAGCTCGTGTGGCCCGAACTGAACGTTCACGAATTCCTGCATTTCGGCAGGCTCCGTCCGCTGCATACCAACGCGGTGATTTTCGCGTTCGGTGGCTGCGCGCTGTTTGCAACGTCCTACTACGTTGTCCAGCGCACCTGTCATACCACCTTGTTCGCGCCGCGCCTGGCCGCCTTCACCTTCTGGGGGTGGCAGCTCGTCATCGTCCTCGCGGCCATTACGCTGCCGCTTGGATACACGAGTTCCAAGGAATATGCCGAACTCGAATGGCCGATCGACATCCTGATCGCCATCGTCTGGGTGTCCTACGCGGTGGTCTTCTTCGGCACGATCGCGAAACGCAAGATCTCTCACATCTACGTCGCCAACTGGTTCTTCGGCGGCTTTATCCTCACCGTCGCGTTGCTGCACATCGTCAATAGTGCCGCCGTGCCGGTGTCGCTGTTCAGCATGAAGTCCTACTCCGCCTATGCCGGCGTGCAGGACGCGATGATCCAGTGGTGGTACGGGCACAACGCGGTGGGCTTCTTCCTCACCGCCGGCTTCCTCGGCATGATGTACTACTTCGTGCCCAAGCAGGCCGACCGTCCGGTCTATTCCTACCGCCTGTCGGTGGTCCACTTCTGGGCGCTGATCTTCACTTACATGTGGGCGGGTCCGCACCACCTGCACTACACCGCACTGCCTGACTGGACGCAGTCGGTCGGCATGGTGTTCTCGCTCATCCTGCTGGCACCGTCCTGGGGGGGCATGATCAACGGCGTGATGACGCTCTCCGGCGCCTGGCACAAGCTGCGCACCGACCCGATCCTGAAGTTCCTGATCACCTCGCTGTCCTTCTACGGCATGTCGACCTTCGAAGGCCCGATGATGTCGATCAAGACGGTCAACGCGCTGTCGCACTACACCGACTGGACGGTCGGTCACGTGCACTCGGGTGCGCTGGGCTGGGTGGCCATGATCTCGATCGGCGCGGTCTACTTCCTGCTGCCGCGTCTGTATGGCAGGTCCGAGATGTACAGCGTCAAGCTGATCAACGCGCACTTCTGGATCGCCACCATCGGCATCGTGCTCTACATCGCCTCGATGTGGATCTCCGGCGTGATGCAGGGGCTGATGTGGCGTGCCACCAACCCTGACGGCACCCTGACCTACTCCTTTGTCGAGAGCGTCAAGGCCAGCTACCCGTTCTGGACCATCCGCTTCATCGGCGGCGCGCTGTTCCTGACCGGCATGTTCATCATGTTCTACAACATGGTGAAGACCATTGCCGGCCAGAAGGCCTATGACGCCCCGGTGCTCGCGCCTGCGGCCGCCCACGCCTGATCGGAGAACAACAACATGGCTCAATCGAAACACGAAAAAGTCGAACGCAACGTATTCCTGATGATCGTCCTCACGCTGCTCACCGTCAGCGTGGGCGGTCTGGTGGAGATCGTGCCGCTGTTCTTCCAGCACTCGACCACCACGGCGATCGACCACAAGGGCAATGCGCTCGACGTCAAGCCTTACGATCCGGTGCGTCTGGTCGGCCGCGACATCTACGTGCGGGAAGGCTGCTACAACTGTCATTCGCAGATGATCCGTCCCTTCCGCGCCGAGACCGAGCGCTATGGCCACTACTCGGTGGCGGGTGAGTACATCTACGATCACCCCTTCCAGTGGGGCTCCAAGCGCACGGGTCCTGACCTTGCGCGTGTTGGTGGGCGTTATTCCGACGAGTGGCAGCGCGTCCACCTGCTCAATCCGCGCGATGTCGTGCCAGAGTCCAACATGCCTGCTTTCCCGTGGCTGGACCGTCCGGTCAAGGCGGACGACATCCAGGCGAAGATGCGTGCGCTCAACAAGGTCGGCTTGCACAAGTACAGCGACGAGGAAATCGCCGCTGCACCCGCCGCGCTCGAGGGCAAGACCGAGCTCGACGCCATCGTGGCCTACCTGCAGGGGCTGGGTACCGCGATTTCGAACTTCAGGTAAGGGCAGGGACGCGCCGTGGATATCAATGATTTCAGAAGCCTGATCACGGTCCTTGGCTTCCTGTGCTTCCTCGGCATCTGTGCCTGGGCGTACAGCAAGCACGCCAAGGCCGGGTTTGACGAGGCGGCGCGTCTGCCCCTGAGCGATGACGACCTGCCGGCCCCGGGGGGGCGGCAAGACCAAGAGGGAAAAGCAAATGGCTGACTTTATCAGCGGTTTCTGGAACATGTATGTGATGGTCTTGGTGACCCTCTCCATCCTGTTCTGTGTGTTCGTGCTGGTGTCGAACATGACCAAGCGCGAGAAGGGCCCGGTCGAACTGCACGGTCACGTGTGGGACGAGACGCTCGCCGAGTACAACAACCCGCTGCCGCGCTGGTGGATGTACCTTTTCTGGATCACCATCTTCTTCGCCATCGTGTATCTGGCGATCTATCCGGGCTTCGGCAATGTGAACCAGCATCGCGGCCAGTGGGCGCAGTACGACGCCGAGATGCGGGCTGCCGACGAGCGCTTCGGCCCGGTCTTTGCCAAGTACCGCGACATGGACGTGATGGCCGTGGCTGCCGACCCCGAAGCGAATGCGATGGGGCAGCGCATGTTCCTGACCTACTGCGCACAGTGCCATGGCTCCGCGGCGCAGGGCGCGAAGAGCTTCCCGAACTTGACCGACAACTCCTGGCTGTGGGGTGGCGCACCCGAGAACATCCGCGAGACCATCACCAACGGTCGCAATGGCGTGATGCCTCCGTTCGGTCCGGCGCTCGGTGCGGAAGGTGTGAAGGACGTCGCCAACTACGTGCGTTCGCTCAACGGCCTGGCGCACGACTCGCTGCGTGCCCAGCGCGGCAAGGACGCCTTCGCCACCAACTGTGTGGCCTGCCACGGCGCCGATGCGAAGGGCAATCCGATGCTGGGTGCGCCCAACCTGACGGACAATGCCTGGTTGTACGGGTCGTCCGAGGCGGTGATCAGCGAGACGATCACCCTTGGCCGCAACAACAAGATGCCCGCCTTCGGCGAGTTCCTTGGCGAGGACAAGGTTCACATCCTGACCGCCTACGTGCTGAGTCTGAGCAAGAAGTAAGCGCATCACCTGCTGCAAGCAGTTTCATCCCGGGGGGCGGGGGTCCCCCGGGGTTTTGACATAACAAGAACAAAAAAAGCATTCATTGGTACATGAGGCCATGAGCACCGCATCCCCTGAGCCGCAGAAGTCGGCCAAAGCGAAATCCCCCGTCCCCGAGCACGACACGCTCTACGCTGCGCGCAAGAAGCTCTACGTTCGTGCCGTCAGCGGGCTGTTTGCCAACTGGCGCTGGCTGCTGGTCTGGATCACCCAGCTGATCTTCTACGGCCTGCCCTGGCTGAGCTGGAACGATCGCCAGGCGGTGCTGTTCCACCTGACCGAGCGCAAGTTCTACATCTTCGGTTGGGTTTTCTGGCCGCAGGACGTGTTTTTCCTTGCCATCCTGCTGATCATCTCCGCCTACGCGCTGTTCTTCTTCACTGCCGTGGCCGGACGCCTGTGGTGCGGCTACGCCTGCCCGCAGACGGTCTACACCGAAATCTTCATGTGGATCGAGCAGAAGATCGAGGGCGATCACGTCAAGCGACAGAAGCTCGACCAGGCACCCATGAGTGGCGAGAAGGCGCTCAAGCGTGGCGCAAAGTTCTTCGCCTGGGCGGTGGTGGCCCTGTGGACCGGCTTCACCTTCGTGGCCTATTTCTCGCCGCTCGACGAACTGCTGCACTCGTTCCGTACCGTCGGCTTCGGCCCCTGGGAAACCTTCTGGATCCTGTTCTACGCCGGCTTTACCTTCCTGTTCGCCGGTGTGCTGCGCGAGCAGGTGTGCAAGTACATGTGTCCGTACGCCCGCTTCCAGGCGGTGATGTTCGACCCCGATACCCTCGTCATCACCTATGACGAAGAGCGGGGTGAGCCGCGCGGGGCGCGCAGGAAGAACATCGACCCACGCAGCGTCGGCAAGGGCGACTGCATCGATTGCGGCATCTGCGTCCAGGTGTGTCCCACCGGCATCGACATCCGGAATGGCCTGCAATACGAGTGCATCGGCTGTGCGGCCTGCATCGACGCCTGCGACGATGTCATGGACAAGATGAACTACCCGCGCGGGCTGATCCGCTACTCGACCGAGAACGCGCTCAAGAAGCACTGGGGCGGCAAGGAGATCCTGCTTCACGTCCTGCGCCCCCGCACTCTGATCTATGGCGCCATCCTGGTGGCCGTCTCGATCGCCTTCGTGTGGGGGCTGGCTGCACGTGATCCGCTGCGCGTGGATATCATTCGCGACCGGTCCTCGCTCGGGCGCGAGATCGAGGGTGGCCTGATCGAGAACGTCTACCAGCTTCAGGTGATGAACATGACCGAGGCGCCGCGCGCCTTCCGGCTCGCGGTGAGCGGCTTGCCGGGGGTGAAGATCGGTGGCGCCGAACGGGTGGACGTGCCGGCCGCCTCCACCCAGGCCGTGACCCTGCAGGTGCTTGTGCCCTATGATTCGGGCAGCCCGGGTTCCAATCTTATTTCCTTCGAGGTGACGGCCGAGGACGATTCCTCGCTATCGGTGAAGGAAGAGACCACTTTCCTGATTCCAAGATGATATGAGTACAAGCTTGACTGAAAAGGACACCACGCCGTGGTACCGCCAGGGTTGGCCATGGTTTCTGATCACCTTCCCCGCCATCGCGGTAGTGGCGGGCATTGCCACCTTCGTCATCGCCGTCAAGACCTTCGACGGCATGGTGGTCGATGACTACTACAAGGAAGGGCGCGCCATCGTACAGACCATGGGGCGGGCCGAACATGCACGCGAGCTCGGCCTCAAGGCCGACCTCAAGGTGCGCAGCGAGTCGATCCGCATTGAATTGAGTGCGGCCAATGCGGCGGACATCCCGGAGCGGATCCGGCTCACGATCGCCCATCCCACCCGTGGTGGTCAGGATCAGGAACTCACCGTGGCGCGCTCGGGCGACCGCGTCTATGAAAGCGCGATTGCGCCGCTCAGCACGGGGCGCTGGTTGTTCCTGATCGAGGATGAGTCGCGCAGCTGGCGCATGAATGGCGCGGCGTCCCTGCCGGCTGAAATGGATCTCACCATCGATCCGAGTGTCTGAGCTGCGTTCGCGGCAGCACAATGAGAAACGGCCCGAAGGGGCCGTTTGTCATTTCTGGTGCGCACTCAGCGATACACGAGCACGGGCGTCTTGCTGTGGGTCAGCACCTTCTGCGTTTCGCTGCCGAGCAGCAGTCCGGCAATGCCGCGGCGTCCATGGGACGCCATGAAGATCAGGTCGCAGCCGTGGCGGTCGGCCGCATCGATGATGGCCTCGTAAGGCACTTCGTTCACCACGGTGTCGGTGTCGGCCGACACGCCTGCCGCATCGGCGCTCGCCTTGGCCTTGGCCAGGATCGCCTCGGCCTCGGAGGCCGCGGACTTGGCGAACTGTTCTGGCGTGGTGGGGTCGATCAAAGCGCCCTCGCCGTAAATCGGCATCGGGAAGTCGGGTTGGGCATAGAAGAAGGTGATGCGTGCTCCGGCGTCCTTCGCAAAGGAAACGGCGCGGGCCACGGTGCCCTCGGACAAGGCCGACCCATCGGTCGGGACCAGGATGTGCTTGAACATGACGGGTGCTCCCTGTTGTGTGTCACAGTTCGATTATAGCGACGTGTCTACCCCAGGTACGATTGATCGCCGTCAAACAGCGGCGCAATCCTTCGGTGCAGAGTCAGGGTCAAGGGAGGCAAGCTTATGCAGCTGCGTTTTTTCGGTGCGGCCGGGGAAGTCACCGGGTCCTGTCTCCGCGTCGATCATGAGGGTGGCGCCTTCCTCGTCGACTGCGGTCTGTTTCAGGGCGGAAGAGAGGCGGACCGCAAGAACCGGGAGGCGCTCGATTTCGATCTGCGCGCGATCGACTTCGTCCTGCTCACGCATGCCCACCTGGACCACAGCGGACTGGTGCCGCGTCTCGTGGCGCTGGGCTACCGAGGGCCGATCTTTGCCACGCCGGCGACGGTGGATCTGCTCGGCGTCATGTTGATGGATTCGGCCTTCATCCAGGAGAAGGAGGCGGAGTGGGCGCTGCGCAACGCACGCTCGCGCAAGGGGCGCCGGCGCGCCGAGCCTTCTCCGCTGTACACCGTGGAGCAGGCGCGCAGCAGCCTTTTGCGTCTGCGAGCCGTCCCCTACGAGACGCCTTTCCGGCCAGGGCAGGGCGTCAGTTGCCGCTTTCGCAATGCCGGGCACATTCTCGGCTCGGCCATCATCGAGATCGATATCGACCGGGGCGGTGCCGCCACGCGCCTGGTCGTGTCGGGCGATCTCGGCCAGCCACTGCGGCCAGTGCTGCAGGATCCGGTGCAGGTCTCGAAGGCCGACCTGCTGTGCATCGAGTCAACCTATGGCAACCGGGCGCATCGCTCCTTCGCGGCGACCTACGACGAGCTCGCCGGCGTGCTGCAGGGCACGCTCAGGGAGGGCGCCGGCAACGTCATCATTCCCGCGTTCGCGGTCGGCCGCACCCAGGAAATGCTGTTCGTCCTCGCCGACCTCGTGCGCATGGGGCGCATCGCACAGCTTGACGTGGTCGTTGATTCGCCGATGGCCTCTGCCGTCACCGAGCTCACCGTACGTCACGAGGAGCTGTGGGACGACGAGACCCGCGAACTCTATGCATGGACGCAGAACAATGCCGATCGCTTCCGCCTGCGCCTGGTGCAGGATGTCGAGGAGTCGATGGCCCTTAATGCGGTGCGTGGCGGCTTGGTCATCATCTCGGCGAGCGGCATGTGCGACGCCGGACGCATCAAGCACCACCTGCGCTATAACCTGGGCCGGCGCGAGTGCGCGATCGTCATCGTCGGCTTTCAGGCCGCGGGCACGCTCGGTCGTCGCCTGGTCGATGGGGCGAGACAGGTGACCCTGTTCGGCGAGCGCATCGCGGTGCAGGCAAAGGTGCACACCATCGGTGGCCTGTCGGCGCATGCCGACCAGCCGGCGTTGCTGGCGTGGCTGCGAGGCTTTTCGCACCCGCCGCGGCAGACCTTCATCGTGCACGGCGAGCCCGAGGCCGCGGTCGAATTCGCCGCGGCGGTGGAGCGCGAACTGCGCTGGCAGGGCGTCACCGTGGCGGAGCCCGGCCGGCCCTATCACGCAAACTGAACACGGCAGCAGAGGGAGCCCCGACATGGCGAGCAGCACGAAACCCAGATCGACCGACACGGCCGGCAATGGCGAGCGTCGGGCGTCCACTCGCAGTCGCCGCGTGTCGGGCATGTTGAATCGCCTGCACGACCAGGTCGAGGGCTCGATCGATCCGCTCGGCATGGCTGCGCCGATCGTCCATGCGCAGCTGGCCTGGATGGCGCACCCGCAGGAGCTCGCCGAGCACCTCGCCAGCCTGTCCAATGACTTGTGGCGGCTGCAACTCCACACCTGGGACAGGCTGCGCGGCATTCCCAGCGACGATCCGATCTCGCCCAACGCCGACGACGCGCGTTTCGCCGATCCGGTGTGGACCGAGCGGCCGACCTGGGACCTCATCAAGGAGTGGTATCTCGCCTTCACCCACCATACCCAGGACATGTTGTACGAGACGCCCGGGTTGTCGAGCAAGGAGCGGCGGCGCGCCGCCTTCTGGTGGCGGAAGTGGCTCAACGCGGTGGCGCCGACCAACTTCTTCTGGACCAATCCGGTGGCCTTGCGCAAGGCCCTGGAGACCCGCGGCGAAAGCATCATGCGCGGCCTGCAGAACTTTCTCGACGACATCCAGGCGGGCGACGTTCGCATGACGAGTCCGGATGACTTCCGTGTCGGCGAGAATCTTGCCACCACGCCGGGCGCGGTGATCTTCCGCAACCGCCTGCTCGAGGTCATCCACTACGCGCCGACACGGAAGCGGGTCTGCGCCGAGCCGGTGGTGATCGTCACGCCCTGGATCAACAAGTTCTACGTGCTCGATCTGGTGCCCAAGAAGAGCATGATCCGCTTCCTGCTCGATCAGGGCCTGGATGTCTTCATCACGAGTTGGAAGAACCCGGACGCCTCCATGCGCGACGTCGGCTTCGACGACTATCTGCTCGAGGGCGTGGACGCGATCGTGCAGGTCGCGCGTCGTTTCACCGGCGCGGCACGGGTGCACGCAGTGGGCTACTGCATCGGTGGCACTGCGCTGGCGATGTACATGGCCTGGGCCAATCGCCACTACGGCGAGGAGGCGATGCCGGTTGCGGACTGGACGCTCCTCACCACCCTGGTCGACTTCCACAAGCCAGGCGACATCGAGGTCTTCATCGACGAGAGCAGCATCCGCTACCTGACCGAGCAGATGGCGCGCAGGGGCTACCTCGACGGCAAGGACATGGCCGCCTCCTTCCGCCTGCTGCGCTCCAACAGCCTGATCTGGCATTACGTCGTGCATGGCTGGCTGTACGGCGAGAAGCCGCCGCCGTTCGACGTCCTCTACTGGAACATGGACGCCACCCGCATGCCTTATCGCATGCATGCCTGGTACCTGCGCGAGCTCTATCTGGACAACCGACTGATCCAGCCTGGCGCGCTGAGTGTGGCCGGCGAGGCGCTGGATCTGGGGGAGATCCGCCAACCGCTGTACGCGGTCGCGGCCGAGGACGACCACATCGCGCCCTGGCGACAGACTTTCAAGGTCGTACACCACATCGATGGCCCGGTACGCCAGGTGCTGTCCAGCTCGGGTCACATCCTGGGCATCGTGAATCCGGTGGTCGATCCGCCCAAGCGGCGCTACTGGGTGGGGCCGAGCGAGCGCAACGACACGGCCGATGCCTGGCGCCAAAGGGCGCAGGAGAGCGAAGGCAGCTGGTGGGAGGACTGGATGCGCTGGCTCAAGCCGCGCGCCGGGCGTGTGGTCGGCGCGCGCCCGGCCGCGACCGAGGCGTTTCCAGCGCTTGCGCCGGCCCCCGGCCAATATGTGCTCGAGCGCTGAGCGCGCGCCGAGCGCGCTGCACGGGTGCTGCGCTCAGCTGTTGTAGCGGGCAAGCCGTGCCGGGTCGTGCAGGGTGATGCGTTTGCCCTGCACGCTGATCAGGCCGGCCTCGCTGAGATCATGGAAGATCCGCGACAGGGTCTCGGGCGTCAGGTTCAGGCGCGAGGCGATCACCTGCTTGCTGGTCGGCAGGGCGATCTCGCACGGCGTGTCGCTGTCGGCGACCTGCAGCAGGTAACCGATCACGCGCTGCATGCTCGAGCGCAACGAGTAGGTCTCGACGTCCTGCACCAGGCTGTGCAGTCGAATCGCCATGCCGGCCAGCAGTTTGTGCGCAAAGGTCGAGTCCTGGTCGATGAGCTCGGTGACCACGGCCTGGCCGACGTGGATCAGCACGCTGTCGGTGAGGGCCTCGGCAAACACCGGATAGGGGCGGTTCATGAACATCACCGCCTCGCCAAAGCTCTGCAGGGCACCGACGATCTCGACCACCTTCTCGGTTCCTTGGGGAGAGGAGAAGGCGAGCTTGATCTGGCCGGAGACGACGAAGTAAAAGCCGTGGGGCTGGTCACCGCGCTGGAACAGCACCTCGCCCCGGGCGACGTGACGGTCGCGGGTGTAGCGCGACACGCGCTGGATGTCCGCCTCCGACAGTTCGCTGAACAGCGGGATGCGGTGCAGGAAGGACGAAATATCGAGCGTGGCGTGGTGGGGCATCGGCGGACTCTCCGGAACGAGTCGTAATATTAATCGAGAGCGGCCACAATACCGTGCCGTTCGCACCCGGCAGTGGAGTCGGGCATGGCAAGGAGAGGGGATGTACTACGCAATCAAACACCTGCATGTAAGCTGCGTCGTCCTCAGCGTCGCAGGTTTCCTGTTGCGCGGCCTGTGGATGATCTCGGGCAGCCCGCTGCTCAAGCACCGGCTCACGCGCGTGCTGCCTCACGTCATCGACAGCGTGCTGCTGCTGTCCGCCATCGCGCTGGCGGTGATGATCGCCCAGTATCCCTTCGCTGCCGACTGGGTGACGGCCAAGGTGCTTGGACTGCTCGCCTACATCGGGCTGGGCACGGTGGCGCTCAAGCGCGGCCGCACCCTGACTGTCCGCGTGTCGGCCTTCAGCGCCGCCTTGCTGGTGTATGCCTGGATCGCGTCGGTGGCGATGACGAAGAACGTCGCTGGCTTTTTCGCCTGAAGCGGCTGGCGGCGGCGCTGCCTGCGCTCAGCGCGCGCCGTGCTGGTGCTGGATCAGCTTCTTGAGGCTGGCCGGCTCCAGCAGCATCACGTGCTTCTGTTGCACCGCGATCAGGCCATCCTCCTGAAAGCGTGAGAACGCGCGCGACACGGTCTCGAGCTTGAGTCCGAGATAGGAGCCGATCTCCTCGCGCGTCATGCGCAGGTTGAATTCCTGGGCCGAGAAGCCGCGCGCATTGAAGCGCTGCGACATGTTGAGCAGGAAGGCGGCGAGGCGCTCCTCGGCGCGCATCGAGCCCAGCAGCATCATCACGCCGTGGTCGCGCACGATCTCGCGGCTCATCACCTTGTGGAACTGCAGCTGCAGGCCCTCGACCTCGTGCGACATCTGCTCGAGCTTGTCGTACGCGATCACGCACACCTCGCTGTCTTCGAGCGCGATCGCGTTGCAGCTGTGCGCTTCGGTGCTGATGCCGTCCAGACCGAGGATCTCGCCCGTCATCTGGAAGCCGGTGACCTGTTCGCGGCCGTCCTCGAGCAGCACGTCGGTCTTGAACGAGCCGGCGCGAATCGCGTAGATCGCCTCGAACGGATCGCCTGCACGATAAAGGCTCTGCTGGCGCTTGACCTTGCGGCGTGCGCCGACCAGTTCGTCGAGTCGGCTCAGTTCGTTGTCCGACATCCCGAAGGGCAGACACAACTCCACGAGGTTGCACTGCGAACAGGCTGATTTCAGCCCATTCACGGTAATCGGCACACTTGCCCTCATCTGCACGATAATCCTGCTTCCCTGACAAAAGACACCAAACCAGACCCGCTGGTTGGTCGGCCGGGCAAGGTTTCATGCCCGTTGACCCACGTCAACCAAAAACCTGCGGTGATCTGCCATTGTTTGGCACACACTGCAGCAGCAAGACTATGAAAAGCCAGAACGAACTCATCTTCGATCCGCAACTGATCCGCAAATTCGACATCAACGGACCGCGGTATACCTCTTATCCGACAGCGGACCGCTTCGTCGAAGCCTTCAACGCGGATGCGCTCAAGGCGTGGCTCGCAAAGCGGGCCGTGGGCGGCGTCAGCAAACCGCTCTCATTATACTTCCACATCCCATTCTGTAACACGATCTGCTACTACTGCGCCTGCAACAAGATCATCACCAAGGATCATGGGCGTTCCGCCAAGTACCTGAAATACCTGGCAAAGGAGATCGCGATGCAGGCGGCCTGCCTCGAGGGCAGTCGTCAGGTGACCCAGCTTCACCTCGGCGGCGGCACTCCCACCTTCCTGTCGCACGACGAGATGCGCGAGCTGATGGATTCGGTGCGTGAGCACTTCACGCTGGTGCCGAACGGCGAATATTCGATCGAGGTCGATCCGCGCAAGGTCGATTTCGACACCGTGAAGCTGCTCGCCGACCTTGGCTTCAACCGCATGAGCGTGGGCGTGCAGGACTTTGCGGAGGATGTGCAGGCGGCGGTCAATCGCATCCAAAGCGTCGAAGAGACCAAGCTCGTCATCGACGCCGCGCGGGCCACCGGCTTCAAGTCGGTGAGCATGGACCTGATCTACGGCCTGCCCAAGCAGAACGTGATCAGCTTCAACCGTACGCTCGAGCAGGTGCTCGAGATCTCGCCCGATCGCATCTCGCTCTACAGCTACGCCCATCTGCCGGGGCTGTTCAAGCCGCAGCGGCGCATCCAGACCAGCGACATGCCCAGCGCCGACACCAAGCTGCAGCTGCTGCAGCTCGGCATCCGCCGCCTCACAGCAGCCGGCTATGTCTACATCGGCATGGACCACTTCGCCAAGCCGGACGACGAGCTCACCGTCGCCCAGCGCCAGGGCCGGCTGCACCGCAACTTCCAGGGCTACTCGACCCAGGCCGAATGCGACCTGCTCGCCTTCGGCGTTTCGGCGATCGGCAAGATCGGGCCGGTGTATGCGCAGAACGTGAAGACGCTCGACGAGTACTACGATGCGCTCGACCGCGACGAGCTGCCGGTGCTGCGCGGCATCGAACTCACCGCCGACGACCTGCTGCGGCGCGCCATCATCCAGGCGCTGATGTGCCATTTCGAGCTGTCGATGCAGTCGATCGAGATTGCTCACCTGATCAATTTCCGCGACTACTTCGCCGACGAGCTCGCCGACCTGGCCGAGATGGAAAAGGCCGGCCTGCTCAAGATCGACGGCGACTGGATCAGCGTCGAGCCCGCCGGGCGCCTGCTGGTGCGCGGCATTGCGATGGTGTTCGACCGCTATCTGCGTGCCGATCGCGAGCGCGCACGCTACTCGCGGGTGATCTGAGCGCAGTTGCCGCCAACCCGCATTTGCCACCTACCGTTTCTGCAGTGCAGCGTAAGATGACGGCTTCGTCCTTGTCGGCCATGCGCCGGAGCCGTCATGCCTGAAACCGGTTACCTTGCCGTCTTCCTGATCGGACTGCTTGGCGGCACGCACTGCGTGTCGATGTGCGGCGGCATCGTCGGCGCGCTCACGATGCAGGTACAGACGCCGGGCAGCAAGCCGCAATGGCCGCTGCACCTGGCCTACAACCTTGGGCGCATCAGCACCTACACCGCACTCGGCGGCCTGGTCGGGGCGCTCGGCTCGGCCGGCATGCTGTACGACGGCATGCTGCCGGTGCAGATGACGCTGTACGTGCTCGCCAACCTGATGCTGGTGGCGCTTGGTCTCTACCTCACCGGTTTCACCCGGCTGCTCGCCCCGGTCGAGCGCCTCGGCCACCTGCTGTGGCGGCGCATCCAGCCTGCCACCCGTCGCTTTCTGCCGGCGCGCTCGGTCAAGCAGGCGCTGCCGCTTGGGCTGTTGTGGGGCTTCATCCCCTGCGGCCTGACATATTCGATTCTCGCCACCGCGCTGGTGACCGGCTCCGGTGCGCGCGGCGCCGGTCTGATGCTCGCCTTCGGCCTGGGCACGCTGCCCAATCTGCTGCTGGCCGGCATGCTGTTCAAGCGTTTCCGCGACTTCACCCGCAACCGCAAGGTGCGTCTGGCGTCGGGCCTGCTCGTGCTCGGCTTCGGCCTGTTCGGGCTGTACCATGCGCCCAGCCTCGGCGGCGACCTGTGGAGCGGGGTGGTGTGTGTGACCTGACATGACGAGGAGCAAGGCATGAACGAAGTGACGATCAAGGTCCTGGGCATGAGCTGCGGCGGCTGCGTGAAGAACGTGACTGGCGTGCTGCAGGCACTGCCAGGCGTCGAGCAGGTGCAGGTCTCGCTCGAGGGGGCTTCGGCCGCGGTGCGCTACGACCCGGCCCAGGTCTCGGTCGAGGCGCTGCGCGCCGCGGTCGAGGAGGCGGGCTTCGACGCGCCGGCCTGAGCGGGCCATGCGCCTGGGGCCGCGACGCCGTGCAAGGGATTGCGGTTTCCCCCTATAATCCGCGCACAATTTTTCCACGGGAGGGAATCATGGGTTTTGATCTGGTCAGCGCCGGCAAGGACGTGCCGAACGACATCAACGTCATCATCGAGATCTCCGCGCAGGGCGATCCGATCAAGTTCGAGGTGGACAAGGACAGCGGCGCCGTCTTCGTCGACCGCTTCATGGGCACCTCGATGCGTTACCCGCTCAACTACGGCTACGTGCCGCACACCATCGCCGGTGATGGCGACCCGGTGGACGTGCTGGTCGTGACCCCCTTCCCGCTGGCCCCGGGCGTCGTCATCCGCTGCCGTCCGGTGGGCGTGCTGAAGATGGAAGACGACGGCGGCGTGGATGCCAAGGTCGTCGCCGTGCCGGTGTCCAAGCTGACCCCGCTGTACGACAAGGTACAGACCACCGACGACCTGCCCGAACTGCTGATGAAGCAGACGGTGCATTTCTTCGAGCACTACAAGGACCTCGAGCCCGGCAAGTGGGTCAAGATCCTGGGCTGGGGCACGGTCGAGGAAGCCAAGCAGGAAATCGTGAACGGCCTGGCTGCCGGCAAGAAGTAAGCGCGCACGGCACAAAAAAACCGCGGGATTCCGCGGTTTTTTTTAGTCCCTTGTACGCTCAGCGCGGGATGCGCGCCACGTGCAGCAGGTTGGTGCTGCCGCTCTTGCCGAAGGGCAGGCCGGCGATCACGACCACGACATCCCCCGGGCGGGCGAAGTCGTGTGCCACCGCGGCACTGGCTGCGTGGTCCACCATCTCGGCGACGTCATGCACCTCCTCGAAGGGGACGGGGTGGACGCCCCACACCAGGGCCAGCCGGCGGGCCGTGCCCAGATGCGGGGTCAGCGCCAGGATCGGCGTTGCCGGCCGCTCGCGGCTGGCGCGCAGGCTGCTGAAGCCAGTCGTCGTGTAGGCGACGGTGGCGGCTGGCTCGAGCAGGCCGGCCACACGACGCAGCGCGCAGCAGATGGCGTCGGGCGTGTTGGCCTCGGCGGGGGTGTGGCTCGCCTCGAGGCCGGTACGCCAGGCCGGATCCTGCTCCACTTCGCAGATGATGCGGTGCATGATGCTGACCGCCTCCACCGGGTACTGGCCGGAGGCCGACTCGGCCGACAGCATGACCGCGTCGGCGCCGTCGTAGATCGCGGTCGCGACGTCCGAGGCCTCGGCGCGGGTGGGCACCGGCGCGCTGATCATCGACTCCAGCATCTGCGTCGCCACCACCACCGGCTTGCCGGCGGCCCGTGCCGCGCGCACGATGCGCCGCTGCAGCACCGGCACCTGCTGCGGCGGCAGCTCGACGCCCAGATCGCCGCGCGCCACCATGATGCCGTCGGCCAGCGCGACGATCGGCTCGAGCTGATCGATGGCGGCCGGCTTTTCCAGCTTTGCCATGACCCACGCGCGATCGCCGATGATCTCGCGTGCCTCGCGCAGATCCTCCGGGCGCTGCACGAAGGACAACGCCACCCAGTCCACCCCGAGCGACAGGCCGAAGTCGAGATCGGCCCTGTCCTTGGCGGTGAGTGGCGAGATCGGCAGCACCACGCCGGGCACGTTGACCCCCTTGCGGTCCGACAGCACGCCGGCGACCAGTACCGTGGTGTCGGCAAAGTCGGGGCCGAAGGCGTCGACGCGCAGGCGCAGCTTGCCATCGTCGAGCAGCAGTTCGGTGCCGGCCTCGAGCGCGGCGAAGATCTCGGGGTGGGGCAGGTTGACACGGTTGGCGTCGCCGGCGGCCGGGTCGAGGTCGAGCCGGAAGCGCGCCCCGGGGCTGAGGGTGACCTTGCCTTCGGCAAAGCGGCCGACGCGCAGCTTCGGCCCCTGCAGATCCATCAGCACGCCGATCGGGCGGCCGAGCTCCTGCTCGACCTCGCGGATCAGGGCGAGGCGTTCGGCATGGTCGGCATGGCTGCCGTGGCTGAAGTTGAGGCGGAACACATCGGCGCCGGCCGCAGCCAGCTCGCGGATGCGCTCAAGGGTGGAACTGGCCGGGCCCAGGGTGGCGAGGATGCGGGCGCTGCGTTCGCGTTTCATGCCGCGTGCTCCAGTGCTTTGGGCAGCTCGAGGGCGGCGACACCGGCACGCGCGACCTGCGCGTCCTCGCCCGCCTTGACCCCGGAGACGCCCACCGCGCCGACGATGCAACCTTCAACGACGATCGGTTCGCCGCCCTCGAGCGGCACCACCGGCATGGCCAGCGCGGCAAAGCGGCCGTTGTTGACCATGTCCTCGTAGGTCTTGCTCGGCTTGCCGCTGAGCACCGAGGTGCGGGCCTTCTCGGGCGCGACGGCGGCACTCATCAGCGGCGCGCCATCCATGCGCTGCAGCCACAGGGCATGGCCGCCGGCGTCGCACACGGCGATGCTGACGGCCCAGCCATGGGCGCGGGCCTCGGTTTCGGCTGCGGCGGCGATCCTCTTGACGTCGGCAAGCGTCAAGGCGTGGGTGCTCTTCATGGTGTGTCTCTTCCTTTTCGTTGTGTCGGCAGCGCCTCAGCGCTCGCCCAGATCGGTGAAGCGGATCCATTGCGCGCCCTTCCACAAAACCGTCCGCCCCATCTCGTAGAGTTGATCGGCACCTTCGACCACGGTCAGGAAGTGGTTGCCGGCGAGCTGGCCCATCTTGCTCGCGAAGCAGCTGCTGCCATAGGCGAACAGGATCTCGGTCTCCGAGAAGCCGCCGGGGTAGAGCAGGATGTCGCCGCGCGACGGGTGGCTGGTGTGGTTCTCGAAGCCGACGCCGGTGTCGAAGTCGCCGAGCGGAACCCACACCGCCTCGCCGCTCCAGCGCGAATGGATGACCTGATTGGAAAAGGGCAGCAGCTTCAGGAAGGCGGCGCAGGTCTTTGGCGCGGCGGCTTCTTCCAGGCGCGCGACGAAACGCGTCGTGCCGACGTCGATGGCGAGGTGGCGCATCGGGGATCTCCTTTGGTGAAGTGGGCGGCAGGCGGGGGAGCGCCTGCCGCCCGGGGGGCGCCGGTCAATGCCGGCGCCTCGTGATGATCGGCCGCGACTCGGGCGGCCGGGATAGGCCCGGACTTATTGTCCGATTTCGAAATTGGCCATCTTCTCCAGCGCGCGCACCATCGCCGAGTGGTCCCACTTGGCGCCGCCGTGCGCCGCGCAGGCGTTGAACAGCTCCTGCGCGGTGGCGGTGTTGGGCAGCGACACGCCGAGCTGGCGCGCGGTGGTGAGCGCGAGGTTGAGATCCTTCTGGTGCAGCTCGATGCGAAAGCCCGGGTCGAAGCTGCGCTTGACCATGCGCTCGCCATGGACCTCGAGGATGCGCGAGTTGGCGAAACCGCCCATCAGCGCCTGGCGCACCTTGGCCGGGTCGGCGCCGGCCTTCGCGGCCAGCAGCAGGGCCTCGCCGACGGCCTCGATGTTGAGGGCGACGATGATCTGGTTGGCGACCTTGGTGATCTGGCCGTCGCCGTTGCCGCCCACCAGCGTGATGTTCTTGCCCATCAGCTCGAACAGCGGCTTGACCTTGTCGAAGGTGGCTTCGCTGCCGCCGACCATGATGGTCAGGCTGGCTGCCTTGGCGCCGACCTCGCCGCCGGAGACCGGCGCGTCGAGGTATTCGCAGCCGAGCGCATTGATGCGCCTGGCGAACTCCTTGGTGGCGACCGGCGAGATCGAGCTCATGTCGACCACGATCTTGCCCTTGGTCAGGCCGGCGGCGACGCCCTCGGGGTTGAACAGCGCGTCCTCGACGTGCGGCGTGTCCGGCACCATGGTGATGATGATGTCGGCGTGGCGCGCCACTTCGGCGCCATTGGCGCAGACCTTGGCGCCGGCGTCGAGCAGCGCCGCCGGGGTGTCGCCGTGGGTGAAGGTGTGGACGGTGTGGCCGCCCTTTAGCAGGTGGCCCGCCATGGGGGCGCCCATGATGCCGAGGCCGATGAATCCGATGTTTGCCATGATCTTGTCTCCTGGATGTGGTTGAAGCTGGGTCGAATGGTGTCGGGGCGCCGCTAGGTGCGACTGCGGCTCAGCCGGCGAGCGCCTTGATCCAGCCCAGGCCTTCGCGGGTGCCGGCGGCAGGCTTGTATTCGCAGCCGATCCAGCCGTCGTAGCCGAGCCGGTCGATGAAGCGGAACAGCCAGGCGTAGTTGATCTCGCCCGTTCCCGGCTCGTTGCGGCCCGGGTTGTCGGCGATCTGCATGTGGGCGATCTTCGGCAGGTGGCGGGCGATGGTGTTGGCCAGATCGCCCTCCATGCGCTGCATGTGATAGATGTCGTGCTGCAGGTACAGGTTGGGTGAGCCGACCTCGTCGATCAGTGCGATCGCTTGCGCGCTGCGGTTGAGGTAGAAGCCCGGGATGTCGAAGGTGTTGATCGGCTCCACCAGCAGGCGGATGCCCGCTGCCTCGAGCTTGGCGGCGGCGAAGCGGAGGTTGGCGACGAAGGTTTCATGCACCTTTTCCGCGTCGACACCGGTGGGCGCGATGCCGGCCAGGCAATTCACCTGCTTGCAGCCGAGTGCGGTGGCGTAGTCGATCGCGCGGCCGACGCCGTCCTGGAACTCGCCGACGCGGTCCGGATGACAGGCGATGCCACGTTCGCCCCCTTCCCAGTTGCCCGCCGGCAGGTTGTGCAGCACCTGGACGAGGCCGTGCCTGTCGAGGCGCTCGGCGATCTCGCCCTTGTCGAAGGCGTAGGGGAAGAGGAACTCCACGCCCTTGAAGCCGGCTTCGGCGGCCGCCTGGAAGCGATCGAGGAAGGGCACTTCGTTGAAGAGCATGGTGAGGTTGGCGTTGAACTTCGGCATGTCCGTGTCTCCGGTTTTCAGTTGCGGGCGGGCAGGGCGGGAGCGGCCAGGGCCGACTCCCGCAGCGATGTACTCAGTCGAGCATCGAGATCGCGGTCGGGGCGTCCGCGCCGCGTTCGGCGAGCTCCTCGAACTCGTTGATGGCGTTGATCTCGGTGCCCATCGAGATGTTGGTCACGCGCTCGAGGATGATCTCGACCACCACCGGCACGCGGAATTCTTCCATCCACTGCTGCGCCTGGGCAAAGGCGGGCTGGATGTCTTCAGCCTTGCGCACGCGGATCGCCTTGCAGCCCAAGCCTTCGACCACGGCAACATGATCCACCCCATAGCCCTCGGTCTCGGGTGCGTTGATGTTCTCGAACGCGAGCTGCACACAGTAATCCATGTCGAAGCCACGCTGCGATTGCCGGATCAGGCCGAGATAGGCGTTATTCACCAGCACGTGCAGGTAAGGCAGCTTGAACTGCGCGCCCACCGCCAGCTCCTCGATCATGAACTGGAAGTCGTAATCGCCCGAGATCGCCACCACGCGGCGCTCCGGGTCGGCCGCGCACACGCCCAATGCCGCCGGGATGGTCCAGCCGAGCGGGCCGGCCTGGCCGCAGTTGATCCAGTGGCGCGGCTTGTACACATGCAGGAACTGCGCGGCGGCAATCTGCGACAGGCCGATCGTGCTAACGTAGCAGGTGTCCTTGCCGAAGGCGCGGTTCATCTCCTCGTACACGCGCTGCGGCTTCATCGGCGTGGCGTCGAAGTGGGTCTTGCGCTGCAGTGTGCGCTTGCGCTCCTGGCACTCGGCCACCCAGGCGCTGCGCTCGCGCAGCGTGCCGGCAGCCTTCATCTCGCGCGCCACCTCGAGCAGGCGGTCGAGCGCCGCGCCGGCATCGGACACGATGCCGTAGTCGGGGCCGAACACGCGGCCGATCTGGGTCGGCTCGATGTCCACATGCACGAACTTGCGTCCCTCGGTATAGACCTCGACCGAGCCGGTGTGGCGGTTGGCCCAGCGGTTGCCGATGCCGAACACGAAGTCCGACGCCAGCATGGTCGCGTTGCCATAGCGGTGCGAAGTCTGCAGGCCGACCATGCCGGCCATCAGCGGGTGGTCGTCGGGGATGCTGCCCCAGCCCATCAGGGTCGGGATCACCGGCACGCCGGTGAGTTCGGCGAATTCCTGCAGGCGCGCGACGGCGTCGGCGTTGTGCACCCCTCCGCCGGCGACGATCAGCGGGCGCTCGGCGGCGTTGAGCATGGCCATCGCCTTCTCGGCCTGGGCGCGGGTGGCGGCCGGCTTGTAGGCGGGCAGCGGCTCGTAGGTGTCGATGTCGAACTCGATCTCGGCCATCTGCACGTCGAAGGGCAGATCGATCAGCACCGGCCCCGGGCGGCCCGAGCGCATGATGCTGAAGGCCTGCTGGAACACGCGCGGCACCAGGGCCGGCTCGCGCACGGTCACCGCCCACTTGGTCACCGGCTTGGCGATGGACTCGATGTCCACCGCCTGGAAGTCCTCCTTGTACAGGCGGGCCCGCGGCGCCTGGCCGGTGATGCACAGGATGGGGATGGAGTCGGCCGCGGCCGAGTACAGGCCGGTGATCATGTCGGTGCCGGCCGGGCCGGAGGTGCCGATGCACACGCCGATGTTGCCGGCCTTGGCGCGGGTGTAACCCTCGGCCATGTGCGAGGCGCCCTCGACGTGGCGGCCGAGGATGTGCTTGAAGCCGCCGTTCTTCTTCATCGCCGAGTAAAGCGGGTTGATCGCGGCGCCGGGCACACCGAACACGGTGCTCACGCCTTCCTTGCGCATCACCGCGGCGGCGGCGTCGACTGCTCTCATGCGGGCCATTTGCTGTCTCCTCGTAGGGGATGTTGTTGAAATCGATGGCTGCAGGATAGGGATTGGGCGAGGCGTCGTGAATGGGTGTATAAATCGCTTCTGTCGATACTTTGAGTATTGAGTACCATGGATCGCCATACCGAGATACGCAGCTTTGCGCTGGTTGCCGAGAAGGGCAGCTTTGCGGCCGCGGCACTGGTCGAGGGGGTCACCCCGGTGGTGATGGGGCGGCGCCTCGATGGCCTCGAGAAGCGCCTCGGCGTCAAGCTGATGCACCGTTCCACGCGCGGGCTGACGCTGACCGAGCTCGGCGAGCAGTTTCTCGAGCAGTGCCGCCAGTTGCTGCGCGAGTTCGACGAGATCGAGCGTGGCGTCAGTGCCGGGCGCAACGTGGTGCGCGGTCACCTCGTGGTGTCGGCACCGGCCGCCTTCGGCCGCCGCCATGTGGCGCCGCACGCACCGGCCTTCAAGGCGCGGCATCCCGAACTCAGGATGTCCTTCAACTTCACCGACAGCGTGGTCGACCTGGTGCGCGAGGGCTATGACATGGCGATCCGCATCGGCGAGGTCACCGACCCCAACTACGTCGCGGTGCGGCTGTTTCCCAACCGGCGGGTGGTGTGCGGCACGCCCGACTATTTCGAGCGCCACGGCATCCCGCGCCAGCCCGAGGACCTGGTCCGCCACAACTGCCTCGCCTTCAACCTCGCCGGCGGCCAGCAGCGCGGCTGGTCCTTCCTGCGCGAGGGCAAGCTGTTCGCGGTGCGCGTCGAGGGCGACCTCGCCTGCAACGACGGCGAGCTGCTGTTCGGCTGGGTCAGGCAGGGCCTGGGCGTAGGCTGGCGCTCGACCTGGGAGATCCAGGCCGAGCTCAAGCGCGGCGAGCTGGTTACGGTGCTCGACGAGTTCGCCGTCCCGAGCTATGACATCCAGGCCGTGTATCCGCAGCAGCGCCACCTGCCGGCCAAGGTGCGGCGATTCATCGACTATCTGAAGGAGATCTACAACGCGCCCGGGTATTGGGAAGGCCTCGTGGGCGGCGGGGGCGGCGCGCAGCGTGGAGCCGGCGCAGGGGCGGAGGGCGACACGCGTGCGGCGACGGGCGCCTAGGGTCGATCGCAAGGACGACAAATCGGCGCGGCCTGAAGGCCGCGCCGAGTCGAGGTGCGCCGCAGGGCCCGCAGGCGGCGGGCCGGGTAGGCCGATCAGTGCGCTTCGGCAAGCTTGGCGGCGGCGACGCTGGCGGCCTCGTCTTCCTTGCGACCGCCGTTGAAGTACAGGTTCAGCGCCACCGCTGAGATTGCGGTCAGCAGGATGCCGGACTCGAGCAGCGGATGCAGGCCGTGGGCCATGTGCTGTGTCCAGCGCGGTGCGACCAGCGGGATCATGCCGACGCCGATCGAGATGGCGACGATGTACAGGTTGTTGCGGTTGGTCTTGAAGTCGACGTTGGCGAGGATGCGGATGCCAGTGGCGGCGACCATGCCGAACATCACCAGGCCGGCGCCGCCGAGCACGAAGGTCGGCACCGACTCGACCAGCGCGGCCATCTTCGGCAGCAGGCCGAGCACGATCATGATCACGCCGGCAGCCACGCACACCCAGCGGCTCTTGACCCCGGTGACCCCGACCAGGCCGACGTTCTGCGAGAAGCTGGTGTAGGGGAAGGTGTTGAACATGCCGCCGATCACCGTGCCCAGGCCGTCGGTGCGCAGGCCGGCGGCGAGTTCCTTCTGGCTGATGCGCTTGCCGGTGATGTCCGACAGCGCGAGGAACATGCCGGTCGACTCGATCATCACCACCACCATCACCAGCGTCATGGTCAGGATCATGACGATGTCGAAGGTCGGCATGCCGAAGGCGAAGGGGGTGACGACATCAAACCAGTCGGCCTTCGCCACCTGGTCGAAATGCATCTTGCCCATGCCGGCAGCCACCACGCAGCCCAGCACGATGCCCAGCAGCACCGCGATGTTGGCCACGAAACCCTTGCCGTAGCGCACCAGCAGCAGGATGGCGACGAGCACGAAGGCAGCCACTGCCATGTTGTCGAGCGCGCCGTAGCCGGCGTTGTCGACCATCGGGATCGCGCCGGGCAGCTTGGTCAGCGCCGTGCCGGCGGCTTCCGCCTGGTCGCGCGCGCCATCGACCATCTGTACCAGCGCCGGCACATCGACGCTCTGGGCAAGGTGGGCCGGCCCGCCCATGGCCCAGCCGATGCCCACCCGCATCAGGCTGATGCCGATGATGGCGATGATGGTGCCGGTCACCACCGGCGGGAAGAAGCGCAACAGCCGGCTCATCAGCGGCGCGATGAAGATCGAGATCAGGCCCGCACCGATGATGGCGCCGAAGATCGCGCGGGCGCCTTCCGGGCCGCCCTGGACATTGGCCATCGCCACCATCGGGCCGACCGCGGCGAAGGTGACGCCCATCATCACCGGCAGCTTGATGCCGAAGTGGCGACCGAACCCGAGCGACTGGATCAGGGTGACCAGGCCGCAGCAGAACAGGTCGGCGGAGATCAGCAGGGCGACCTGCTCCGGGCTCAGGTTCAGGGCGCGGCCGATGATCAGCGGTACGGCAACGGCGCCGGCATACATCACCAGCACATGCTGCAGGCCGAGGGTGAATAGCCGGCCATTGGGCAGCCGCTCATCGACGGGATGGACGCCTTGTGCGACGGCGTCCCGGGTGGTGTCGGACATGTTTGTCTCCTTGCTTGTATGGTTATCGTTCCGCTCCGCAGCGTCGGCCTGGCCTGTCGTTCGGGCGGCGATCATCACTGACCTGGGCCAAGTCTAGGCAGTGCAAGGCGGCGCGCAGCGTGGCTTCGTTAATAAGCCGAATACAAAAACTTATATGTCGATGGATGAGCACGAGCGCGAGTGGCGGGGCTGTGGCGAACCTGCGGCGGCGCAAGGCAGAACGGCCACGCCCGGCGAGGGACGTGGCCGTTCTGCTTCGAGGAGACAGGACGGGGGCGCGGGCGGCCCGCGTTGGGGCCGGCGTCCTAGCGCAAGGCGCCGGACAGCAGCAGGTAGCCCGGCAGCCAGCCGGTGAAGATGCCCTGGCCGATGGCGACACCGGCAGTGAGGCGGGTGATCGGCTTGTGCAGCGCCAGCATCAGGAAGAACAGCAGCCACAGCACGGCCCAGGCCGCCCACGATAGCCCGAGCCACCAGTCCCAGGTGCTCGAGGCGATACTCAGAGTATCGATTGCCACCGGGACGGCCGTGATCGCCACGAACAGGCTGAACCAGCCCAGCCCGCGTCCGTCCGCCCCGGTGAAGCGGTTGAAGGCGACCCACAGGTAGGTGAAGGAGAACAGCAGCGACAATGCTGCCGCCTTGATCGATGCGCCGTCGGCGCCCTCGCCGAAGGCGAGTTTGAGCGCCACCAGCAGGGTCAGGCCGCCGGTGAAGACATTGATGACCGAGATCTCGCGATCGCCGATGCGGCCGAGCATCCACAGACCGTTCAGGATCAGGACGGCACCGACGTAGAACAGCGATAAACCGAGGAGCATGGGCGGCAGGGTGTGTGGACTTCAGGGGTGGGGGGTGTCGGGCAGCGGGCGCGTGCCGTGCGCACGGCTGCGGCGATGCCTGAGCGTGAGAGTCTAGGTGTCAAGGCCGCAGCCGGGGCAGGCTGGTGCGGATAGCGCCCATCAGCTTCCGTGTATTGTTGCAATGCAGCGATCATTGGGGGAGCCGGCATCCCCCGCGCGCAGGTGTATGGGAGAAGCCGATTCAGTCTGCAGCCTGCTGCGCTCGCGCATCGATGACGCCCGGGCGGTCGAGCTGGACCTCGTCGCAGTTGTGTCCCGGCCCGCTGCGATCGATGACGATGAAGTCGCACACGGTCTCGAGCGCGAGCAGCGGGTGGTGCCAGACGCCGGTGGCGTAGTTGACGCCCTGGTCGCCGCGGGCGAGGAAGACCTTCAGGTCCCCGGCCTTGGGGGGCGCGCCGGCGGGGGCGACCACCACCAGATAGGGCTTGCCCGACATCGGGATGAAGGCCTGGGAGGCGAGCGGGTGGCGCTCCATCATGGTGACGGTGAAGGGCAGGCTGCGCGGCTGGCCGCGAAAGAGCGAGACGATGACGCGCCCGTCGGGGCCGGGCTCGATGTGGGCGAGGTCGTGGTAGCGCTCGGTGTTGCCGGCGTTGATGGTGAAGTGCTGGGCGGCATCGCTCGCCTCGATGACCTCGCCGAAGGGGGCGAAAGCCTCGCGGGTGAGGGGCTGCACGGCCAGGGGCAGGGCGCTCATTTACTTCGCCTCGACCTTGCCCCACAGGCGCAGGCGCGAGACGCCGCCGTCGGGGAAGATGTTGAAGCGCACGTGGGTGATGGGCCCGAGCTTTGCCACTTGCTCGGTGAAGCTGTGGATGGCATCCATCTGCAGCTTCTGCTCGGGCAGCAGGGTCTGCCAGAACATCGACTGGGTGGTGATCGAGCGG